>NZ_CP173255.1:952500-1267500 GCF_044881195.1 Sphingomonas sp. MMS24-J45 | reverse complement strand
CGAAGATGTAACGGGGCTAAAGTGATGCACCGAAGCTTAGGGTGTGCGCAAGCACGCGGTAGCGGAGCGTTCCGTAAGCCTGTGAAGCGATCTGGTAATGGGTCGTGGAGGTATCGGAAGTGCGAATGCAGACATGAGTAGCGATAAAAAGGGTGAGATGCCCTTTCGCCGAAAGACCAAGGGTTCCTGCGCAAGGCTAATCCGCGCAGGGTGAGCCGGCCCCTAAGACGAGCCCGAAGGGGGTAGTCGATGGGAACCACGTTAATATTCGTGGGCCTGGTGGTGTGTGACGGATCTCGTGTGTTGTTCTTCCTTATTGGATTGGAAGGGCTTCGAAGAGGTCCCAGGAAATAGCCCCACCGTATAGACCGTACCCGAAACCGACACAGGTGGTCTGGTAGAGTATACCAAGGCGCTTGAGAGAAGTGTCCTGAAGGAACTCGGCAAATTGCCTCCGTACCTTCGGAAGAAGGAGGCCCCATGTATGCGCAAGCACTCATGGGGGGCACAGGCCAGGGGGTAGCGACTGTTTAGCAAAAACACAGGGCTCTGCTAAGTCGGCTTCAAGACGACGTATAGGGCCTGACGCCTGCCCGGTGCCTGAAGGTTAAGTGGAGGGGTGCAAGCTCTGAAATGAAGCCCAGGTAAACGGCGGCCGTAACTATAACGGTCCTAAGGTAGCGAAATTCCTTGTCGGGTAAGTTCCGACCTGCACGAATGGCGTAACGACTTCCCCACTGTCTCCAGGACATGCTCAGCGAAATTGAATTCCCCGTGAAGATGCGGGGTTCCCGCGGTTAGACGGAAAGACCCCGTGCACCTTTACTGCAGCTTCAGAGTGGCATTAGGAAAGAACTGTGTAGCATAGGTGGGAGGCTTTGAAGCATTGGCGCCAGCCGGTGTGGAGCCATAGGTGAAATACCACCCTGTTGTTTTCTGATGTCTAACCTGCACCCGTGAAACCGGGTGAGGGACCCTCTGTGGCGGGTAGTTTGACTGGGGCGGTCGCCTCCTAAAGAGTAACGGAGGCGCGCAATGGTGGGCTCAGGACGGTTGGAAACCGTCTGTTAGAGTGCAATGGCATAAGCCCGCCTGACTGCGAGACTGACAAGTCGAGCAGAGACGAAAGTCGGTCATAGTGATCCGGTGGTCCCTCGTGGAAGGGCCATCGCTCAACGGATAAAAGGTACGCCGGGGATAACAGGCTGATAACCCCCAAGAGCTCATATCGACGGGGTTGTTTGGCACCTCGATGTCGGCTCATCACATCCTGGGGCTGGAGCAGGTCCCAAGGGTTTGGCTGTTCGCCAATTAAAGTGGTACGTGAGCTGGGTTCAGAACGTCGCGAGACAGTTTGGTCCCTATCTGCCGTGGGCGTCGAAATTTGAGAGGAGTTGACCCTAGTACGAGAGGACCGGGTTGAACATACCTCTGGTGTACCTGTCGTTCTGCCAAGAGCGCAGCAGGGTAGCTATGTATGGACGGGATAACCGCTGAAAGCATCTAAGCGGGAAGCCTCCCTCGAGATAAGATTTCATAGAGCCGTCAGAGACCATGACGTTGATAGATCGGATGTAGAAGTGGAGTAATCCATGGAGCTAACCGATACTAATTGCTCTATTCGCGCTTGAGAGTCCCACCATCAATGACAATCCTGGGTAACCAGCATTGATCAGACGATGCGTCGGATGATTGAGTTGCAACGCCTGATAAAACTATCACTACACTGGTAAACGTGCATCGATTTTGAACCGAATTTTGACTGTTCACCGGCTTCATTGCTTGGTGGCTATAGCGTCTGTGCCCCACCCGATCCCATCCCGAACTCGGCCGTGAAACCAGACTGCGCCGATGGTACTAGCACTTAAGTGCTGGAAGAGTAGGTCGTCGCCAGGCATTGCAGCCGGTGAACCGTCAATGTTCGGCTCTCCTGGAACCCATTCCCTTGTTTGCCCGTGAGGGTCGTACGCCTCCGCTTCGTCGGAGGCGTTTGCGTCTCTCCCAGGCTCCGTTGGCGCGGGGTGGAGCAGCCCGGTAGCTCGTCAGGCTCATAACCTGAAGGTCACAGGTTCAAATCCTGTCCCCGCAACCAACCAAACCAATACCAAACCGTCTCAGGTTATCCCGAGGCGGTTTTTTTGTGGCTAACGCTCGCAAGGAAGCTCCACACTACCGAACACTCCCCGCCGTCGATCGCACGCGCAAATGGGGTGGCCGGTGCGTCCTGCCGTCGGGGCGGATTGCACAAGCAAGCGGTGTCGCTCGCGCGGGTGTGCTCAATGAGCGGCAGCTTTGGGGCTGCCACCGAATCACCGCTGTGGATGCCTCGGGCGCCGGCATCGGCTGGCGGCCTTCCGCAAACGCTGCCACGCCGTACCGCTTAGCAACGCATTTGCCGGTGGTGGCAGCAGCAGGTCGAACGACTGGGCAAGCGTCTCCGTCATTGGCTCGCTTGACGTGCTCCCCAGAATTCATGCCATTGGTAATGACCTGCTCCCCGTTTTCAGGCCGCTGATAAGTTAGCTTCGGTGTCCATATGCCCTTGGCGGGGGCGGTTCGTAAACTCGGCGGGTGCCAACCCGCCAAGGCTGCTGTGCGGACGAACGGTGTTGTAGTCCGTCCGCCATGCCTCGATGATCCGTCTCGCCGCAGCCAGCGTAGGGAACAGGTGCTCGTTCAGGCACTCGTCGCGCAAGCGACCATTGAATGATTCCACAAAGCCATTCTGCTGCGGTTTGCCCGGGGCGATGTAATGCCATTCGACCCCGGTGTCCTGGCACCAGGCGAGGACGGCGTGACTGGTCAGCTCGGTTCCGTTGTCGCTGACCACCATGCACGGCAGCCCGCGACGTTCGGCGATGGCGCTCAACTCCCGAACGACCCGCCGACCTGACAGCGAGGTGTCGACGATACACCCCAGGCACTCACGGCTGTAATCGTCGATCACGTTGAGCATGCGGAACCGCCGGCCGCAGGCCAACGAGTCCGATACGAAGTCGAGCGACCAGCGCTGGTTGGGTTCCTGCGGGATCGCCATGGGCGCCCGCGTACCCAACGCTCGCTTCCGACCGCCACGCTTGCGCACCGTCAGCCGCTCCTCGCGATACAGCCGGTACACCTTCTTCAGGTTCATGCCTTTGCCCTCACGCTTGAGCAGGATCGCCAGCCGCCGATAGCCGAACCGCCGACGCTCGTTGGCGATCTCACGCATCCGCACGCGGACAGCATCGTCCTGCCCGCGAAGCGGCTCATATTGCCATGCCGACCGGTTGACCCCGATCAGCCTGCAGGCGCGACGCTCAGAGAAGCCGTGGTCGGCCATCAACTTCTCCACCGCAGCGTAGCGCTCCGCAGACCGAGTCAGTTTTTTCCCAGCAAATCCTTCAACGCCGACACGTCCAGCATCGACTCTGCCAACAGCTTCTTCAGCCGGCGGTTTTCGTCCTCGAGCGCTCGCAACCGCGCCGCGTCGGACACCGTCAGCCCGCCGTACTTCGACTTCCAGTTGTAAAAGGTCGCGTCGCTGATCCCGTGCTTGCGGCACAGGTCGGCCGTTTTCACGCCAGCTTCATGCTCGCGCAGCACGCCTATGATCTGATCCTCGGTAAATCGGCCTCGCCGCATCACTCGTCTCCATCTGACGAGCTAACTTACCAATGGCATGAATTCTGGGGAGCACGTCAGGCGCCACATAGAAAGTATGGAAATCGTCGCTCCTACCTACGTGCGGTTATCCGCCCGGGAGCGCGATTTCGAACAGCGTTGGCCAGTTCTTGCCTGTCGCGTAGAGCTTGTTTGCGTCACGATCGTACGCGATGCCGTTCGCGACCGAGTCGCGATCGGTGAGGGCAATCTTGGCGATCAGCGGTGTGAGGTCGATGATGCCCTTCACCTTCCCCGTCGCGGGATCGATGCGCACGACGTAGCGCGTCATCCATACGTTGGCGAGCAGCTCGCCCCGGACATATTCGAGCTCGTTAAGCCGTTCGAGCGGGCGTCCCCCGATCGTAACCGTCAGCCGCCGCACTACCTTGAGCGTAACCGGATCGAGAAAGCGCAATACCGGTGTGCCGTCGGACAGAATCAGATTTTGACCGTCGTCGGTCATCGCCCAACCTTCGCCGCTATAGCGAAATCCGCCGCTGCGCTTCAGGCCGGGCAGCGTCCAGCGAAAGCCCTGGCCGCCGTGCCAGGTCACGCTGAACAAATGGCGCTGCCATGCAACGATACCCTCGCCGAACAGGCTTGCAGATAGCTTGGCCCGTGCGAGCACGCGGCCCGTTTTGAGATCGACGCGGCGGATGTCGGATTGCCCCTCGCGCCCCGTGCTTTCGTAAAGCTGCCCGTGATCGATCAGCAGCCCTTCCGTGAAGGCAGCGGTATCGTGCGGATAGGTCGCGAAGATCCGCGCTTGCTCGATCGGCGGGGGCGCTGGGACCTCGATCTGGGGGGCGGCCTGCAGCGCGAACAGCGCGGCGACGATGGCGCTGCGGATCATAGCGAGCGAACCAAGGTAGACGCTACAGCGATCCAGGGTGGATCGGCCACGACCTGCTGGCGCGCGCTTGGCCCGAGCGGCAGCAGATGGAGTTTACCGTCGTCGCGCCCGATCAAGCGTCCGAACAGAAACCGGCCCGCCGGCCGCGGCACGAGCACGTCGCGGTTAAGAGCCTCGGCATAGCGTGCCGATGGCATCCGGCTGCACCAGATCTGGTCGCCAGCGCGATAATCCCCCACACCGGCGTGGACCGAAACGGCGATATGGTCGGGGGCCGCACTTGGCGGAACGATCGTCGCGGGCCGCTTGGCGCATAGGCCCCGCCCCCGTCGAGCAAAGCGGCGACCGGGATATCGGGCCGATCCGGCAATGTCACGAGATCGGCAGCGCGCACGCCAAGCGCATCGGCAATACGGTTTAGCCAGGCGACCGAGACGGTTCGTGTGCCGGTTTCCAGCCGCCCGATCGTCTGTGCCGTGGTTGGCGGTTTGCAAGCGCGGGCAACGTCGTCGAGTGTCATGCCCTTAGCCCGGCGCACTTCGCGGATGGCCGTAATCATAGCACCTTCCTAACCAAATCGGTTTTTCGCTCTGTCCTACAATCACGCCGTCATGGCAACTGCCATGCTGGTTCATGGTCAGGAGTCGGGCAATGCGGGAACTGGTAGAGCGGCCGATTGACGAATTGGGTACCGCATCGACGCGGGCGCCTGCGCCTGGTGTGCGATCGCGGCGGAGCGTGACGGTCAACCTGGCCGAATCGCCGCTCGGCTGGCTGCGGTCGCGCGGGCTGGTCGATGCGCGTCAGTTCGAGGCGGGGGAGCGGTTGCGCGCGGATTACGAGATGGCGGCGCTGGGGCCGCGCGTGACGATGCAATGGACGGCGCGCATCGATGGCGGTGCCGCCGGGCTAGACCCGACGCTGGCACAGATCGCTGCCAAGCGCCGCTTCGACGCCGCGATGGACGAGGTTGGGCGAGGCCTGCGCGATATCCTGTGGCGCGTCGTTTGTGCGTGTGAGGGCCTGCCCGTCGCGGAAAAGGCGCTCGGCTGGCCGCAGCGCGCCGGTCGGATCGTGCTGACCTTGGCACTCGATCGGTTGGGGGACCATTACGGTCTGCGCTGACCCGGGGTGCGGCCCGGGCCCCGGCCACCGGTGGCCCGGTCAGAGTCTGGCGTTGGAGCGCAGCAGATCGATCATGCGGTGTTCGAACTCGAAGGGATTTTTAGCGGCGGTCCGAAGCGTGACCTCGTCCAGCGCCATCGCCACGCGGCCATCCGCGAGCACAAGGCCGCTATCGCAGGCCGCCGCCAGCGTGCCGAGATCGTGCAAGGCGGTGATCAGCGTCAGGCCACCTTCAGCCATTGCCCGCAACGCGCGCCGCAAATCGAAACTGACGACCGGGTCGAGCCAGTTGAACGGTTCGTCCAGAATGACGCATTCGGGCGCGCCGATAAAGGCAAGGCTGATTGCAATTCGCTGGCGCATCCCCGCCGAACAATCACCGATCCAGCGGTCCAGCAAGGAATTGAGCGCAAAGATGGTTCGTAGCGGCCCGAGATGGGCCAGAAGTTCGTTGTTCGCGCCGCCGATGAGTTCGAACGCTTCGCCGACGCGCAAGGCGTTGGGCAATGTGTCCGCGGGAGGTGCGAAGCCGAAGCGCGTAGCGCGGCCGGCCCGATCCAAGACCAGCTCTTCCCCGGCGATCCTGCACGAGCCGGCGGCAAAGGGTAAGCGACCGCCGAGCGCGCGCAGCAAGCTGGTCTTCCCGGATCCGTTCGCGCCGATCATGCCGAACCAGCTTCCCGGTGCGATCGCCAGATCGACGTCGTGCACGACGCGCGTGTCGCCGCGATCGACCGAGGCGGCGTGAAGTTGGACGATGGGGTTCATGCGATCAGCCACGTCTTCGGTCCGGCGCGCCGCGACAGGTGCCAGATCAGGAGGACGCCAAGCACCGGCGCAAGGACGGGCATCGAGAAGGCCACGAACAACAGCATCGCGCACAGGATCGAAATGATGAAATCGGCCGACCGCCTGGGGTAAAGCCGATAGGCGAGAATACGCGCGCTCATCAGCAACAGCGCGACAGCGGCAACCGCGACGACGATCGCGGCGAGCGCCGAATTTGCGCAGACAGCTAGGAGCGGCGCTGCAAGAACCGCAAACACAATCACGCTCCGCGCCTGACGCCAGATGATCTGCCACGGGCCCTGGCCGCTGATCGTCAGGAAGCGAACGACTTCGTCATCGACCCCGGTCAACGACAATGCGAGGAGCGTCGCCGCGACCGTGGCGATCGCCATCATCGCGCTGCTGCCGCGTTCGATGCCGGGGAGCAGCAGCGTCAGCATCAGGATTGCGGCGCTTAAGATTCCTGCGCGGTGGCTTTGTGCCCATGTCCGCGCCTTGCGCTGTCCGTTTCGCACGCGCGTCGAATGTCGGCCCGGGTCGAAAGCAGCAGTAGCCCCGGCTAGGATCGGGCCGCCGACATAGCTGGCCAGGCTGAACCCCAAGAGCGGAGCGCGGACGATCAGGGTGACCACGGCCATGGTCATGAGTCCGATCCCGTGCCATGCAAGGGCGTAGCGCCGACGCGCCTGGCCTTGCAGCGCATCGGCGGCGAGCGCGCCGTCACTGGTGTGGAAGGCCAGGCGCGACGCGATCAATCGCGCCACGCTCATGCCGACGGCGATGGCCACCGCAGAACCGACCGCCGCCGCCGTCCACCAGCTGAGATCGGCGACCCACGCCCGAGACGCGGCGAGCAGGACGGATATTCCAAGTGCTGATACGAGCCGGTCCTGCCATGATGCAAAAGCGGCCCGCGCGCCGTTGAGCACGATACGTCGGTCAAACGCGAACAGACGCCCGCCGATCGATTCTCCGCGACGTTGCGACGAAATGAAGGCCCCCTGTCTCAATGGATTATGCGGCTGCATCTTAAGCCGCGCGGACGCGGCGAGACCAGTGCCGATCGCTGCCTGCGGCCCGCCATTTGTGTGTCGATATCTCGAACGCTACGGTGGCATCGCAGACGATCCAATTTCGAGAGGATCGCCATCGAGAGGATCATGATGCCCGTAAAACGTGAAATGCTGGTACGCCGTGACGCGTTGACGCACATCGCCGTCAACGAGACGGTCGCGCCGGTGCCGGGGGCCGGAGAGGTGCTGCTCGAGATCGAGTCCTTTGCCGTCACCGCCAACAACGTCACCTATGCGGTAGTGGGCGAACAAGTCGGCTATTGGAATTTTTTCCCGGCGCTCGAGGGCTGGGGGATCGTGCCGGTGTGGGGTTTCGCCCGCGTCATCGCATCGCAGGTGCCGGAGATTGTGGTGGGCGAACGCCTCTATGGCTATCTGCCGATGGCGTCGCATCTGATCGTGCAGCCGGGCAAGATCTCGGCCGGGTTGTTTCGTGACATGGCGGCGCATCGTCAGCCGATGAGCCCAGTCTACAACCAATATCACCGCCTCGCGGCCGATCCGGCGCATGACCCATCGCGTGAGGACATGCGAATGCTGTTCGAGCCGCTGTTCCTCACGAGCTTCCTGATCGAGGACACGCTGCGCCGCGCGGCCTGGCACGGCGCGGACAGCGTGGTGATGACCAGCGCGTCGAGCAAGACGGCGCTCGGGACCGCCTATGTCGGCCGCGAAAGCAGCCCGACGGTACGACGGATCGGGTTGACCAATGCGAGCAATGTCGCGTTCGTCGAGCGGACCGGGCTTTATGATGTCGTGCTGGCCTATGACGCGATCGATACGGTCGCGGAGCACGTTGGCGGTGGCAGTGCGGTGGTGATCGATTTTGCGGGTAATGCCGATGTCGTCGCGTCGCTTTACACACGTCTTTCGGGGCGGCTTGCGCAATGCCTGCGTGTCGGTGTGACGCATCATGCGGAGCGGGGCGAGGGCGGTATCCTGCCCGGTCCCAAGCCAGTGTGGTTCTTCGCGCCCAACGCCGCGACTGCGCTGATCCGCGAAATCGGGCAGGATGCGTTTAACGCTGCCGTGGCGACACGGTGGCGCGGGTTTATCGACACCGCCGCCACCCTTGTCAGCGTCGCGCATGACAGCGGGATGCAGGCGTTGGAACGCATCTGGCGTGCGCAAGTGGCAGGTCAGGCGAGGCCCGACATCGGGTATGTCCTCTGCCCGTGACGCGGGGTCGCGTGCGCAATCCGTAGTCGCGCGCGACGCGGCAAGGAGCTATGGCGCGGTCATGCGGTTTGATTTCATAAAATGTCACGGCTCGGGCAACGATTTCCCGATGATCGATGCGCGGGCGCTGTCGCTGGATGACGCTGCCTGGTCGCGCGTTGCGGTGGCGTTGGCGGATCGCGACGGCCCGGTGGGGGGCGATGGGATTTTGCTGCTAACCGAAGGAAAAGATGCGCATTCTTTTGGGATGCGCATGTTCAATTCGGATGGAAGTGAGGCAGAGACGTGCCTGAATGGCTTGCGTTGCGTCGCGCGCGCGGGGTTCGAGGCGTTGGGCGTGGCGCAAGCCACGGTGGGATTGAAGACGTCGCACGCCAGCGTTGCGCGGGATCGGGACCTTGCGCCGGGCGTGGTCACGATCCGCGAAGTGGCGGGGCCGGTCGACCTCGCGGTCGCAAATTGGCCGATGCTGACCGACGCGGCGCGCGTGATCGATGCGGTGATCCCCGAACTCGGCAGCGCGCAGGCGTTCACGGCGGTTGCGATCCCCAATCCGCATCTGGTGAGTTTCGTGGAGGCGATCGATGAAAACGAATTGGTCGCGCTGGGCGAGCGCTGCGAGGCGGCCCCCGCATGGCTCCCTAACCGCGCGAACGTGTCGTTCGTCGAAATGCGCGGGGAAAATGCGCTGTTCGTGCGCACCTTCGAGCGCGGGGTCGGGCTGACCGACAGTTGCGGTAGCGCGATGGCCGCGTCCACCTATGCCGCGTGCCTGACCGGGCGGCTGGCGTTCGGACGCGAAGCCACGGTGTTCAACCGCGGCGGGCTGGTGCTGGCGGAAGCGAGCGCCGACGGGATGGTGCGGCTGTCGGGCAATGCGACCTATGATTATGCCGGGTCGGTCGAGATCGGCGCGGAGGGTGTGGTTGCGGTCGAGGTCAAAAAGACGTTCGCGGCGGAGAGCGCGGCGTGGCGAGCCGCGGTCGCGGCGATCGGCTGAGCGGAGAATTGCCGCAACCTAATCGGCGGCGTATCGTTGGCAGGGTGTAACATTTCTTGGAGAGCCTGCGATGCGTCGACTGTCGAAAATCCTGCCTGCACTGGCGCTGCTGTCGCTTGCCGTAGCCGCTCCGGCGGTCGCGCAGACACAGGCCGAAGAACAACGCTTCCAGCAGGCGCAGCAACGCTTCAACGGCGAACTGAACGCGTTCCGGGCGGAGTTCGACCGCTATCAGCAAGCGCGCGCCCGCGGCTATCGCGATCCACGGGGAGGATCCTATAATGATCCCCGTTACAACGACCCGCGTTACAATGATTCGAACTACATCGATCCACGCTATGATGATCGCGACGAAGCGGGCTATGATCCCTCGCGTTACTATCGAAATGACACGCGGTATCAGGAGCGGGTCCTGACAAGTAATGATCGTGTATATCGTGGCAGCGATGGACAGTTTTACTGTAAGCGTAATGACGGAACCACGGGTTTGATTGTTGGTGCTGTGGGGGGTGGGGTTCTTGGGAACATTATCGACGGTGGGCATTCGCGCGGGGTGGGGACGATCCTGGGGGCGATTGCCGGTGGTCTGGTCGGGAAGGGCGTCGACCAGAACAATGCGCAGGTGCGTTGCCGTTGAGTGAAGCGGGCGGGTCGGGCGTTGCCCGGCCCGTCACTTATTGTCGCGGCGGAAGGCCTCGACCATGCGCGCGGTCATATAGCCGCCGAGCGCGACCTGGCTTTCCTCTTCCCAGCCGGAATTGTGATCCTCCGGCCCGCGCATGTCGAGCAAACGGCGGATCTTGGCGAAATCGATCATTGCCGCGAGACTTTCCGACTGTTCGAGCCGCGCGATATCCTCGAGCAAGCGCGGCTTGATCCGCGTCATCATCGCCTGAAAATCCGGAATCTCATCGTCGTTGCGCCGGTGGCGCGTCTGGAATTCGACCGGATAGACATCGGCCAGCGCGCGACACGCAAGATAGCGATTGCGCCCCTCGCGCAGATACAGGTCCTCGGGGATCGCAAGCGCCAGTTCGAATACACGCTTGTCGTGGAACGGACGCGTGAGCGTGAGACCGTGGCGCGCCGCGTGATCTCCGCCGCCACCGCCTGAAATCACACGATCGAGGATATGCGACAAATTGCGGCGCATATCCGTCTGGTCGCGCTCTGCCGTGCGCAATCGTGCCGGATCGACCACGCCATCGGCGATCAACCGCTCGGCGAAGGCGCGGTGGATCGGCTGGTCGGCCCAGGGCAAGCGCTTCCGGCGGCGCTCTCGCCAATGGCTCGGCAAGGCCCAGGGCGCGACATGCGGCAGGATATTGAGCGCGATCGTGGTGCGCCACGACGCGCCCGTCATGCGGCGGTGCGCGCGGACCTCATGAACGAAACGGCGGAACTGGCCGGTCTTGAGGAAGCGCGCCATCGCCGCTTGTCCGCGCGGGTTGAGCGTATAGTCGCCGCCATGCCCGTCCATCATCAGCCGCGCGCCACCCGCAGCCAAAGCGGCGAAAAGTGCGTCGTGGACGTAGCCGTAAGCGCCGCCGCCCGCACCCGCCGCCAGTCGCGCGTCGAGGCCTGTGAGCGCGTCGATCCCCTCGCGCGTCACGCGGCTGATGCGCAGCCACGGCATGTCACGCTCGCACAGATCGATCCAGCGCCCGGCGTGGCGGATCGTACCGCTATAGTCGACCGGCATGACCGAACTGGCCGCGACCATCTGCTGGTTGGTTTCGGCAAGGATCGGCCCGGCGAGCCCGGCGATCGCGCTGCTGTCATAGCCGCCGCTCAGTTGCAGCCCCGGCGGTGCGGTGAGCCGCCGGATGCGGCAGGCGACCGCTTCGCCGAGCACCTCGCGATAGGCCTTGATGTAATACTCTTCGTCGTGGCCGAGATGTGCCGGATCGGCGGCGGGGGTCCAATAGCGGTGCAACGCCGCCGTGCCGCTGAGCGCGACGGCGAGCCGGTGGCCGCCAGCGAGACAGGAAATGCCGGGGTACAGCGTTTCGCCGGGCCGCGGGTCCATCGCGTGGATCAGCAGCCGGCCGACCATCGCATCGGGCAATTCGCGCGGCACGTCAGGCAGCGCCCAGAGCGCGCGCAGTTCGCTTGCAAAGGCAATGAAGTCGGGGCCAAGATGATAGAACACCGCGCGCTGTCCGGTGTGATCGCGCAGCAGCAGCAAGCGTCGCGCCTGCCCATCCCAGATCGCAGCGGTAAAATCGCCCAGCATATGCTCGGCGCAGGTCTCGCCCCATTTCCGGTACGCGGCGAGGATCAGCGCGCTGTCCGGCATGGTGGCGAGCGCGGCGGGCGCGATGGCGAGGGCGGTGGCAAGGTCTTCGCGATTGTCGAGCCGCGCATCGGCGACGAGGATCGTGCGCGTCGTATCGTCGTGAAGCGGTTGCGCTTCGAAGACATCCTCACGATTCACCCGCGCGATGCACGCGCCGAGCCCGATCGGGCCGAGCGCCTCCTGCGTTGCGCCGTCGAGCGCATGATGCTTGAGCGCGGTCTGCAGCCGGGTGAGATCGGTTTGCGCGACCTCTCCTCCATCGAACCGCAGAATGCCGAAGATTGCGCTCATGCCTGTGGGTGCGTTGCAGTAGACATGTTCTGGTCCTTAGCCGCGACAACGTGGGTGGCAAGATGCGGCGGCGCTTCGTTGTGCGGTTGGCCTAAGAGATTTCGCTATCGCAATGGTCTGTCGCTGTGGACGTCATGATACGATCCACGCCATCGCCGGATCACGGACCGACGCTTTCCAGGGCAAGATCTGCGCAAATAACCAAATCGGTAAAATGTTGTTGACATCGTCGCGCTGATTGGGTACATAACAGGAACGATGCAGAATTGCGATTCGGGGCCGGGGCGGCGACGCCTTCGGCCTTTTTTCGTTTTGGCGGAGCCGGTTGATGGAAAGAGCGGAGAGCAAGGCGAGCCGGGGTGGCAAGAACCGGCGCGTTCAGGTGCGCCGGCGCGCGGCGGTGGAGTGGACGCCCGAGCGGCGCGCAACGTTTCTCGATCACCTTTCGGCGACGTGCAACGTGGTGGCTTCGGCGGCGGCGGCGGGGATGTGGCCGGGGCCGTGCTATGCGCTGCGGCGGCGCGATCCGGCCTTTGCCGAACAATGGTCGGCCGCGCTGCAGGCGGGGTACGATCATCTCGAGGCGAAGCTGCTGGCGTGGGCGCTCGGCGACGACGCCTATGTTCCCGCCGACCCCGATACGGTGGTGCCCGAGTTCGATGCCGATGCCGCGCTGAAGTTGCTGGCGCAGCGCAACCGGCTTGCCGCGCGCTTCGGCAGCGGTGGGGGCGTCGGGGCGAACGCTGGTCCGCGCTACGTCCGCGTGCCGATCGAGGAGGTCGAGGCGGCGTTGCTGCACAAGCTCGACATGATGGCCAAGCAATTGGAGAGCGCGACATGAGCGAGGCAATGCGCGCGCTAGTCTGGCGGCTCGCCGCTTTGCCGCCCGATCGTCGGCGCGTGGCGATCATGGAATTGACCGAACCGCAGAAGCGCGCGCTGCACAATGCGTGGTGGCTGTGGGCGCACCGCGGGCAAAGTGCGCCACCCGGCGATTGGCGGGTGTGGTTGATCCGCGCCGGGCGTGGCTTTGGCAAGACGCGCGCGGGCGCGGAATGGGTGAGCGAGATCGCGCGGACCAGTGTGAAAGCGCGAATCGCCCTGGTCGGGGCAACCGCGCACGACGTGCGGCGGGTGATGATCGAGGGCGAATCCGGGCTGCTCGCCGTGGCGCAGGGCGGCGATATCATCGACTATCGGCGCGAGGCGGGCGAGGTGCATTTCGGGACGGGCGCGGTGGCGGCGATCTTTTCGGCGGCAGCACCCGACAAATTGCGCGGGCCGGAACATTCGGCGGCGTGGTGCGACGAGCTGGCCAAGTGGCGCTATGGCGATGCGGCGTGGGACAATCTGATGCTGACGATGCGCGGGCACACCGATGCGCGCACGCTGGTGACGACGACGCCCAGGCCGATCAACCTGCTGCGACGGATCATGGCGTCGAAGGACACGGTGGAGACGCGAGGGTCGAGCCACGACAATCCGTATCTGCCGACGAGCTTCCTGGAGTCGATCGAGGCGCAATATGGCGGCACCCGGCTGGGGCGGCAGGAGATTGCGGGCGAGCTGATCGACGATGTCGTCGGCGGGTTGTGGTCGCGATCGATGCTGGAGGCGTGTCGCGTGATGGCCGTGCCGAAACTGGTGCGGACGGTGGTGGCCGTCGATCCGCCGGCGAGCGTGGAGGGCGATGCGTGCGGAATCGTCGCGGTCGGCCTGGGCGCGGTTATGTGCTGGAGGATGCGAGCGTGGCTGGCCTGTCACCCGAGGGGTGGGCGCGTGCGGTGGCGCGGTGTGCCGACCGCCATCAGGCCGATCGTGTGATCGCCGAGAAGAACCAGGGCGGCAATATGGTGGCGAGCGTGCTGCGCGCCGCCGATGCCGCGCTGCCGCTGGCGCTGGTCCATGCGAGCGACAGCAAGAGCAAGCGGGCCGAGCCGGTGTCGACGCTGTACGAGGCGGGCAAGGTCAGCCATGTCGGGGCGTTCCCCGATCTGGAGGACGAACTGTGCGGGTTCGTGATCGGCGGTTATGATGGGCCGGGGCGATCACCCGATCGCGCCGATGCGTTGGTTTGGGCGCTCGAGGAATTGCTGCTGAAGAAGCGCAAGGCGGCGCGGGTGCGGCGGTTGTGAGGCGCTGTCAGGATGGGCCGGCAAAGGTGGTTTCGACCGTTAGCGCGTCTTTCTGCGTTTCGTTCGCTGCGCCATAAAGGATATCCGGTGTTTGCCAGGGCTTGCGTGCCTCGGTCGTGGGTTGGTTGTCGGTTTGGGTGCAGGTTGGCATGGGGGCCACTCTCCGGGATGACTGTCTGACGCATACACGCTACCGACCCCCTTATCGGGCGGCGATCGGCCACACGGACATTTCCTAGCGGTATGACATCGCTTTTTGCAAATTTCGGGAGACCGTGATGGTCCCGCGTACCTTGATCGACATCGCGCAGATTCCGGGTGGGGCGGAGATGTCGCTCTTCTCTCGTGGCGACGACTTCATGATCGTGGTCGATCGCAACGAATTGATGAGCACGCGGATGAACGGGTCCGAGATTGCGCTGGCGACGCTGTCGCTGGAGCGGATCGCGGGGGTGCGCAATCCGCACGTGCTGATCGGCGGCTATGGGATGGGCTTTACGCTGCGTGCGGTGCTCGGCGCGGTCGGCCCACAGGCGGTGGTTACGGTCGCCGAGCTGGTGCCCGAGATCATCGCCTGGGCGCGCGGGCCGATGGCGGCGGTGGCGGCGGGGTGTCTTGATGATCCGCGCGTGCGCTTGTTTGAGGGCGATGTCGCCGATGCAATCGGCGCGGGGCAATATGACGCGATCCTGCTCGATGTCGACAATGGGCCGGACGGGTTGGTGCGCGCCGAGAACGACCGGCTCTATGCGCCGCGCGGGCTCAAGGCGGCGAAGGCGGCGCTGGCACCGGGCGGGGTGCTGGCGGTGTGGTCGGCCGGGACCGATGCGAAGTTCGTACGGCGGCTGAAGGACGCGGGCTTCGCGGTCGAGGAAGTGGCGGTGAAGGCGCGGACCAATGGGAAAGGTCCGCGCCATGTCATCTGGTTCGCGCGTGCGGCAAGCTGAGCGTCAGGACGGGCCGTACAGAACCCCTGAGTAAAAGGACTCAACAACGTCAGGCGTCTTTTCGGTCGATCCCAACGCGGCTTCCATGATCCGCGGTGTTTTCCACTGGCGCTTTGTGTTGTCGAGAGCGAGCGCGGTCGCCGCGTTGCGTGTCTGCTTGTTCGATTGCATGTCTGGCCCCCGCGCTTGCGCGCCAAAAGAACGCTACAACGTGCCGATATCAAGCGCCGCCACGCCGCACAATCGTAACGCTTTCGTTCCGACTTTTTGATGACGGGCGGCTGGCCCGGCGACGATGCGGCAGGACGATGGGTATTTATCGCACGCAAACGGAAGGCGCGGGCTGCGACCGTTACGACGGACCGAGTTGGACGTAATATCCAGGATCTTGGGTTTCAGCGACATTGGCAGGCTTTTGGGTGGAGGCGAGGTCGCATTGGATGATTTGCGGCGTGTTCCACGCGCGCCGTGTGCGCTCGAGCGCAGGCACCCCCCGCGGTTGTTGATCGAATGTCATGCTAGCCCCCCGGTGGCGATAGTGCCGAATTTGGCGCCACCCGTCAGGGCGGTATCAGCTATTGTTGCATCGCACAATCGGAACGTTTGCGTATCGACCTGTTAACACGCTTTAGCGCGGGTACGGGGGGATGCCGCAGACGGATCGTTCGTCCCGGATCAGGAAAGGCCGATCGGATTCGAGAAGCCGCTGATCGCCTCGATCGTATCTCGGGGCTTCGCCGTCGCATCGAGCGTCGCGACGATGACCTCTGGGGTCGTCCAGCTGCGCCGGGTGCGGGATTCGTCCGACGGGCGAACAGGGCAATCCGCGGTAGTCGTCATAGTGGTCCTTCGATCGGGTGGTCAGGCTGCACCGGCGCCGCGGCGAAACGGCGGCAGCGCAGTGTCCATAATCGCTCGCGGATCGAAATCAACTCGGCAGTGGTCGCGCGTGGCGACCCTCAGCAGCAAGGATGGGTGCATGAAAATCTTCGGCTGGAAGGCCGGGCGTGCGGAGGCGCGTCCGGATTTGTCGCGTGGCTATGCCGCGCCCGCGACGGTGTTGCCGCGCACGTATGATGCGCAGGTGCGTGAGGGGTATATGGCCAACGCCATCACGCGGCGCGCGGTGCAGATCGTCGCGAGCGGGGTGAGCAGCGCGCCGCTGACCGGGGCGTCGCCCGCCGTGCTCACGCTGGTGCGCGCTCGCTCGGCGGGGCAGGCGCTGCTCGAAGTCGTCGCCTCGCACCTGCTGCTGCACGGCGATGCGTTCGTGCAATTCATGACCGATGAGACCGGCGCGCTGGTCGAGCTCTATGCGCTGCGGCCCGAGCGGGTGAGCGTGGAGACCGATGCGAGCGGCTGGCCCGTCGCGTATCGCTACCGCGTGGGCGATCGGAGTACGCGGCTGATCGCCGACCGGGTCCGGCCCGAGATCGTGCATATCAAGACCTTTCATCCGCTCAACGACCATTACGGCCTTGGCGGAATGAGCGCGGCGGCGAAGGCGGTGGCGCTGCACAATGCGGCGACCGCCTGGAACACGGGCCTGCTCGACAATGCGGCGCGGCCTTCGGGCGCGCTCGTCTACGATCCGGGCGATGGATCGACGCTGTCGCGCGAACAGTTCGAGCGGCTGCAGGGGCAAATGGACGAGACCTTCTCCGGCGCGCGCAACGCCGGGCGGCCGATGCTGCTGGAGGGCGGACTCAAGTGGCAGGCGCTGAGCCTGTCGCCCGCCGACATGGATTTCACCGGCATGAAGGCGGCGGCGGCGCGCGAGATCGCGACGAGCTTCGGCGTGCCGCCGATGCTGCTCGGCCTGCCGGGGGATGCGACCTATGCCAATTACAAGGAAGCCAATCGCGCCTTGTGGCGGGAGACGATCCTGCCGCTGGCCGACGCGATCCTGGGCACGCTGAGCCAGGCGCTGGGCGGATGGTTCGAGGATGCCGAGATCCGCGTCGACCTCGATCGCGTGCTGGCGCTGGCGGAGGACCGCGAGCGGTTGTGGGCGCAGGTCACGGCGGCAGATTTTCTCAGTCGTGAGGAGAAGCGGGCGATGCTTGGGATTGTCGAGCCCATAGCTGCCGGAGCAGGGGCATGAGCGCGGGGACGGGCGCCGTACTGGCGCAACTGATGGCGCAGGGGGCGAGCGAGGGCGCGGACCTGACGACACTGCGCGCGGTGGCCGAGGAAGCGGGCGAGCTGGCGGCGGCGCGCGCGCTGGCGCGGCTGGGGCTGGATGATCCGGCGGCGGCAAAGGACATGGCCGAGCTGCGCGAACTGCTCGCCGCATGGCGCGATGCGAAGAAATCGCTGTGGAAGGCGGTGCTGGGGTGGATCGTGCGGATTGGCTTGGCGCTGGTGCTGACCGGGCTGGCGGCGAAGCTGGGGTTCTGGGCGTGGGTGAAATGAGATCCCCGCGGCCCCCGGGGCTTCGCTTTGCGGGATATGCCGCCGTGTTCGATGCGGTCGATCGCGGCGGAGACGTGATCCGCGCCGGTGCGTTCGGGGATGCGCCCGCGCCAGTGCCGTTATTGTGGCATCACCACGGACAGCCGATCGGCGCGATCGAGCGGATTGCGCCCGATGCGCGGGGGCTTCGCGTGATCGGGCGGATCGACGATCCGCGCGTGGCGGGGCTGGTGCGTAAAGGTGCTGTGTCGGGGCTGTCGATCGGCTTCCGCGCGCGGGCGGCGGTGCGCGGACGCGTGCGCGAATTGACGGCGATCGAGCTGATCGAGGTGAGTGTGGTGACGCTGCCGATGCAACGCCAGGCGCGGGTGCTGGCGGTGGCTGGGTAGCGATCGAGAGGCTGTAGCTTTCGTTTGCAGCTGCTTCACCGGCCTTCACCGGGGAAGCGCATTGATTTGGGAAACGAGAGAATTTCTGGGCTCGGGCGGCGGTGTCGTCCGGGCGTTTTGCTGTGGGAGAATGCACATGAGCGACAACACGATCGATGCGCTGGAGGCGAGCTTTGGCGGTGCTGAGACGGCGGGGGCGGTGGTGCGGCCGATGCTGGCGGGGGCGCGGGAGCCGTCCGGCGCGGCGTTCGAAGGGTTTCTGCGCAATGGGGCGAGCGTCGAGCTGAAGGCGTTCACGGGCGTTTCCGGCGACAGCGGCGGCTACGCCATTCCGCGCGAGATCGATGCGCAGATCGATGCGACGCTGAAGAGCATCTCGCCGATCCGCGCCATCGCCAATGTCGTGACGGTCGGCACGGCGGGCTATCGCAAGCTGGTGACGACCGGCGGCACGCCGTCGGGCTGGGCGGCGGAGACGGCGGCGCGGCCGGAAACGGGCACCTCCACCTTCGTCGAGATCGCGCCGCCGATGGGCGAACTCTATGCCAATCCGTCGGCGAGCCAGGCGATGCTCGACGATGCGGCGTTCGACGTCGAGGCGTGGCTGGCGGGCGAAATCGCGATGGAATTCGCCAAGGCCGAGGGTGCGGCGTTCGTGAACGGCAGCGGCACCAACCGGCCCAAGGGTTTCCTGCAGGCGCCGACCGCGAACACGGCCGATGCGACGCGGCCGTTCGGCACGTTGCAATATCTGGCGAGCGGGGCGGCGGGGGATTTCGCGGCGAACCCGCAGGATAAACTGATCGACCTCGTGCAATCGCTGCGCGGGCCGTATCGCCAGGGCGCGGTGTTCGTGATGAATGCCGCGACGCTGGCGCGGATCCGCAAGTTCAAGACGACCGACGGGCAATTCCTGTGGACGCCGAGCCTGACGGCGGGCACGCCGGCGACGCTGCTCGGCTATCCGGTGATCGAGGCGGAGGACATGCCCGACATCGCGGCGAACAGCCTTTCGATCGCGTTCGGCAACTTCAAGGCGGGCTATCTGATCGCCGAGCGCGGCGAGACGGCGATCCTGCGCGATCCGTACACCAACAAGCCGTTCGTCAATTTCTACGCGACCAAGCGAGTCGGCGGCTGCGTGTCGAATTCGGAAGCGATCAAGCTTTTGAAGTTCGCCGCAAGCTGAGCCTCGGCTTGCGTAGCAAGACAAGGACTCAGCGCGGCCGGACGGCGGGGCAGCGCTAGCGCTGTCTCGTCCGACGGCTTTGCCGGCGGCGGCCCGGACCGAAACCGGGCGCACTTCCCCTCCCCAGCCCCTCCCCTGAAGGGGAGGGGAGATAGGAAAAATCATGGCAGACCAGTTTTCGAATTCCGCCGATCAGGTATCGGCCCCGGCGACACGCGCGGTGGCGGTGGTGCCGCATGACAGCAATCCGCTGACCGACATTCCCAAGGCGCTGTACGTCGGCACCGGCGGCGACATCACGATGCGCGGTGTGAACGGCAGCACCGACCAAGTCTGGAAGACGGTGGCGAGCGGCACGGTGCTGCCGTTCCGCGCGCAATATGTGCGCGCGACGGGCACGAGCGCCGCCGACATGCTGGCGCTCTACTGATGCACGCGATCGGATTCGGCGCGCGCTTTGCGGTCAATCGCGGTGTCAGGCCGAGTACGGTGTTCGATTTCTCGCGCGGCGTGCTGCCGGCCGGTGCGCGGCTGGCCCGTGCGAGCCCGGCGACATGCTACACTGCAAGCGGCGCGATCGTCAGCGTGGCGGCGGATGGCGCGCGGTTCGACCGGGATCCGGTGACGGGTGCGCTGCGCGGGCTGCTGATCGAGCCGGCCGCGACCAATCTGTTCGCGCGCAGCACCGATTGGAGCGATGGCTATTGGCTCAAGTCCGGCGTCGCCGCGAGCGCAAGCGTGTTGACCGAGACCACCATCAACGGCGCGCATTCGGTGCGGCAGGCGACGAGCGATATCAACTATGTGGCCGGGCAGGCGATCAGCGTCAGCCTGATCGCGGCGGAGCGCAGCGGATCGGCCAAGCGCTATCTCGCGATCACGCTCGGCACGGTGCCGGCGTTCAGCGGATCGAGCTTCGCGATCTTCGACCTCGCCAATGGCGCGGTCACGGTCGCGGCAAATTGCAACGCCGCGGCCACTCCGGCGGGCGGCGGGGCGTGGCTGTGCGTCGCATCGGCGACACCGGTTCAGGCGACGACGGGGCAACAAATCGTCGTTCGACTGAATGCGGCGTCAGGGGCGATCGCCAGCTATGTCGGCGATGGTACGAGCGGGTTGAGCGTTACGCACGTCCAGATCGAGGCGGGTGCGACCGCGACCTCGCGGATCGTGACCGGGGCGACGGCCGAAACCCGGGCAGCCGACGTGCTGACGCTCGATTGGCGATCCCGCGGCGTGTCCGATGGGGCGATCGGCGTGCGCTTCGGTTTCGACGACGGATCGAGCCAGGATACGAGCATGACCGTGGCGAGCGGGATCGCGACGGTGCCGGTGACCCTGGCGCGGCGCTGGATCACGCGCGTGCAGAAGATTTAGCGCAAACGGGGCGGAGAAACGACATGATCGAGGATCAGGGGCTGGGCGTGGTGACGCTCGGCGCGGAGGACCGTGCGCTGGCGGTGGCGGCGGTCAAGGCGATGCTGCGCGTGCAGCTGACCGACGAGGACGCGCTGATCGCGGCCTTTGCAGAGAGCGCGCTGGGACTGTGCGAGCAGTTCATCGGGCAGATCGCGATCCGGCGGACGCTGCGCCAGCCGATACCGGTGCGCGCCGGGTGGCAGCGGCTCGGGGCGGGGCCGGTGCGCGCGATTGCGGGGGTGGAGACGCTGGGCGGCGTGGCGCTGGCGGTCGCGGCCTATGCGATCGATGTGGATGCGGCGGGCGACGGCTGGGTGCGGGTCGGCGACGCGGGCGGAGACGCCCAGGTGGTGGCGGTGTTCGAGGCGGGGCTGGCGGCGGGCTGGAACGATTTGCCTGCGCCGCTGCGGCAAGGCGTGGTGCTGCTCGCGGCGTATCTGTTCGACGAACGCGATGCCAGCAGTGCGCCGCCGGCGGCGGTGACGGCGCTGTGGCGGCCGTTTCGGCGCATGACTCTAGGTGCGGCATGTTGAGCGGGCTGGAGGCGCGTGGGATTGCGGCAGCCGAGGCCGAGACTGCTCGCGCGCGCGAACGGGTGGCCGCGGCCTTGCGCATCGCCTTTCCCGGGGTGGAGGTGCTGGTGCAGGATGGCGACATCTATCTGTCGGGGCGGCTGGATCGCGATGATGCGCGATTGCGCTGGATCGGGAGCCAGTTGCTGTGAGCGGTGGGGAGAGCGGCGGGGGAAGCGCCGAGGCCGCAGTTCAGGCGGCGGCGCTGGCGGCGCTGCGCGGGGTGGTCGGGCTGAACGGGGTGTATCTCGCCCCGCCGGTCAAGGCGACGCCGCCTTATGCCGAGCTGGGCGATCTGTTGAGCGGCGATTGGAGCGTCAAGGACCGCGCCGGGCGAGAGCTGCGGCTGCTGGTCACGGTGCGCGATGCGGCGGAGAGCAATGCGCGGGTGCAAGCGCTTGTCGCAGCGGTTTGCGCGACGATCGAGGGGTTGCCGCGCGATCTTGACGGGTGGCGCGTGGCGAGCGTGGTGTTGGTGCGCAGTCGCGCTTCGGGCGGGCCGGTTGGACGGTGGAGCGGGGTCGTCGAATATCGGGTGCGGGTGCTGGCGGCGTGAGGCGAAGGCAGCATCAGCATGGGCCAAACCTGGCATTCCCCGGCGTGCGCGTGTCATAGGAATAGAAGGGCTTTGCCGCCCCACCCGCCGTTTCGCGGATGAGCATCGGCGTAGACTATTTGCGTTTGTATGGCGCGGTTGGCGACAGCGGCTCAGCCGCTACAGGTTATGGCAATATCCTTCGGTACATCCAAGGCGCGCCCGCTTTTTGCATGGGCGATGCACCGCATGTTTGATCAAGAAAGAGAGCAATCTCAAGCACATGTCAACCCGCCCCAGGGGACGGTGAAGGAGGTCGTGTGAGTGCGGTGGTCGAGTATCGGCTGCAGGTGCTCAGCACCTGAGCAGGCGCAATGGCGATCAGGACGGGCCGAACGCGAAGCCAGTAGGAGCAAATGTTTGTTCTGAGGAGGACGCGGACTTTTCGGTCTGATCAGCGTCGGCAAGGATCACGACGGGTGTGAACCAAGTGCGCTTATTACGGGTCGCCTGCATGCCTGAAGTGGGATTTTCCTGTGCCGTCGTGTGCATATCGATCCCCGGATGTTGTCTTACTTTGCGGTGCCGGTGGCAGGCAGATTGGCTCAACTAAGCATATTCGAAACCGTGTCAGTTCTCGGCGAAACGGAGGATGTATGAGTGCAGAACGGGGATCGGCCTTTTTGCTAAAGGTCGGGAATGGGGCGACGCCGGTCGCTTATCAGACGGTGGCGGGGCTGCGCACGACGCAGCTGAGCATCAATGGCGAGCTGGTCGCGATCACGTCGAAGGATTCGGGCGGGTGGCGCGAATTGCTGTCGGGGGCGGGCGTGCGCTCGGTCAGCGTATCGGGGGCGGGGATCTTTACCGGGTCCGCGGCCGAGGTGCGCATCAAGGGCAATGCGCTGTCCGGCGCGATCGACGATTACCGGTTGAGCTTTGAAAGCGGCGAGACGCTGTCGGGGCGCTTCCTGGTTACCAAGCTGGACTATGCCGGGGATTATAATGGCGAGCGATCGTACACGCTGAGCCTGGAGAGTTCCGGGCCGGTGGTGAGCGCGTGAACGGGGCTAATCCTGCGCCCAATCCGGCAAGGGGTGAGGCTTCGCTGCGGGTTGCGGGGGAGACGATCGTCTTGCGGCCGAGCTTCGCGGCGCTGGTTGCGGCGGAGCAGGAAGTGGGGCCGCTGTTCGCCTTGGTCGAACGCGCGGCGGCGGGGGCGCTGACGCTCGGCGAGATGGTGGCGCTGTTCTGGCATTGCCGGTTTGGCGCGCCTGAGGCTGTCACTCGGGAGCAGCTCGGCGAAGCGGTGGTCGCGGGCGGGTTGGCGGCGGCGACACCGGCGCTGCGCGTGCTGCTCGGACAGATTTTGGCGGGGCGGTGATGGAGGCTTTCGAGGCGACCGCCATCCGCCTCGCAGGCTTTGCGGGGGCGGCGCTGGGGTGGACGCCCGACGCTTTCTGGCGGGCCACGCCGGCGGAACTCACGGCGGTGGTGGCGGCGTTGCGGGGCGCGGATGATGCCATCGCGCCGCCCGATGCCGCGACATTCCAGAAATTGCAGGAGGCGTTTCCCGATGGATGAGGAAATCGAACGGCTGGTGGTGGCGGTGCGCGCCGATACCGCAGGCTTTGCGCGCGATGTCGATGCGATGCGGGCGAGCCTGGACGGGCCGCTGGGGGCGGGGGTCGATCGCGCGGGGCGGGCGATCGAGACGGCGCTGGGCAAGGCTTTGCGGACGGGAAGCTTCGGCTTCGAGGATTTGCGCAAGGTCGCGCTGTCGGTGCTGAACGACATTGCGGCGGCGGCAGTGCGCAGCGGATTGCAGGCGATCCTGGGCAGTGGCGGCGGGGGGCGCGGCGGGTCGGGCAGCGGGCTGCTGTCGATCCTGGGCAGCCTGTTCGGCGGGGCACCCGGCCGGGCGACCGGCGGGCCGGTATCGCCGCTGCGGCCCTATTGGGTCGGCGAGCGCGGGCCGGAGCTGTTCGTGCCGACTGCCAGCGGGAGCGTGGTGGCGGCGGGCGGCGGGGGCGCGCGGGATGTGCGCGTTTCGATCAGCATTCAAGGCGGGGGCGAGCCTTCGCAGGCGCTGGCTGCGTCTGGTCGGCAAGTGGCGCGCGCGGTGCGGGCGGCGTTGGCGGAGTGAACGCATGGTGCCTCCCCTTCCTGGAAGGGAGGGGATTGAGGGGTGGGTTGGTCTCAATAGGAACGCTGTTCTCACCTCATACCGACCCACCCCCAGCCCTCCCTTGCAGGGAGGGGAGGACCAAGCGGCGAGGCCGCGCGAATAGTATCGGGGCTCATGTCATGCCATTCTGGTTAGCTGACCAACGGACCGTGCAGACCGAAAGCACGATCTCACGCTTCGATCCGCGGTTCTGGACGGTGAATTTTCCGCGGCCGATGATGGCCGCCGTCACCACCGCGGCGCCCGATGCGCTGCGTGTCGATGCGGTGTTCTATACCGAAGGCGATCTTGCGGGGTTGATTTGGGAGGCGGAGGATCGCTTCGATCATCCATTGCTTCGCTATGAAACCGCGCGCGATTTTCGGGGGTGTCGCCTGGCGTTCCGGTGGCGATCAGGCGGCGTAATCGCGCTCGATGCGGTCAATGGCCCGGTGCTGACGATCGAGGGGCGCGATGCGGCGGGTGGGCCCCGTGCCTGGTATGTGCGGTTGTGGAATTATGCCGCGGGGTCGCCCGAGGATGCGGTCGTTTCGCTCGATTTCGCGCAGATCGACGGCGGGTTCCTGCTGCCGGGCGAGGCCGATCCGGTGTGGGCGGGGGATGTCGACCGGATGTTCGTGTCGCTGGTGCCGCCGGGGTTCGTGCCCGGCAGCAGCGTGCCGCTCGCCGCGCCGGTGAAGGCGTGGGCGGAGCTGACCGACATCGCTTGCGAGGGGCCGGGGGCGGTGCTGGCGATCGGCGATGTGGTGGTGCCTGAGCATGCGCTGGAGATCGCGAGTGGCTATGACGATTCGTACAATCTGACGCCCGCGCGCTTGCTGCGCAACGCGCTGCTGCTCGGGTATCGCGGTAGCATCGTCCATTATGTGGGCATGAGCCACTACATGCGGCTGGAGGCCAATTCCGGCGGCTTTTACGCGAGTTTGGCGGGCGGCGCGCTGAATGTCGCCGCAGCGGCGTGGCAGCGTGACTTTGCGGAACGCGCGAAGGCGCTGGGCTATGAGGTGATCTGGTCGCTCAGTTACGAACTGTTCGATGCGCATTGCTGGGGCGATTGGAAGCAGCGGGCGTGGGACGGATCGCCGGCGCTGACCGGGTGGGAGCCGCCCTCAACCTTGTTGTCGCCCGCATCGGCTGGGGCGATGGGGTATCTGCGGGCGGTGGCGGTCGAGCTGATCGGGATCGCGCTTGCGGCAGGGCTGGCGCCGAAGTTCCAGGTTGGCGAGCCGTGGTGGTGGGTGATGCCGCCCGATTCGAACGGAAACGCGCGGCCGTGCCTGTACGACGATGCCGCGCGGGCGGCGTTTGGGGGCAGTCCGGTCGAGATTGCCGATGTGGCGACGGTGATGACGGCGGCGCAAAAGGCGTTGCTCGATGCGGCGGGGGCGTTGCTGGCGGACTCGACGGCAGCGTTGGTCGCGGCGGTGAGGGCTGCGGCTCCCGCGGTCGAGACGCATTTGCTGGTCTATTTGCCGAGCGTGCTATCGAGCGATGCGCCCGAGGTGGCGCGGGCGAACGTGCCGCTCGGCTGGGCGGCGCCGGCGTTCGATGTGCTGCAGCTCGAGGATTATGATTACGTGACTGCGCGGAACGTCGCGGGGACGGCGCGTGCCGTCGCGGCGGCGCAGGCGCGGTTGGGCTATGCGACGGCGGATACGCATTATTTCTCGGGCTTCGTGTTGCGGCCCGATCAGGCAAGCCAGTGGCGCGCGATCGAGGCTGCGGCCGAGGCGGCGCGAGCGCGTGGTGTGGCGCGGAGCTTCGTCTGGGCTTTGCCGCAGGTGCTGCGCGACGGGTTCGTCCATTTCGATACCGAGGAGAGCGACGTGCAGGCGTTCGACGATGTGCTGTTTCCGCTGGCGCTGGGGCGCGAGGCGGAGGTGAGCCCGGAATTTTCGACCGCGATCGTGACGAGCGGGGGCGGGCATGAGGCGCGCAATGCGAGCTGGGCCGAGGCGCGGACGCGCTACGATGTCGGGCCGGGGGTGCGATCGGAGGCGGATATCGCGACGCTGCTCGCCTTCTTTCGCGCGCGGATGGGGCCGGCGCGGGGGTTCCGACTGCGCGATCCGTTCGATTTTTCGTCCGGCGGCGCGGTGCCGGGGGCGACCGATCAGGTGCTCGGCGTGGGCGACGGGGTGAACGTGCGCTTCGCTCTGGTGAAGGCATATGGCGAGATGCAGCGGCGGATTACCCGGCCGGTTGCGGGAAGCGTGCGCGTGGCGGTCGGCGGGGTAGAGACGTCGGCCTTTTCGGTCGTGGCGGGGGGATTCGTCGAGCTTGATACCCCGCCTGCGGTGGGGGTCGCGGTGAGCGCAGGGTTCCTGTTCGATGTCCCGGTGCGCTTTGCCGAGGATCGGTTGAGCGTCAATCGCGCGACCTTTCTGGCGGGGGCGGCGACGGCGGTGCCGCTCCTTGAGGTGCGGGAACTCTAAGCGGCGCGGCAGCTCCACCTTCCGTTCGCCCTGAGCTTGTCCAAGGGCCAGTGCGACAGGCTGAGCACGAACGGAACAGGGGCCTCCGACTGGCTTATCAGATTTCCAACCCATGCGGAGACGCATATGACCTTTCTCCAAGGCCCCCTGACCACGATCGCCTTGTGCTGGCGGATCGAGCGGCGCGATGGGGTGGCGATCGGGTTGACCGATCATGACCGGGATTTGCTGATCGACGGGCTGGTGCATCGCGCCGCGCCGGGGATGACGCCGTCGGCGATCAAACGTGGCGACGGGCTCGATGCCGATACGATGGATATTGCGGGCGCTCTGACCAGTGCGGCGATTGGCGAGCGCGATTTGCTCGCCGGGCGCTGGGACGGCGCGCGGGTGGCGTTGTTCGCAGTCGATTGGACGGGGGCGGAACCGGGTAAGGTCGCGCTGGGCGAGGGCGTCATCGGCGCGGTCGAGACCGACGGGCATTCGTTTACCGCCGAACTGCGCGGGAGTGCGGCGCTGCTAGAGCGGCCGGTGGTGGAGGCGACGTCGCCCGAATGTCGCGCGGAGCTGGGCGACCGGCGCTGCGGTGTCGCGATGGCGGGGCGGCGGCGGTTTGCGCGGGTGGTGGCCTGTGTCGATCGGGTGGTCACGATCGATGCGGTCGAGCCTGCCGGCAATGCTTATGGCGCGGGGCTGCTGCGCTGGATCGGTGGGGCGAATTCGGGGTTGGAAAGCGCCGTGTCGCAGTCCGACGGTGTGGCCGTGACGCTGCGCGCCGACCCCGTGCTGCCGGTGGCGGCGGGCGATCTGGTGGAGCTGATCGAGGGGTGCGACAAGAGTCTCGCCACGTGCGCGGCGCGGTTCGGCAATGCGGGGAATTTCCGCGGCGAGCCATATCTGCCGGGGATCGATCTGCTGACGCGGTATCCGGGCGCGTGACCGGAGCAGAGCGCGCGGTGGCGGCGGCGCGCGGGGCGGTGGGAACGCGGTTTCGCTTGCAGGGGCGTGATCCGGCCTATGGCCTGGATTGCGTCGGACTGGCGGCGCTGGCGATGCGGGCAGCGGGCTTCAGCTGGGTCGTGCCGGCGGATTACGCCTTGCGCGGCGGGAATGCGGCGGTGCTGGCGGCGCGGCTGGATGCGAGCGGGCTGGTGCGCGGCGACGCGCCCCGCCCGGGCGATCTCGCGCTGTTCGCGTGCGATGCGACGCAATTTCATATGGCGGTGATCGTGCCCGGCGGGATCGTCCATGCCGATGCTGGCCTTCGCCGCGTGGTCGAGCGACCGGGCGTGCCGCCGTGGCCGATGCTCGGCTGCTGGCGTGTGATCGGGGATTGAGGGAGCAGCACGATGGCGACTTTGGTGCTGACGGCGATCGGCAGCGTGGTTGGCGGACCCGTTGGTGGAGCGATCGGCGCGGTGATCGGCAATGCGGTCGACCGCACCATCCTGTTCAAGCCGAAGGGCCGCGAGGGGCCACGGCTGACCGAACTCAAGCTGCAGACGTCAAGCTATGGCACGCAGATCCCGCGGTTGTTCGGCACGATGCGGATCGGCGGGTGTGTGGTCTGGGCGACCGACCTGGTCGAGAGCCGATCGACGAGCAGCAATGGAAAGGGGCAGCCGAGCACGACCAATTACAGCTATTCGGCATCTTTCGCGGTGGCCTTGTCGGCGCGGCGGATTGCCGGGGTCGGGCGAATCTGGGCGGACGGCAAATTGCTGCGGGGGGCGGGTGGCGACTTCAAGAGTGCTACCGGTTTTCGCCTGCATTTGGGTGACGAGGGGCAGGCGGTCGATCCGCTGATCGCGGCGGCGGAAGGGTCCGGATTAACCCCGGCGCATCGCGGGATTGCGTACGCGGTGTTCGAGCATTTTCAACTGGCGGATTATGGCAACCGCATCCCGTCGCTGACGTTCGAGGTGATCGCTGATGACGCGCCGGTGACGGTCGGGGCGATTGCGGCGGACCTGTCGGGCGGTGTGATCGACGGCGGCGAGGCCGGGCAAGTGCTCGGCGGGTTCGCGGCTTACGGTGACAGCGTGCGGGGCGTGGTCGAGACACTCGCGGTGGCGGGCGGGGCCTGGTTCGCGCCGGTCGATGGTGGCGTGCGGATGCGCGCCGGGCTGGCCGTGGATCGCGCGATTGCCGATGGCGATACGGTCGCGGCGGGATCATCGCGCGGCAAGCATGGACGCGCGATCGCGGCGCTGGAAACGGTGCCGCGCAGCGTCATGCTGGCGCATTATGATCCAGCGCGCGATTTCCAGACCGGGGTGCAGCACGCACGGCGGCCGGGGGCGGGAACGCGGGAAGAGCGCGTCGAGATGCCCGCGGCGATCGATGCCGGGGCGGCGAAGACGATGGCCGAGGCGGTGCTGTCGCGCGGTGAGGCGGGGCGCGAGCGGCGGACGGTAACGCTCGGCTGGGATGCGCTCGACGTGGTGCCGGGGGCGTGCGTGACGATCGCAGGCGTCAGCGGGGTGTGGCGCGTCAGCGGCTGGGCGTTCGAGCGGAGCGTCGTGCATCTGGAATGCGTACGGCTGGCGGCGGGGACGCTGCCGTTGGAGGGGAGCCCTGGACGGGTGCTGTCTGCGCCCGATGTGACGGCTGGCGCGACGTTGCTGGCCGCATTCGAGACGTTGCCGCTCGATGACGCGGTGCTGCGCGCGCCCCGCATTACAGTAGTGGCAGCCGGTACCGAGCCCGGGTGGCGGCGGGCCATGCTGTCGTACAGCACGGATGGAGGCGGGCGCTGGACCAGCCTGGGCGCGACCGCAGCGCCGGGGGTGATCGGGCAAATCGTAACCGTACCGGGGATGTCGCGCGCGGCACTCGTCGATCGGCGGAATGCCTTCGAGATCGAGCTGGCGCACGAGGCTATGGCCTTGTCTAGCGCCGACTGGAGCGCACTCGACGCTGGGGTCAATCTCGCCTTGATCGGCGACGAACTGCTGCAATTTGGAACGGCCGAACAGATCAGCGCGACGCGCTGGCGGCTGTCGGGGCTATGGCGCGGGCGCCGGGCGACCGAGGCGAAGATCGGGACGCAGGGGGTTGGTGATCGCTTCGTTTTGATCGAGCGCGAGTCGGCCCTTTCGCTCGATCTGCCGCTGTCGGCGGTGGGCGGAGAGGTCCGGATCATGGCGTCGGGGACCGGTGATACGGCGGGTCCGGTCGAGACTCGCGCCTTGGTGGCTGGTGGATCGATCCTGCCGCCGGCCCCGGTTGGATTGCGCTGGTCGGAGGTTGGCAATGGCGATGCTGCAGTGCGGTGGATTCGGCGCAGCCGCGCGGGGTGGCGCTGGATCGACGGCGTCGATGTGCCGCTTGGCGAAGAGCGCGAAGCTTACCGCGTCACGCTGCTCCGCGACGACGGGTCCGCGCCCACGATCGAGACGGCGACGCCCGCAATGCTGGTGACGGCGGCCGAGCGCGCAGGTGGGGTGATGGTCAGCGTGCGGCAGGTTGGCGCGCTCGGCGAATCGATATCGGTGGCGATTCGCTTGCTGGAATGGACGATGTGAGGGAGAGCGACGGTGAGCGACGAAACGACCGTGCGACTAGGGCTGCCGTTGTTGCAGATCGGTCAAGCGCAGAAGGAAGTGTCTCACAACGAGGCGCTGACGCTGCTCGATTTGGCGGTGCAGCCGGTGGTCGAGGCGGTGGGCGTGGACACGCCGCCGATCGCCCCGAGCGAAGGTGCCTGTTGGGTGGTGGGGGCCAGCCCGAGCGGCGCATGGAGCGGTCAGGCACACGCGCTGGCGGGGTGGACGGCGGGTGGGTGGCGCTTCGTCCCACCGCGTGAGGGGATGGCCGCGTGGAGCCGCACGGATGACGCGATTGCGCGGTTTTCCGGCAGAAACTGGATGATCGGACAGCTGAGCGGAACGCGCTTGGTTCTGGCGGGGGCGGCGGTGGTCGGTGCGCAGCAGGCCCCCATCACGAGTCCCACGGGCGGCAGTGTCAGCGACGTCGAAGCGCGGGCGACAATCGCCGAAATTCTTGCTGCACTGCGGTCGCATGGTTTGATCGCGACCTGAACCTGGCGGTTCGCGCGTCGCCTTCTCTCACCCCTGTGGCCGATCGGCAACAGCAGGCGTATTTGTGCGCTTGCGTGGAAACCAAGCATTGGGTAGGGAGTTAGCGCTGTCCGAGTGACAACCAGAAGAAGGGGATTTTTATGCGGAAGCTTGCCGTTGCTATGGCGCTTGCCTCCACTGCTCTCGTCGCCACACCAGCCCTCGCACGCGACAACGCGTGGTACGTGGGTGTCGAAGGTGGCGCCATGATCGTGGAAGACATTAAGTTCGATATCGGCACCGTTAAGGCCGCCGGTACCGTCGATCACAATTACGGCTATGATGTCGACGGCGTCATTGGTTACGACCTGGGTCGCTTCCGCCTTGAAGCCGAAGTCGGTTACAAGGCTGCTACGATCGACTCGTATCGGTCGACTGTGGGTACTCCGGTGCTCAATTCGCTGAACCGTCCCGCGACGGCAGTTCCCGGCACCTATGATTATGCCGGTGGCCGTAGCTCGGCTCTGAGCTTCATGGTCAACGGTTTGCTCGATTTCGGTGACGATGACGGCATCCAGGGCTTCGTCGGCGGCGGTGTCGGTGTTGCCCGCGTCAAGGAACGCGCGCAGCTCAACACCCGTCAGAACTTCCTCGACGACAGCGACACGGTTTTCGCGTATCAGGGCCTGGCCGGTGTTCGTGCACCGATCACCAAGCACATCGACGCGACGCTAAAGTATCGCTTCTTCACTGCGGACAAGGTGAAGCTAGTGAACGTCGCCGGTACGTCGTTCAACGGCCGTTTCCGTACGCACAGCCTGCTCGGTGGTCTGACCTACAACTTCGGTGAGCCGGCTGCACCGCCGCCGCCGCCGGTTGTCGAAGCGCCGCCGCCGCCGCCGGTTGAGCCGCCGGCACCGCCGCCCGCTCCGGTCGTTCAGTGCTCGCCTGGTCCGTTCATCGTGTTCTTCGAATGGGACAAGTCGGACGTCACGCCTGAGGCAGCTGCAATCCTGGACGGCGCGATCGCGCAGTATCAGAACTGCGGTAGCGCAAAGGTCATGCTGGCCGGTCACGCCGATAAGTCGGGCTCGCCCGCTTACAACGTTGGTCTGTCGCAGCGCCGCAACGACTCGGTCCAGGCTTACCTGACCGCGCATTCGATCCCGGCTGGCGTCATCACCTCGGAAGCGTTCGGCGAGAGCCGTCCGCGCGTCGAGACTGCTGACGGTGTCCGTGAGGTCCAGAACCGGCGCGTCGAAGTCACCTACGGTCCGGGTTCGGGCAACTAAGCCCTACCCGACCTTAGGGTCGAGAAAATCGGGGAGATCAGCCAAGGCTGGTCTCCCCTTTTTCGTGAGGTCTGAAACGTCCTGCCGATCTGCGAATCGCCGGAACAGGACGACCATGTTGCAGCGCACACAGGGCTGGCATTTGCCAAGTGATCGGGTAGAGCGACTATCGAAAGCGTCGCGCGCGCTCTAAACGGCGGCGCGCTGCCCGTTGGCGGAATAAAGGGAGCATCATGCGGATTACAATGATCGGCTCGGGCTATGTCGGCCTGGTCTCAGGGGCGTGCTTTTCGGATTTCGGCCATGACGTCATTTGCGTCGACAAGGATGCGAGCAAGATTGCTGCGCTCGAAGCGGGCAAGATGCCGATCTTCGAGCCCGGGCTCGACACGCTGGTCGCCACCAACGTTGCCGCCGGTCGCCTGACGTTCACGACCGACCTGAAGGCGGCGGTTGCGGGCGCCGATGCGGTCTTTATCGCGGTTGGCACGCCGTCGCGTCGTGGCGATGGTCATGCCGATCTAAGCTACGTCTTTGCCGCCACGCGCGAGATTGCCGAGGCGATCGACGGGCCGGTTGTCGTCGTAACCAAATCGACCGTGCCGGTCGGGACCGGCGACAAGGTCGAGGAGATCCTCAAGGAAGTCGCGGGCGATTTCCCGATCGCGGTCGTCTCCAACCCCGAGTTCCTGCGCGAAGGTGCGGCGATCGGCGATTTCAAGCGCCCCGACCGAATCGTGATCGGCACCGAGGATGCGCGCGCGCAGCAAGTGATGCGCGATATCTACCGCCCGCTCTATCTGAACGAGAGCCCGATCCTGTTCACCGGTCGGCGCACGTCCGAGCTGATCAAATATGCCGCCAATGCGTTTCTGGCGACCAAGATCACCTTCATCAACGAGATCGCCGATCTGTGCGAAGCGGTCGGCGCAAACGTGCAGGATGTCAGCCGCGGGATCGGACTCGACAACCGCATCGGGTCGAAGTTCCTGCACGCGGGGCCCGGATATGGCGGGTCGTGCTTCCCCAAGGACACGCTGGCACTGCTCAAGACCGCTGAGGATTACGAGACGCCGGTACGGATCGTCGAAGCGGTGGTGCAGGTCAACGACACGCGCAAGCGCGCGATGGGTCGCAAGGTGATCGCGGCGCTGGGCGGCGATGCCAAGGGCAAGACCGTCGCGGTGCTGGGGCTGACGTTCAAGCCCAATACCGACGATATGCGCGATGCACCGAGCCTCGCGATCGTGCAGAGCTTGCTCGATGCCGGTGCGAGCGTGCGGGCGCACGACCCCGAAGGTATGGAGATCGCCAAGGGCATGATGCCCGACATCGCCTATTGCCACGATGCGTATGAAGCAGCGGCGGGTGCCGATGCGGTGGTGATCGTGACCGAGTGGGACATTTACCGCGCACTCGATCTCAAGCGCCTTGCCGGGACGATGGTCGCGCCGGTGATGGTCGATTTGCGCAACGTCTATCCGCCAAGCGAAGTGGCCAAGGCTGGCTTCGCATATTCGTCGATCGGGCGGTGATATCGGAGGCCGGCGCAGCGTTATCGCGCTGCGCCGGTTTTTTCAGGCGTTTTCGTCGTGTTTGAGCGCTGTGGCCAACCAGTCCGGCATTAGTGCGTCGCCAAGGGCCTCCACGCGGCGTAGCTCGACCATCACACCCAGCTCGGGATAGGTTGTGCGGGTGCGGTCGCCCGCTTCGCCCAATGGCGCCACGACCAGGCGGCGGTTGACCTTGGCGCGATGGTGCATCCGGGCAGTGTTTTCCTGACCGACGTAGCAGCCTTTGGTGAAACTCACGCCGTTCAGCTCACGCGCATTGGTTTCGAGCCAGAGCGTCTGGTCGGTCCCGAGCTCTGCCGCGCCTTCCGTAACCCCGAGCGACAGGCGATGTGCGTGCCACCCGTTTGCTGGGTCACCCGCAGCGCCGAGCCAACGATACCCGAGTTCGCCAAGGCGCGGGTCGGGGAGGCCAGTCCCGGCTTCGCGCGACCAATGCACGGCAAGATCGCTGCGTTCGATCGTGACTGCGCGGCGCAGGCGGTAGAGCGTCAGGCGGCGGGCCAGCGCGTCGGCAGCGCTCGCCTCGCAATCGATCAGGACCGCATTGCCGGTCGGTTCGGCTTCGTCGGCCCAGAGGATGAAATCGAACAGGGCCTTGCCCTGCGGGGTCAGCAGCCCGCCGTATCGCGGCGTCGCGGGGGTGATGCTGGCAGTGTCCTGTGTGACGAGGCCCTGAAGAAAACCGCGCACATCGTCGCCCGACAGGCGCAGCAGCGATCGATCGGCGAGCATGGTGGCGGTCATAACGTTCGAGGTAGTGGTGGTGGTTGCCACGGGCAATACGTGGCTGGCGATTCTGGCAGGGTCGCGCTACGCCGACAGGCATGACCGAGCGCCTGACGATCCGCCGCCCCGATGATTGGCATGTCCATTTGCGCGATGGCGCGATGCTGCAGGCGGTGGTGCCCTATACCGCGCGACAGTTTGCGCGCGCGATCGTGATGCCCAATCTTTCGCCACCGGTGACCCGCGTCGCCGCAGCGGAGGCCTATCGCACGCGAATTCTGGCGGCGGTGCCCGAGGGCGTGGATTTCACGCCGCTGATGACCTGTTACCTGACCGATGATGCCGATGCAGCGGAAATCGAGCGCGGTTTTGCGGAGGGTGTGTGGGCGGCGTGCAAGCTGTATCCCGCCCATGCGACGACCAATTCGAGCCACGGTGTGACCGATATTCGCGCGCTGTGGCCGGTGCTGGAGACGCTGCAACGGATCGGGATGCCGCTGCTGATCCATGGCGAAGTGACAGACCGCGAGATCGACATTTTCGATCGCGAAGCAGTGTTCATCGAGCGCACGCTGGCGCCGTTGGTGCGGGAGTTTCCCGCGCTCAAGATCGTGTTCGAACATATCACGACGGCCGAGGCGGTCGATTTCGTCCGCGCGAGCGGGCCGATGGTGGCGGCGACGATCACGCCGCAGCATCTCCATCTCAATCGCAATGCGCTTTTCGACGGCGGACTGCGGCCCCACGCTTACTGCCTCCCGGTGGTGAAGCGCGAGCGGCATCGCCTCGCGGTGCGCGCCGCCGCAGTCTCGGGCGCGGCCAACTTCTTCCTCGGTACTGACAGCGCGCCGCACGAGATCGGGCGGAAGGAATCATCCTGCGGGTGCGCCGGGATCTTCAACGCGCCGTTCGCGATCGAAAGCTATGCAGCGGTGTTCGAAGAAGAGGGGGCGCTCGATAAGTTGGAGGGGTTCGCCTCCGAGCATGGCCCTCGCTTCTACAATTTGCCGTTGAACACCGCGACCGTGACGCTGGAGCGCGCGGAGCAGCGCGTTCCCAAGGTGATCAGCGAAGGCTCGACGGCGGTTGTGCCGTTCCACGCCGACGAGACGATCGGATGGCGGCTGGTTTCGTGATCGGGTTCGGGGCGACCGATGGCGGCCGCCCCGAAGCGCCATCTTAGCGCTTACCGCGCAGCGTGTTGTAAAGCGCGAGGCCGAGCGTGCCGACCAGAGCGGCGGTCGCCCACGGCTTTTCGCGCGCGAAGCTGCGGGCTTGATCGAGGATTGGTCCGGGGCCGGCCGCAAGCGCGTCCTGCGCCGCGCCGATCGCCTTGTTGACGCCGCCGGTCACCTGATCGGCCATGCCTTCGCCCTGCAATCGGCGGTTGCCGAGCGCATCGCCAGCGGCTTGCTTCATGCTGCCGCCGAGATCCTGTGCTTCGCCTTTGATGCCAGTGCTGTTCATGATCGTGTCCCTTCGTCCAGTTGTGCCCGGCGGGGATCGGCGGGCAGGTGTACGGGGGCCAAACGGACGGCGCGCCGAATTGTGCCGCGCGGGCAGACACCCGCTATTTTTCGGTGAAGCGCTTGACCTTGACCGGGAGGTCCTTCCCCTTGGTGCGACGCGAGGGGATTTGGATCGGGTGTTTTTTCTTCCACTCGGCATAGGTCATCGGCCCATCGGGCGTGTCGATAATCGTGTCGTCGATACTCATGCGCGCGCACTCCGGGGCTTGAACGGCCAGTCGATGACCGCACCGGCGAACAATGCCCACCACACGATCACGGGTTGAAACGCCAGACGGGGAATGTGGTACCATAAGGTCAGGCCACCGGTGCCGTGTTCGATATAATCGACCGCGTGCTTCACGTTGGCCGGATAGACACAGACCGCATAGCCCGCGAGCAGCGCACCCGCCCACCAGCGTAATCGCGGTATGAAGAGGGCGATGGCGCCGGCGATTTCACACAGGCCGGTGAGCGCGATGACCTGCGCTGGGTAGGGAACCCAGGCGGGCGTGATGGAGAGGAACGGGGCGGGTTTGAGGATGTGGAGGAGGCCCGCAAGGAGATAGGCTGCGGCGAGGAGCGCGCGGAGGATTTGGCGGGTGGTGGTCATGCTCGAGGCTTAGGCGCTTGTTCGGGCATGGGCAAAGGCCATGCCGTCAGTCAGGCTTGCGCCTGCTGGCCGGGCTTGCGCGAGTCAGGCGGGCGCGGCCGCCTGACTCGCTGCGCCCTAAAACGGAAACCACTTCGATTTGTGGCTGAACTTCATATAGCCGACATTCGCGCCCTGTCGCCAACCGACGCCGAGCCGGATGGGGATCAGCACGGTGTTGCCGCGCCGCAAATAGGTCGCGGCGAACCCGCCGACGAAGTACAGCCGCCCTTCGGCTGCGGGGAAGCGACGGAACAGTTCCTCCGTATCGTAGAGATTGTAGACGAGGACGAACACTTTGTTGGCATCGCCGCCGAGATCGAAGCCCACCGACGGACCGGTCCAATAGACTGGCTGCTGGCCCTCCACCTTGTGGAACATCGTGCCCTGCCCATAGCGCAGGCCGACGACGACCGCGCCCGACGCCTCGCGCCCGGCGATATAGGCGTTGGGCCGGCCTTGCTCCTTCAGTGTCCGTTCCAGGATGCCGGCAAGGCCCGCCGCGCCCTTGCCGAACGTGGTCTCGGCCGCGCTCAGCAATTCCTGCTGCTGGAAGGTCTGGCTCTCCGCCGCTTCTGCATCGGCGCGGTCGCGGGCGATCGCCTGAGCGCCTTGATCGGTGGCGGGGTTGGGCGCTTGTACTGGTGCGCCCTGGATCGGCTCGCTCGATTGCGGGGCGTCGGGATACCGGCGCACGTCGGGATCGGCTGGCACGGTTTGGGATGTCGCGGGATAGCTGGCCTGCGGCGCGGGCGTCGATCCCCGAGCCCGCAAATCTGCATCGATCGTCTGGTTAGGATCGATCGTGCGCACTTGCGCGGAGAGCGGCGCACCCGCCGTCGCGACCGCACAGGCGAGAAGCATCGTCGCCCTCGCATATCCTGTCGCCCGCCGCATTGCCGTCTCCCCCGAAAATCGAATGGCACAGGGTAGCGCCGGTGAGCCTGTCCCCGCAATGAACGGCGTCGCCTACGCACGACCAAGCGAGTCGATTTCGCGCCGAGTCCCTGCGTGATGCGTGGTTGATCAAGCGCGCGCGCACCGCTATAGCGCCACTTCGCTGTGATCCGGAGACGTGGGTGAGTGGCTGAAACCAGCGGTTTGCTAAACCGCCGTGGGGGGTTTACTCCCACCGAGGGTTCGAATCCCTCCGTCTCCGCCAAGTGCGCCTTTGCTGCCGTGCGCGGCATCTTCTGAAATCGATAAGACGCTAGGTTTCGCAATGGCTGCGCCCGTTTCGTTTCCGCCGAATCGCGACGCGGCGCTGGATCGGTTGCAGGCGTTCGTGCTGCGCGCTGGCGTGGATTACGCGCGGGATCGTAACGCGGATCTTGGCCCTGAGGCACGATCGAACGTGTCGCTGCTCTCCCCCTATCTTCGCCACCGCTTGATGACCGAGCGCGAGGTCGTGTCGGCCGTGCTTGCGCGGCACAGCTTCAGCGAGGCCGAGAAGTTCGTGCAGGAAGTGCTGTGGCGGACCTATTGGAAGGGCTGGCTGGAGCTGCGGCCAGCAATCTGGGGGCGCTACCTCGCCGAGCTTGACGCAGTGCGGGCGCGCTTCCGCGGCGCCAAGGCGCTGGCCAGTGCAGAGAATGGCACGACCGGAATCGAGGGCTTCGACGATTGGGCGCGTGAGCTGGTCGAGACCGGCTATCTCCATAATCACGCGCGGATGTGGTTCGCGTCGATCTGGATCTTTACGCTGCGGCTGCCGTGGACGCTGGGGGCGGATTTCTTCCTGCGCCATCTCCTCGACGGCGATCCGGCGAGCAATACGCTGTCGTGGCGCTGGGTCGCGGGGTTGCAGACGATCGGCAAGACCTACCTCGCCACCGCCGACAATATCGCGCGCTATACCGGTGGACGCTTCGCGCCGCAGGGGCTCACCACCAGCGCCGTGCCGCTCACCGAAGCGCCGCTTCCGGCAGTAACTCCGTTGCTAGCCCCGGTCTCGCTCGATCCGGATGCGCCCGCGCTGCTGCTGGTGACGCCGGAGGATTTCCATCCCGAGAGCGTGTTCGCGCAAGATCGGCGTTTTGTCCAGGCGATCATCCTGGCCGATCGCGGCAGCGGCGGGGCGCTGTCTGAAGTCTTTGTCGCTGCTGCGGCACATGATTGCGCGGGGCGGGTCGAGGCGCACTTCGGTTGCCCGACGCGCATTATCACGGGGATCGATCCCGCAAAGCTGATAGCGGCCGCGCAGGATGCTCAGGTCACGACGATCGCGACCGCCTACGCGCCGGTGGGGCATGTGGCGGATGCGCTGCGCGCCGCCACCCCGGTCTTGCAAGCGGCCGGAATCGATCTGATCCAGGTCCAGCGGGCGTGGGACACGCACTTCTGGCCGCACGCGAAGAAGGGGTTCTTCGCGTTCAAGGAGCAGATTCCGCGTATTCTGGGCGAGCGATTCTGAAGGCCTGCCCTGGCTAACGTCAGCTTTTGGGCTTCACGAAGCGGATCGTCATGCGGTCGCTCTCGCCGATCGCGGCATATTTGGCGCGGTCGACATCCTTGAGCTGATAGGTTGGCGGCAGCGTCCACACGCCGCCGGGATAATCGGCCTTGTCCTTCGGATTGGCGTTGATTTCGGACATGGCGGCGAGCTTGAAGCCGGCGCGCGTGGCGAACTGCACCACGCTCGATACCTTCATATAGCCGCTCTTTTCCTCGGCCGCCGCGTCGCGCGCTTCGGGCAAGCGATGCTCGACGATGCCGAGCGTGCCGCCGGGCTTCAGCATCCGATACATTTCGGCGAAGGCGGCCTGGGTCCGGTCGACCCCGGCAAAGCGCAGATTGTGGATGTTGCGGAAGGTCAGCACGACATCGGCGCTGCCCGAGGGCACGACCGGTTCGCCGGCACCCGCCGGAAACGCCGCGAGCTTGACCTTGCCGTAGACCGCCGGGTTGGCCGCCTGCAGCCGCTTGACGCCGTCGAGCCCCTTGGCCCAGCCGCCCGCCGCGTAATAGGTGCCGCGCGCGCCCAGGTAGGGGGCGAGGATTTCGCTATACCAGCCGCCGCCGGGGATCAGCTCGACCACGGTATCGGTCGGCTTTACGCCGAAGAAGGCGAGCGTCTGCGCCGGATGGCGCGCCGGGTCGCGCGCGACATTGGCAGGGGTGCGCGACGGTGCTGCTACGGCCTTGGCGAGTTCGGCAGGGACGCTGGGACCCTTGGCGATGGCGACGGTCGGAGCCGCGATCGCAAGCGTGGCGAGGCCGACTATAGTGATCGTGGGGCGCATGGTACCTCTCCTGCAGGTTTGTCGTTGCCTGACCAGTGCGGGGCATGGCCGCGCGACGTCAAGGGGGCATTACGGCGGCGCGGTGCTTCAGGGTCGCAAGGCGGCGCTCTTGTCGCGGATCGCCTTGAATTCCGAGGTGGGTTTCCAGTCTGGCCACGCCTTCGAGTTCGCGACTTCGCGGCCGATTTGCAGCATCACGTCGATATCCTGCTTGGCCCCGGCCAGGTTCCACTCGGGCGACCAGGCATCGCACGTCTGGTGATAGCATTTGCCGGTATAGGCATCGATCCACGCTTGCCCCGCCGCGACGCCGCCGTCTTCCAGATCGGACGCCCCGGCGATGCCCATTTGCAGCAGCACGGGCACGCCGCGCTTGGCCAGGCTGAAATGATCGGCGCGATAGAACAGGCCGCGTTCTGGCAGGCCCTCGGGCGTCACGCGCCGCCCCTGCGTCGCGGCGATCCGCGCCATATCGTCCTGCAGACTGTCCTGCCCGACGCCGACCAGGATCACGTCCTTCGCGCGCCCGGCGGTTTGCAAAATGTCGATCGTCAGATTGGCGGCGGTCGTCTCGAGCGGAAAGACCGGGTGGGTGGCGTAATATTCGGAACCCAGCAGCCCGCGTTCCTCGGCGGTCCACAATGCAAAGGCGATCGTGCGGCGCGGTGCGGGTTCCGCCTTCAGGATGCGCGCGATGTCGAGCAGCGCAGCGACGCCCAGCCCATCGTCATTGGCGCCGGGGCGGATCGTACGGCCCTGCGCGTCGGCGGGGCCGACGCCGTATGCATCCCAATGCGCGCCGAACATCACGGTCTCGTTCGGTGCGCCGGTGCCGGGGATTTTCGCCAGCACATTGTGGCTTTCGACGACTTCGTGGCTGACCGGGACCGTGGCGGAGAAGGTCGCGCCGGTCAGCGGCACCGGCTTGAAGTCGCTCTGCCGCGCGGCCTTGCGCAACGTGGCAAGGTCAAGGCCTGCGCCCTTGAACAGCGCGCTTGCGGCATCGCCGCTCAGCCAGCCCTGCAGTTTCAGGCTGGTGATCTGGTCGGAGGGCCGCACGATGTCATAGGCCTCGCCCTGGCCCGAGACGACGACGTTCCAGCCATAACCGGCCCCCGGCGTGTCATGCACAATGAGCGCGCCGATCGCGCCCCGCCGCGCCATTTCCTCGAATTTATAGGTCCATCGGCCATAATAGGTCATCGTGCGACCGCCGAACTTGCCGAAGGCGGCGTCACCCGCGACCGCCTCGAAATCGGGATCGTTGATCAGAATGACGGCGACCTTGCCGCGCAGATCGACGCCCTTGAAATCGTCCCAGCCGCGCTCAGGGGCGGTGACGCCGTACCCGACGAACACGAGCGGCGCGTTCGCGATCACGGCCTTGTCATTGGGCTGGAGCGACCAGACGTACCCCTGTTCGCCGCGCGTCCACGGCTGCCATGTACCCTTGACCGACACGCCGAACTTTTCGGGCTGGCCGAGTTTGGTGTGGAGCAGCGGGACCGTCTGCGTCCACTTGCCGTCGGGACCGCCGGGTTCCAGCCCAAGCGCCTGGAAGCGCTTGGTGAGATAGTCGATCGTCACCGTCTCGCCCGGCCCACCCGGTGCTCGGCCGTGGAAAGCGTCGGACGAAATCTCCTGCACGGTTTTGGTGATCGCCGCAGGATCGACGCCCTGCGCAAAAGCGGGCGTCGCAACAGCGAGGAGGGCGAGCGGGATAAAGCGTTTCAGCATGGCGCCACCCTAACGCCGCGATACCCGCCGACAAGACATTGATCGCATGTCGTTCTGCCTTATGGTCGCCCCAGACTGATCCCTGCCCGGAGCATCCCCGATGAAATATCCTTTGCTGCTCGCCACGTCCCTGGCGCTGCTCGCCGCGCCGATCGCCGCGCAGCAAACCACATTTCCACCGAGCGACATCCCGAAGAACTTCACGCCGCCGATCGAGGCGCGCGATTATGTGAAGCGCGAAGTGATGATCCCGATGCGCGACGGGACCAAGCTCTACACCGTCATCGTCTTTCCCAAGGGGCTGACCAACGCGCCGATCGTGCTGACACGCACGCCGTATAATGCCAAGGGCCGCGCGAACCGGATGGACAGCCCGTCGATCCTCTCGACCCTGCCGCTGGCCGACGAGGTGTTCGTGAAGGGCGGTTATATCCGCGTCTATCAGGATATTCGCGGGAAGTACGGGTCGGAGGGCGATTACATCGTCACGCGTCCGGTGCGGGGGCCACTGAACCCGACCAAGACCGATCACGTCACCGATGCGTACGACACGATCGACTGGCTGGTGAACAAGGCGAACCTGCCCGAATTGAACGGCCGCGTCGGGATGATCGGATCGTCCTATGAGGGCTTTACCGTGGTCATGGCGTTGCTCGCGCCGCACCCGGCGTTGAAGGTCGCAGTGCCGGAAAGCCCGATGATCGACGGCTGGATGGGCGACGACTGGTTCCATTACGGCGCGTTCCGGCTCGCCAACATTGGCTGGGTCGGGTCGCAGACCGGATATAAGGGCGCGGGCGAGGAACCGGCCACCGGCATTTACGACAATTATGAGGAATTCCGCCGTCTGGGCGGGGCGAACGAATGGGCCAAGAAATCGGGCTTCGATCAACTCCCGGCGTGGCAGAAGATGGTCGCGCACCCCGCCTATGATGCCTTCTGGCAAGGCCAGGCGCTCGACAAATTGCTTGCCGCCAATCCCTCCAACGTGCCGACGCTGTGGGAACAGGGGCTGTGGGATCAGGAGGATATGTACGGCGCGATCACCTCGTGGGAGGCGCTGAAGGCGAAGGGCAAGATCGGCAACAACTTCCTGGTGATGGGGCCGTGGCGGCACAGCCAGGTCAATCGCGAGGGGCGCGAACTGGGGCCGTTCAAATGGGATGGCGATACCGCGGCGCAATTCCGCGAGAAAATGGTGCTGCCGCTGTTCGACCAATATCTGAAGGATGGGCCGCCCGCCAATCTGCCCGCGGCGACGATCTACAATACCGGTGAGAACCATTGGGACCGCTTCGCCACTTGGCCGCTCGCGTGCGAGCAGGGCTGTGCCGCGCCGCTGAAGCCGCTGTATCTGCAGGCCGGTGGCGGGCTTGGTTTCGACAAGGGTGCAGCCGGCGGCGACAGCTACGTCTCCGATCCCGCCAAGCCGGTGCCGCATCTGCCGCGCCCGGTGAATTTCAACGACGGGCGCTGGGGCGACTGGCTGGTAAGCGATCAGCGTCATGCCGATGGTCGCCCGGATGTCGAAACCTATGTCACCGACGTGCTGACCGCGCCGATGCGCCTGTCGGGCGCGCCGATCGCCGATATCTATGCCAAGACGACCGGCACCGATGGCGATTTCGTGGTGAAGCTGATCGACGTCTTCCCCGATGAAGTGGCGAGCGATGCCAAGATGGGTGGGTATCAGCTGCCGATCAGCCTCGACATCTTCCGTGGCCGCTACCGCGACAGTTTCGAGAAGCCGAGCGCGATCCCGGCGGGCAAGACGCAGCGCTACAAATTCCGCCTGCCGACGGTGAACCATGTGTTCCAGCCGGGGCACCGCGTGATGGTGCAGGTGCAATCGAGCCTGTTCCCGCTCTACGACCGCAACCCGCAAAAGTTCGTGCCCAACATCTTCCTGGCGAAGAAGAGCGATTACCAGAAGGCGACGGTGACGATCGAACGCGGCGGTACGGCGGCGAGCGCGGTGTGGTTGCCGCTGGTCCCGGCGGGGAAGTGAGCGGCGGGGTGGGGGACAACCCTCACCCGTTCGCCCTGAGCTTGTCGAAGGGCTGCCCTTCTCTTTGAGGGCGGAGCTTCAGGCAGAAAGGGCCGCGAGGTCCTCGGGTGTATTGACGTTGGGAATGGGCCGCGGGAGGTCGATCGGATCGGCCCCGATCGCCGTCGTCCACCCCTGCATCGATCGTCGCGGGTCGGTGGCAAGATGTGCGAGCAGCGTGTCGTATAGCTCGGTCGGCCAGTAGCCGATGATCGGCGCATCGGCCACGAATGTCGCGCGCTCTGCCTCGCGCAGTTGACGTAGCAGATCGCCATCGAGCACTGGCGTGTCGCATCCCACCGACAGCACCCCCGCATATCCCTCGGCCAGCGCATGATGCAGCGCGCCTGCCAGCCCACCAAGAGGGCCAAGGCCGGGGCCCGGCACGTCCGGAACACGCTTCATCCCTGGCGGTGGTGCTGGGTGACCGCACACCACAATCGCATCGACGAACGGGCCGATTGCCTCCGCCACCCGCCAGATCATCGGCTCTCCGTCGAGATCGGCCAGCGCCTTGTCGCTGCCGAAACGGCGCGAGCGGCCCCCCGCCAGGATGGCGCCGAGCAATCTCACGGGGCGACCGTCAGCATCGCGTCGGGCCGGGCCAGCATCACGAGCGTCAGCCCGCATTCCTTCGCGCGCGCCACCGCCAGATCGGTCGCGGCCGAAATCGTCACCAGCGTGGAGCAGCTTGAGAGCGCCGCCTTCTCGACCAATTCATAACTGCAGCGCGAGGACAGCAGCGCGAAACCACCGTCCCAGCCCGCGCCGGTTCGCGCCATCGCGCCGATCAACTTGTCGAAGGCATTGTGCCGCCCGACATCCTCGCGCACCTCCAGGATTTCCCCGGCCGCCGAGCAGCGCGCGGCAGCGTGGGCCGCCCCGGTTTCGCGGTTGAGCGGCTGGTGGTCGCGCAGCGACGCAAGCGCGCGAAAGATCGCATCGGCGGGGACGGGCGTCTGCGCGGGCACCGGCGGCAGCGGCCGCAGTGCCTGTTCGAGATTCTCGATTCCGCACAGCCCGCACGACGAATCCGAGGTGCGATGCCGCACCCGTTCGAACAGTTCCGGCGCGCGTTCGGCGGACAACGTCACCCGGACGATCTCTCCCTGCGCGGTCGAATGGCAGTCCACATCGACAATCTCCGCCGGGTGCGACGCCACCCGCTCGCTCAGCGCGAAGCCCACCGCGAAATCCTCCAGGTCGCACGGGGTCGCCATCATCACCGCATAGCCGATCCCGTTGAACTCCAGCGCGATCGGCCGTTCGAGCGGCACATTCCGCGCGATTGGCTCGGCCGATCCGTCGCGTGCCGTCCGGACGAAATCGACGCGCGCCTGGCCGCTCACGCCGCTTCCGCGACGATCCGCACCGGCACCGATTTCGACGCCGGAGTCTTCGACAGATCGTCGTGTAGCCCGATCGGCACCAACACGTTGCATTCGGGATAGTAAGACGCGATCGTGCCGCGCGGCAGGCGGTATCCGGTCAGCTTCAACCCGCCGAGCTGACGGTCGACGCCATCCTCGGCGTCGGTGATCATGCGCACCATCTGGCCTTCGCGGAACCCCGCCTCGGCAATATCGTCCGGGTTCATCAGAAGCACGTCGCGCGTGCCCTCGATCCCGTGGAAACGATCGGAATAGCCATACACGGTCGTGTTGAACTGATCGTTCGAGCGGATCGTCATCAACCGATAACGGCCCGGCGCATCCCGGAAGCCGACCGAGTTAAGCTCGCCCGGCGTGGTGAACACCGCCTTGCCGCTCTCGGTCTTCCACACGCGCTGATGCGCGGCGTTCCCGCGGTAGAAGCCACCCGCCTGGAACATCCGCGCGTTGTAATCGCGGAAGTCCTTGGGGTAGGTCTCTTCGATCAGGGTGCGGACCAGCCCGTAATTGCCGGTCCACTCGTCCCAGCGCAGCTTGGGATTGGGCGCGAGTGTCGCCTTGGCGATGCCCGCGACGATCGCCAACTCGCTCTTCACGGTTTCCGAAACCGGCACCCGCTTGCCGACCGATGCGCTGATCATCGAGAAACTGTCCTCGGTGGTCACCACCTGATTGCCGCCCGCCTGCGCATCTATCTCGTACCGGCCGAGGCACGGCAGGACATAGGCGTGGCGGCCGGGGAAGAGATGGCTGCGATTGAGCTTGGTCGAGACCATCACGGTAAGATCCTGCTTCGCCCAGGCGTCCTCCAGCCGCCGCTGATCGGGCACCGCGCGGAGCAGATTGCCGCCCAGGCATATGAACGCGCGGACCTTGCCGGCGAACAGCGCCTCGGTCGCCTCGACCAGGTTCATGCCGTCCTCGCGCGGGGATTTGATGTCGAACAGCGCGTCGATCGTGTCGAGCGGCACGAGATGCGCCTTCTCAGCAATGCCGACGGTGCGCTGACCCTGCACATTGCTATGCCCGCGCACCGGGCAACACCCTGCCCCCGGCTTGCCGATATTGCCGCGCAGCAGTAGCAAATTGACGAGCATCGCGACGTTGAGCGCGCCGTGTGCGTGCTGCGTCAGGCCCATGCCGTACACGCCGATCACGCGCTCGGCCTTGATATAGACCGCCGCGGCATCGCGGATTGCCGCCTCGGCCAGGCCGCTTTCGCGCTCGATCTCGGCCCAGTCGGCATCGCGACAGCTCTGTACGAACGCATCGAAGCCGGTGGTATGTTCGGCGACGAAGGCGTGGTCGATCACTGCTGGCTTGCCCGCCGCGGTCGCCGCATCGTCGGCCTCGACCACGCATTTGCACATGCCGAGCAGCACGGCGATGTCGCCGCCCGCCTTCAACTGGTGATATTGGTCGGAAATCTTGGTCGCCTTGCCGGTCAGCATGGCGCTGGGGCTTTGCGGATCGACGAACGACACCAGCCCCTGTTCGATGATCGGATTGAAGGTGACGATCTTCGCACCGCGCTCCTTCGCGTCCTTTAGCGGGTGGAGGAAGCGCGGGCTGTTGGTGCCGGGATTCTGCCCGAAGAAGAAGAAGGCGTCGGCCTCAGCCAGATCGTCCCACACGATCGTGCCGACGGGAGATCCGATCACCTTGGTCAGCCCGACCGAGGTGGTTTCGTGGCACATGTTCGAGCTTTGCGGCAGATTGTTGGTGCCGAACGCGCGGGCGAGCAGCGCATAGAGATACGACGCCTCCAGCCCGGCATGGCCAGATGCGTAGAACACGGCCTCGTTCGGCGCGACGGCTTTGAGCGCCGCGCCGATCCCGGCGAACGCCTCGTCCCAACTGACCGCGACATAGCGATCGCTCGCCGCGTCATAGCGCAACGGGTGCGTCATCCGCCCGGTCATTTCCAGGTCATGGTCGCTCCAGCGGCGCAGCGCGGTGACGTTATGCTCGGGCTCGGCGAAGAAGGCGGGCGTGCAGCGCGCGCTGGTCAGCTCCCACAACGTCGCCTTCGCGCCATTCTCGCAAAACTCGAATGCCGAATAATTGGCCGGCTTGGGCCAGGCGCAGGACACGCACATCACGCCCTTGGGCTTGTTGAGCTGTCCCAGCGTCGCGAGCGAGGCGGGCGACGACCAGCTTTCGCCGAAAATCCGGGCAATGCCTTTCAGCGACCCCCAGCCCCCCGCCGGTCCGGGGAATGCGGCAAGTCACGCTGGTCGGTCATGGTCTACTCTCGTCATGGTCGGCGGCACCCTAGCCACAACGCGCATCGCCGGGGAAGGGTGCGCGTCGCCATAGCGGCACTACGCCGCGCTCGGGTCGGCGGCGAAGAGTTCTGGCTCGGTGATCGCTGGCGAAGTGTGGTCGAAATTCGACACGGTCACGCCGACCAGCCGGATCGGCCGTTCGGTGGGCAGGACCGATCGGATGAGGTCCAGGCTGGCGGCGTGCAGATCGGCGCGGGCGTTCACGGGCGTGGCCCGGCTACGGCTGCGGGTGATGATCCGGAAATCGGCATATTTGACCTTCACCGTCACGGTGCGGCCAAAGGCCTGACGCGCCTCGCACCACCCCCACACATCGTCCGCCATGCGCAATACGCCCGCCTCGATATCGGCATCGGCAGTCAGATTCTCGTGAAAGGTGGTTTCGGAACCGGAGGATTTGCGCACCCGGTCCGGGTTGACCGGGCGATCGTCCTGCCCGCGCGCGATGGCGTAATACCAGCCCGCCGAACTGCCGAAATGCTGCTGCAAGAATTCGAGCGATTTCGCGCGCAGTTCGCCGCCCGTCTCGATCCCGAGCCGTTTCATCTTCGCAGCGGTCACCGGGCCGACACCGTGGAAGCGCGAGACGGGGAGCGTCTCGACCCACGCCTCGCCCATATCGGGCGTGACCGCGAATTGCCCGTTGGGCTTGCGATGGTCCGACGCCAGCTTTGCCAGGAACTTGTTGTACGAAATGCCGGCCGAGGCGGTGAGTCCGGTTTCCTCTAGGATGCGCGCGCGGATTTCCTTGGCGGTCAACCAGGCGGTGGCGATGCCGCGGCGATTGGCGGTTACGTCGAGATAGGCTTCGTCCAGCGACAGCGGCTGGATGAGATCGGTGTAGTCGGCAAAGATCGCGTGGATTTGCTGCGAAACCGCGCGATACACCTCGAAGCGCGGGCGCACGAAGATGAGTTGGGGACAGCGCCGGATCGCGGTGACCGAGGGGAGCGCGGACTTGACCCCGAAAGCGCGCGCCTCATAACTCGCCGCGGCCACCACGCCCCGTGCCGCGCCATGTCCGACCGCGACCGGCTTACCGCGCAGCGACGGATCGTCGCGCTGCTCCACCGATGCGAAAAACGCATCCATATCGACGTGGATGATCTTCCGGACGGCGGAATCAGCAGGCATCCGAACGCCGTAACACGGATCGAACAGAGAGAGAACGCCCAGACATTGTGTTCCGCCCTAAAGCGCGCTGTAGATCTCTTTTGCCTTGGTATGTCACTCACGGCCGCAGATATATGCGGGGCCGGTGTCAACGCCGTTGCCACGGCGTGCCCGATTGATCGGGCACGCCGTCCTGTCCAGCTTATTTGGTATTAAGGCGGAACGTAAGGCCGATCGTGCGCGGGCGCGGACCCGCAAGCAGGGTCGGCCCATTTGCCGATGTCGGTCCGCGATAATCCGACAGATTGTCCGCGAACAGTCGGACTTCGTACCGATCGAACCGCACGCCCGCGCTCATGTTATAGAGCTGATACGGGTTGAGCGTGTCGACCGTCGCATCGCCATTGCGCGCGCGGCCGATCGCAGTGACCGAGCCGGTCGCGAACACATTTACGTCGCCGAAATCGTGATTGTAGTTCGCGTCACCACGCCAGTTAAACGGCGGGGTATTGAGCAGCCGCTGGCCGTTGCCGATCCGCGGGTTGGCGGTGCCGAAAGCGGGCAGTACCCGCGTGAACTTCGAATTGTTGATATTGCCGACCACCGACAGCACCAGACCCTTGGCCGGGGTCTTCCAGGTCGCCTCGATATCGACACCGCGTGAGCGCCCGTCGCCGAGATTGGCGAACGCGGCGAGACCGATCGACGTGTTGAAGGCGCTCTGAATGTTGGTGTATTTGATGTCATAGGCGCTGACGGCCAGACGCAGCGCGCCGTCGAACAGCGTCCCCTTCGCGCCCAACTCGAGATTGCGCAGCTTGTCCGGGGTCAGGGACAGTGCGCTGGGAACGCCGTCGGCGATCACTGCATCGGCCTGCGCCTTGGACTGCAGGATGCCGCTGCGGAAACCGGTACCGGCGTTGAGGAACACCAGCCATTCCTTGCTCGGATAGAAAGCGAGGTTGGCGCGCCAGGTCAGTGCGTCGGGATTGGCATTGCTCTGCACGCGCGTGCCGTTCGACAGCGAATCCGATTTCCGCGTGTCGTTGAAATAGCGCAGGCCGACCAGCGGCACGAGCTTGCCGTCGAACAGCGAATAGCTCGCCTCCGAGAACAGCGCGACGTTCTCGGTCTTGGTTACGGTATTGCCGCTGATCGCGAGCGTCGGGAAGTTGATGTCGAAGGTATAGAGCCCCTTGGCATTCTGATAGAACACCCCGGCGACGCCGTGGAACGGCCCGGTGCCGGAAGTCGCGAGACGCAGCTCATTGACAAAATTCTCGGCATTGCCGCCGTTGTTGAGGATGCCGATCCCCAGCGGCGCGCCAAGGTTTAGGCCGACCTGAAAGCCGCCGGGCAGCGACTTCTGGTACGAGGTCGCATTGGTCAGCGTGAACTTGCCGATGTCGCGCGTGACGGTGCCCGAGAAATACTCGGCGCGGCGGCGATCATAGCCGACGACATTGCCCTGGAACGACGCATAGGGCGGGCTGAGCGAATTGATGACGTTGAGGTAATTCTGATCGGTGCTGAAATACCAGGCGCGCAGCCGCACGGTGGTGAGCGCGTCGGGCTTCCACAGGAGGACCGCCTGGATATCCTTGGCCGTCACGTCATTGGCATTACGTTCGCGCGGCGTGCCGGTGGGTGCGCCGGAATAGATGTCGGCGGTGCCCGCGCGGTAATCATAGCCGCCGCTGATGCGCAGCCCGAGCGTATCGGTCACCAGCGGGATCGAGAGTGCGGCAGCGGCGCGGTAGTTGATCTTGCTGGCGTCGGCGGTCTTCGAAATCTCGACGTCGCCGGCCTGGGTAAAGTTCTGCAGGTCGGGATTCTTGGTGTGGTAGATGATCGTGCCGGCCGCCGATCCCTGGCCGTACAGCGTTCCCTGCGGACCGCGCAGCACTTCGACCCGGTCGAGATCGAAATAGTTGATCGGCGGGGCGCTTTGGTTGTTGGGGACGCCGAAGGGGGTGTCGTCGAGATAATAGCCAACCAATCCGTCGCCGATCGGACCGCCAGCGCCCGAGCCACGGAACGAATAGATGCGATAGCCAGCACCGATTTCCTGCGTCTGCGCGGCGCCCGGAATGAGCTGGATCAGATCGGCGCCGTCGCGAATGTTACGCTCTTTCAGCGTCGCGCCGGTGAAGGCCTGGATTGCCTGGGGCACGCGATTGAGCCGTTCGGCGCCGGTCTTGCTGGCGGTGACGACGATGTCCTCACCGTCCACGGCGGGCGTATCGCTGGTGGTTTGTGCGGCGTCGGCCCCGGCGGGTGCGGCGACTTGCGCCAGCGCGGGCAGCGCGGTCATCGCGACGGTGCAGGCGGTGAGCGATACGCCGCTGCGGCACAGGGCACGAATGTGCTGAATCATCTTGTTCCCCTTCCTGAAAGCGATTGTTCTTTGCAATCGGTTGCACCAACTATCACGCGAAAATCGCAGCGGCAAGATGTCGAGCGCCAGGTCGTTACGGAGCGGCATCTATTTTTTCGGATGGGTAGGGGAATCGCGGTGCGCGCGAGCGTCGTAACACGACTCGATCGGCATTGTCTTGCCCGGTCGCGCGACGCGATTGGGCTTGCCAAGTCATTGAAGAGGTGTTTAACAATCGATTGCAAGAGAGACGCTCGCTTGGGCGCAAGAGATGTCGAGCGTTCCCGCGCGGGGCGAATGCCGAGGTCGAAGAGGAGAAGGCGATGAAACTGCAGCTTCAAATCGTGCTCGGCGTCAGCCTGGCGTGCGCGGTCGCCCCGGCGGCGGCACAGTCGCTCAAGGTCGGCGCGGCGAAGGTCGATATCACGCCCGCCGCGAAGGATTTGCCGAAGACGATGCTGGGTGTGCTCGATCCGCTCAACGTCCGCGCGATCGTGGTCGAAGACGGGGCGACGCGCGCGGCGATGGTCACGGTCGATGCCGGTGCGATCATGACCGAGACGTGGGAGCATGTCAGCGCGCGGGCCGAACGCGAGTTGAAAATCCCGGCACAGCAGTTCCTGCTGACCGCGACGCACACCCACAGCGCGCCGTGGCTGCGCGGCGAAGCCTATGAGCGGCAGATCTTCGACGCCGTACGCAAGGCCGCTGCGGCGACGCAGCCCGCGCGGATGGCCTATGGCACCGGCGTTTCGTACATCAACGTCAACCGCAACATCATCGACCCGCAGACGCATCGCTGGTGGGAGGGTCCCAATTACGACGGGCCGTCTGACAAGACGGTGGCGGTGGTGCGCTTCGACACGCTCGCGGGTGCGCCGATCGCGGTCTATTACAATTACGGCGTCCATGCCGTGCTGACCGGCAATCTCGATCTGGTCAGCGCCGATCTGCCGGGCGCGACCTCCAATTACATCGAGGATTCGCTCGGCAACGATGCGGTCGCGGTCTATTCGAACGGCGCGGCGGGCGATCAGAACCCGATCTTCTTCCAGCAGACCTATGATCTGCGCGCGATCCGCATCGCGGATTATGCCAAGCGCGGCGAGGACATCAGCAATGCCATGCCGCCCGGCGGCACCGGCATGGATCGCAAGAACCCGCAGGTCGTCAAATTGATGACCCAGCAGAAGCAGATGATCCTGTCGATGGGGCAGATGCTGGGCGAGGAAGTGCTGCACGTATCGCGCGCCAATATGGAGCGGCCGATCACCGCAGCACCAATTGCGGGCGCGCAAGAGACGGTGATGTGCCCCGGGCGCAAGCGGCTCGATCAGGGGCGCGCGGGGTATGCCGGGACCTATGCAGATGCCGATCCCATCCCGCTGCGCCTCAGCTTGCTCAAGATCGGCGATACGGTGATCGGAGGCGTCAACGGCGAAGTGTTCACGACCATCGCGCAGCGCTTCAAACGCGAATCGCCGTTCAAGCACACGATGATGACGACGCTGACCAACGGCATGGCGCCGTCGGGCTATATCCCCAATGATGCGGCCTTCGGCTTCAACACCTTCGAAGTCGTCTCGTCGCGGCTCAAGCCCGGTTGCGCCGAAACCGCGATCGTCGAGGGGCTGGTCGATCTGATCGACAAGGTCGACGCGAAGTAAGCACGCACGGACGGCGTCAGGTCAGGGGATGGCCCGACGCCGCTTGCGCCAGCGCGATCGCGCCGAGCGGCCCGGCCTGCTCGCCGAGGCCGGCGAGCTGGATGACCTGGTCCACGCTGCACGGGTTGACGAAAGGCAGATAGCCTCCGAGCCGATTGATCGCGAGGGCCTGGATCAGCGGCAGGAGAAACGACCGCGACAGAGCGACGCTGCCGCCGAAAAGGATGCGCTCGGCCGCGGTGGTGAGCAGGATCGTCGCGCACAATTCGGCGATATCGGCCGCGACATGCTGCCACACCGGGTGCGTATCCGCGACGGTGGCCGGGTCCTGGCCGAAGCGGGCGGCGAGCGCGGGGCCCGACACCAGGCCTTCGATGCAGTCGCCATGAAACAGGCAGGCACCGCGAAATGTGTCGCCGCCCACGCGGCGGAGGCAAAGATGTCCGATTTCGGGGTGTAGCGCGCCATGCACCGGTCGCCCCTCGATCACGATCCCGCCGCCGAGCCCCGTGCCGATCGTGACATAGCACAGGCTGTTGCAGCCATCCCCGGAACCCCAGCGATATTCCGCAAAGGCCGCGCCGTTGACGTCGGTGTCGATCGCCCACGGACAATCCAAACGCTCGGTCAGTGTCGCCGCCACCGTGGCGCCGGTCCAGCCGCGCTTGGGCGTGGCGAGGATATGCCCGAAGTCGCGGTGCGCGGGGGCGAGCTGAATCGGGCCGAACGACGCGATGCCGAGCGCCGCAAAGGCGTTGCTGGCGTGCCACGCATCGAGCCGCGTCCGCAGCGCGGCCAAGGTCGCATCGGGCGTAGTGGTCGGGATGCTGTAGCGATCGACGATGCGGTTCCCCTCGGCCAGGACCGCGATCGCCTTGGTCCCGCCGAGCTCGATCCCGGCGAAATATGGTTGTGTGGTCATGGCTGTTCGGCGAGGCCCGCAGCGTCGCCGTCGAGGCGCAGCCGCAGCATCGGGGCGAAGGTCGCGCCGAAACGGCGGGCGTTCGCATCCGTGCCATCGCTGCCCCAGGCGTCGACGAAGCTGGCGACCTGCAGATCGGGCATGACTAGCCAGCTATAGGCCTGTTTGGGCGCTTCGGCGGGATTGGCGAAGACCAGCCCGGTGCCGTTGAGCGGCCGCCAGCCCCCGCTCAGATGCTCCGACACCATGCCATACAGACCGGTCGGGCCAGTCGTGCCGTGCGGGTTGAAGACATGGCGCTGCGTCGACCAGAACAGATAATACCGCCCCTGGTGAAAGATCGCGTGCGGGCGCTCCAGTTCGTTGTTGAGCGTATCGGCCGAAATCACCGGCGGCTGGATCGCCCACTGTTCCAGGCGATCGTCGAGCGCGACCGCCGACCCGACCGCGCCGTTGAATGCAGAGGCCGACCCGGCCAGCGATGCGGCGAAAAAGATGTGATGCTTGCCATCGGCGGGGTCGCGGAAATAGGCCGGATCGCGAAACGCCTTGATCGTGCCGACTGCGCCCGATCCGGCGTCGCTCGCCATGTAATGCGCCGGATCGCGCACGATGATCTCGCGCAGGGCGCGCCAGTCGATCAGACGGTACGCGCCACCGGTCGCATCCAGGGTCGCCTCGGCGCGGAACAGGCGTTGTTCGAAGCTCGGCGCCGTTTCGCCGCGGCGGCCGGTCGCGGTGAAGAACAGGATCAGGGTGGTGCGATCGGGCGCAAGCAGCGCAGAGCCCGACCATTCGCGGCTGCCGGGGGAAAAACCATCGGTCAACGCGGGACCGAGATGCGTCCACCCCACCGCGCTGCGCGCCAGCAAGTGAATCCGCGCATGGCTATGGCGCTCATCGGGATCGGGAAATTGTGGCGCGCCGAGCGCCATCCACAGCGTGATGCCGCCCGCGAGTACGGCGGGCGCGCCGTCGGCCTCCTGGATCGGCCACGCATCCCATATGTCGAGATCGGGGCTGACGCGCACCACCTCCTCGCCGCGAATACGCGGTGCCGCATCGTGGCGGATGCGATCGAGTACGCGTAAGTGCGCCTCGGTCCAGGCAGCGGGAAGCGGGGCCTGAGGTGCGATACGGGCGGCTGACGTGGGAAACGAACTCAACGCGCTGCGCCTCCGCGAGGCGCGGCTGGGGCAGACGCAGTCGGCACCGTCAGCATCGAAGCGGCGCCCGCGCGGGCATGTCGGACCAAGGCCATCCTCCGTTGATTTTGCAGGACCATCCTTATAGTGTCGCAACGATATTCACAATCGATTGCAGCGGATTGTTTCGAGGGACGCCCAAATAAAATGGGCCTGTGAAGCCCGCGCGAAGGATCAGACAAGCAACGACGAACGGGAGCAAGGAACGGTCATGATCGAGCAAAATTCCGAAACATTGGCAGCCGCGATCCGCCGCCGCGCCTTCCTGCTCGGTGCGGTTGGGCTGGCCGGCCTCGGCGTCGCGGCACAGGCACAGCAATTCCCCAAATTGCCGCCCATGCCGCAGGCGTGGATCGACGCCGAGCAGATCCCCTTGTGGCCGGATGGTACGCCGACCACGGGGTTCGTCGCGCAACCGGTACCGCCGAACTGGCCCGACATTCTGGTCCGCAATGTCGCCAAGCCGGTGTTGCGGGTGTTTCGTCCGGCCCGCTCGAATGGTCGTGCGCTGCTGTCGCTGCCGGGCGGGGCCTATACCTTCGTGTCGATCCTCAACGAAGGCGTGGACATCGCGGGCGCGATGACCGCGCTTGGGTACACCGTTTTCGTGCTGACCTATCGCTTGCCCGATGAAGGCTGGGCGGGTCGTCCCGACGTGCCGCTGCAGGATGCGCAGCGCGCGATGCGGCTGATCCGCGCGAACGCCAAGCGGTATGGCTATGATCCGGCAACCGTCTCGGCGGTGGGCTTTTCGGCGGGTGGTCATCTCGGTGCGACGCTCGCGACGGGTTTTGCCGAGCCGGTCTATCGCCCGCGCGACGCGGCCGACGCACTCGATGCGCGGCCGGCGGCGGTGGGGCTGGTCTATCCCGTGATCAGTGCGACGGCACCGGTGACTCATGCCGAATCGGCGTTGCGGCTGCTGGGGCCCAACCCGTCCGCCGACCTCGTCGCCCGGCGTTCCCCCGCCTTGCACGTCACCGCGCAGACGCCGCCGACCTTCCTGGTCCATGCGCTCGACGACAAGGCCGTTCCGGTCGAGAACACGATGATCATGCTGCGCGCGCTGCAAGCGGCGGGGCGTCCGGTCGAGGTGCATTTGTTCGAAGAGGGCGGGCATGGCTTCGGGCTTGGGCCGAAGGACAAGCCGTGCAGCCAATGGTCGACATCGTTCGCGACGTGGCTCGACCGGCATCTCGCGACAAAGGGCTGAACTCTACGCGAGGGTCAGGCCCGGGGGGCGGCCTCCGCGCCGACCTCGCCGCCATAGTCCGCTCTGTTGCGTTGCGCGAGCAGCGCGGCGAACGGCTTGCGCGAGACGTTCCAGGCGCATTGCACGACCAGCCCGCTCGCGAACACCGCGCCGAGCACCAGACTGTACGCGCTGTCGCGCAGCGCATCGCCCAGCGCGCCCATCGCCATCGGCGCCAACACCGCGCTGATGCAGGTGAAGAACAGCAGCAGACCGGCGATCGAACCGTGGCGCCCCTTGTCGTAGCAGCTGATTCCGGTCGAATTGATCGTGGGATACAGCACCGACATGAACAGCCCGGTCGCCGGCAGCGCGAAGATCGCAACCTCGCGTCCGCCCAGCACCGCCACCCACAGCAGCAACGCCATCCCGCCGCTGCACGCGAGCAGCACGGTCGACCAGTCGAAGCGCGACAACAGCCACACGCCCAGGAAGCGGCCGACCGCGCGCAGGACGAAAAAGACCGAGACGACATAGGCCGCCAGCCACGTCCACGACCCCGAATAGCCGGCGAGATAGGTCGGCGCCCAGACGTAGATCGCGGCCTCGGCCCCGACATACAGCATCAGCGCGGTCCCGAAAAAGCGCGCGGCAGGATCATTGGCCATGCGGATCGCTTCGCTCGCCTGCGCCGGTTCTGCGCGCGTCACGATCGGGCGCGGAAAGCGCGCGAAGGCGGCGCCAAGCACGAGCAACCCGCACAGCATCGCCGCGATCAGATAGACCCATTTCCAGCTCGCCCCGGTGTGGAGCATGTACGCGACGATCGCGGGCCCGACGATCGCGCCGATCCCGAAGAAACCCTCGATCAAATTCATCGTGCGGGCATGGTCCTCGGTCGAGCGCGACAAGTCGCCGATCAGCGCCAGCGCGCCCGCCTTGAAGATGCCGATCCCGAGCCCGGCGATGAACAGCAAGGTGACGAATAGCGCGAACGAATGGCCCGCCGCGAACAAGGCGGAGCTGACGCCGAACAACAGCAGGCCGATCAGGATCGTCGCCTTGCGCCCGATCCGGTCGGCAAGGAAACCGAGCGCGATCGCCGAAATACCGATGCCCGACATGGTGGCATATTGGAACGATCCGCCTGCGGTCAGGCCGAGCCGGAATTCGCGGATGACTTCCGGGATGACGGTGCCGACCGAGTCCGTCGTCATCGCGAACATCGCGAACATCGCGAAGACGATCGCTTTCAGTAGCATCGAGCCGCTCCCCGCTTCGGCTTGGCTGTCCATTATGATCTCCGCTGACGTATCGGCCTGGTGGCATGCGCTGCTTATGCGCCGACATCGTTTCAAACAATCGATTGTGGGCCGTCTCCCGCCTGGGCGGGGGCGGGCCGAAGTGCGCCCCGGCCCGCTCGATCGCGCCGTTATTGGTGGTTTAGACGGAACCGCAGGCCGATCGTGCGCGGCGTCGGTCCCTGGCCCGAATTCGGCCCGGTCGTGCCGATGAAGGTCGGCCCGCGCTCATCGGTCATGTTATTGCCGATCAGCGCCAGCTCTGCATCGCCGCGCCGGATGCCGAGCGTCAGGCTGACCACGTCATAGGGCCGTGCCCGGAAGCCGTTGGCCTGCAGGCGATCGCCGCTGTGGCTCAGCGCGAGATTGCCGAAGAAGGTGTAATCCTTCCCGAAATCACGGTTGTAACTGATGTCGAAACGTGAATTGTCGCCGATCGTGTTGGTCAGGCGAGACCCCGGTTTGAGCAGCGGCTGTGCCGCCGCGATGATCGGGTTGATCGTATCGTATTTGCTTTCGTTGATGTTGCCGACGATGCCGAGATCCAGCCCCTTGATCGGCGTCCGCCAATGCAGTTCGAGATCGATGCCCTTGGTCGTGGCATCGCCGAAATTGGCGAAGCCGTTGACGCCGTTGATGCCGCCGGTGACCGATGTCTGCAAATTGGTATATTTGAGCTGATAGAGGTTCAGCCCGATCGACAGCGCACGGTCGGGGCTGCGCCATTTCAGGCCGAATTCGTAGTTTTTCGACGATTCCGGGCTGAGCGCGACCTGCGCCGGAACGCCAACGAGTTGCAGCGACTGCACCTGCACGCGCGACTGCACGATGCCGGGGCGGAAGCCGGTCGCGGCCGAGATGAACATCGTCAGATTGTTGGTCGGCAGGTAGGAAAGGTTCGCGCGCCATGTCCGCACATCGACGCTGGTCGGGACCGAACCGCCCGCGTCGGCGAAGGAGCGGTCGTCATGATATTGCCGCAGACCCACCAACGGCACGAGCTTGCCGTCGAACAGGTCGTAGCTGATTTCTCCGAAGAACGCGTAATTCTTGGTGATCGTATTGTTATCGGCGTTGATCAGGGTGCCTGGCAGGGTCAACGCGTTGACCTGCGGACCCTTGCCGTTCTGATACGACCCCCCAACGACCCAGTGGAACGGGCCCTTGCTGGTCGAGTTGACACGCAATTCCTGCGCGAACATCGATGGCAGGAACTGGCTGGAGAAGGAGCCGGCCGGCGACAGCGGAATATTGATCCCGAAAACGCCGTCCAGCTGGCTGGTCGCGCTTGTGACGCTGAACGCATTGAAATCGACCGTCGCGGTCAGGGTGTAGAGCTTGAAATCGCCGTTGGAGAAGCCCTGCTGGCCGGCGGTGTTCTGGAAATATGGCGGCTCGACCGAGGCGGTGAAGCCGGTGAAATTCTGCCGCGGCCGGAACTGCCAATATTGCGCGCGGATGCTGACATTGTCGGCGGGCTTGAACAAGGCGACGACGCGCAGGTCGTCGTTCTTCGCGGAGTTGACGCCCTTCTGGTCGGGCGTGCCGTCGAACGGCCCGAAATAGGCATCGGCCCAACCGGCATCGCGCGAGAAGCCGCCGCTGACGCGCACCGCCAGCATGTCCTTGATGATCGGCACCGATACGGCACCGGCAAACCCGTAGTTGAGGCCCTGGCCCCCAACCGTCTGCGACCCTTCCGCTTCGCCAGCATATTGCACGTGTTTGAGGTTGGGGTCGCGGGTGCGGAAGATGAACACGCCGCCGGAGGAACCCTGGCCGTACAGCGTGCCTTGCGGGCCGCGCAGCACTTCGACGCGGTCGATATCGAGGAAGCGGACCGGCGGCGCGATGCCGAAATTGGGAACGATGAAGGGCGCATCGTCGAGATAATAGCCAATCGGCGAATCGCCGTTCTGCGTCACGTTGCCGCGCAGATTGTAGAAGCGCGATCCGTTGGACTGGCGGAACCCTTCCTGCGCGCCCGGGACGCTCGATACCAGATCGCCGACGGAGGTGATGTTGCGCGCTTTCAATTCCTCGCCGGTAAAAGCCTGGATCGCCAACGGGACCTTTTGCAGCGATTGGCCGCCGGTCTTCGACGCGGTGACGATGATGTCCTGCGCCTCTTCGGTCGAAGCTTTGTCGTTCTGCGATGGCGTCTGCGAGGTCGGTGCAGGCGTCGTTTGCGCCATCGCTGCCGGGGCCATCAACGCGCTCGCGATCGCCAACGTCGCGGCTGTGCCGTAAAATTTCCTCATGTCCCTCTCCCGTAGATTATATTTTCAATCGATTGCATAACTGGCTCTGGATGTTTTGTCGAGTAGGCGTGGTGCGCTAGCTCGCGTTATCCAGAGCTTTTATGGAGCGATATCACAATCGGTTGCGAATGCGCGCGATCGGCCGCCTTGCCGCATGATCGGGGCCGGCCTTAGCGGCGACGGCGGGACGCTGCTCGCGCTCCGCCGTCTGATCGATCAGTTGCGACCGCGGGCAAAGGCGCGACGCAGCGCCTCCACTTTGGCGCGGGTGAACTGCTGTGCCTGCGGGCTGTCGGGCGCCAGTCCGTCGAAGCCGTGGAAGGCGCCGGGCACGACCAGCAATTCGGTCGGCACGCCCGCTGCGTTCAGGCGGCGCGCGTAGTCGATGTCTTCATTCACGAACAGGTCGAGCCCGCCGACTTCGATGAAGGCGGGGGGAGGCCCGCGAGGCTTTTGGTCCGCGCAGGCACGGCGCGGACGGGCACCTTGGCGGTGCCGGGCTGCTGCCGCAGGAAGGCGCGCCAGCCATATTGGTTTTCGGACGCGCTCCACCCGACCGTCGCGATATGCGGCGGCATCTTCACCACCCCGCCGGTGCGATCGTCGAGCATCGGGTAGACGAGCGCCTGGAACAGGATCGGCACCTCGCCCCGGTCGCGCGCGGTGATCGCCAGCAGCGCGGCATGGCCACCGCCTGCGCTTTCGCCGGTGAGTGCGATCCGGCTGCGATCGAGCCCGAGCTCGGCGGCCTTGTCGTACATCCAGCGCAGGCCGGCATAATTGTCCTCGATCGACCCGGTATAATCGGTTTCGGGCGCAAGCCGGTATTCGACCGTGACGATCACGCAGTCGAGCTCGCGCGCGAGGCCTTGCAGCCGCCGGACATCGGTTTCGGCGTTGCCCAGAATGAAGCCGCCGCCATGCGTGTGCAGGATGCCGGGGCGGCTGGTGCCGGCCTTGGCGTTGATGACGAACAGCTTGACGGCGGGGCCGCCCTTCGGTCCCGGAATCATCTGTTCGGTCACGGGCACGTCGGTCAGGCGCGGGGCCGGGGTCAGGCCGCCGCCGCGCTTGCGCGACGCGAGCACCATTTTCTCGTCGATCGTGCCTATCATTTTCGAAAAGCCCATCGCCATCCGCGCAGCGGTCTGCAGTTCGGGCGCGACCGGACGCAATTTCGATTGCTCTTCGGGGGTGAGCGGCCCGCTTGGCGGGGTCCAGGCGCGCGGCTGCGGCTCGGCCTTGGGCTGGGCTTGCGCCAAGACGGTCTCGCTGGTCAGCAGCAAGGCGAGCAGCGTCGCCCCGCCGATCGCGGTCGTCTTCATCCGATGCTTGCGTGTCATTGCGCTCTCCTGGTTTCGTGTGTTCAGTGATTGCTGGCGGTCGCGGCGCCGAGGCCGGTTTCGGACCGGACGCGCTGCGCCAGATAGCCTGCGCGATCGCGCGCGGCGCGGGTGCTGCGGTCGGTCCGCGAAATCAGCCAGATCACCAGGAAGCCGAGCGGCATCGAAATCAGCGTCGGCGATGCGATCGGGAAAATGGCCTCACGCGCGCCGAGCTGCGCCACCCAAATCGTCGGTGACAGCACCGTCAGCACCACCGCGGTCAGCGCGCCGGTCGCGCTGCCCCAGGCGACGCCGCGCGTGGTGCAATCCTTCCACAGCATTGAGAGAAGCAAGGCCGGAAAGTTGCTCGAGGCGGCCACAGCGAACGCCAGGCTCACCATGAAGGCGACATTCTGCTTTTCGAACGCGATGCCGAGCACCACCGCGATGATCGCAAGCGCGAGCACGGTGATCCGCGACAGCCGCAGTTCGGCAACGGGATCCGGATTCCCCTTGCGCAACACCGAAGCGTAAAGATCGTGGCTGATCGTCGAGGCCCCCGACAGCGTCAGCCCCGACACCACCGCAAGGATCGTCGCAAAGGCGACCGCCGACACGAACCCCATGAACACATCGCCGCCGACCGCTTCGGCCAGATGGATCGCGGCCATATTGACGCCGCCCAGCATCGCGCCGGTGTTCGCATCGAAGAATTTGGGATTGCCGCCGACCAGAATGATCGCGCCGAAACCGATCACGAAGGTAAGCAGATAGAAATAACCGATCCACCCCGTCGCCCACAGCACCGATGTGCGCGCGGTCTTGGCGTCGGGCACGGTGAAGAAGCGCATCAGCACGTGCGGCAAGCCAGCGGTGCCGAACATCAGCGCCATGCCGAGGGAAATCGCCGAAGCCGGGTCCTTGATGAACCCGCCCGGTGCGAGGATTGCGAGCGCGGACTGGGCGGCGACCGCTTCCTCCGCGCCGCCCGCCCGCGCGATCGCGGCCTTTGCGGCGACGGCCTGAGAAAACAAGGCGTCGAACGAGAAGCCGATATGATACAGCACGGCGAAGGTCATGAAGGTCGCGCAGCCGAGCAGCAGCACCGCCTTGATGATCTGCACCCAGGTCGTCGCGATCATCCCGCCGAACAGGACATAGATCGTCATCGCCAGCCCGACCGTGCCGACGGCGTACGCATAGGGCATACCGAACAGCAGATGAATGAGCTGCCCGGCACCGACCATCTGCGCAATCAGATAGAAGAGGATGACGGTGAGCGAGCTGAAGGTCGAGGACAGCCGCACCGGGGCCTGGCCGAAGCGGAACGCCGCGGCATCGGCGAAGGTGTAGCGCCCAAGGTTGCGCAGCCGCTCGGCCAGCAGGAACAGGATGATCGGCCAGCCGACCAGGAAGCCGGTCGAGTAGATCAGCCCGTCATAGCCATCGGCGAAGATGAGGGCGGAAATGCCGAGGAACGACGCGGCCGACATATAATCCCCGGCGATGGCGAGGCCATTCTGCCGCCCGGTGATGCCGCCGCCAGCCGCATAGAACTCTGCGGTGGTGTGAGTCTTGCGCGCGGCCCACCAGGTGATGCCGAGCGTGATCGCGATGAAAATGGCGAAGGTTACGATCGCGGGCAGATTGGCACCCGAGCCGGATCCGGTGGCGGCCAGCGCGGCCGCCGGCGTGGCGAGAAGGGCGCAGACGGCGGCGCTGCGAAGGAACACGCTCACGCGACGTGATCGCGCAGCAAGGCGGCGGTTTCCGCGTCGAAGCGGCGATTGGCGATCCGGACGTAGAAAGCGGTCAAGCCGATCGCGGAGAGGATGACGAACAGACCGATCGGAATGCCGATCGTCGTCGTCATCGCGCCGATCGGCGTTGCCAGAAACGGGCCGGCAAAGGCGACGAGCAGCATATAGCCTAGGAAGATCGCCACCATGACGAGGCTGAGGCCCCATACAAGGCGTCCGCGCGAGCGCACCAGCGCCTGGTAGCGCGGGTCGGCGGCGATCCGGTGCAGCCGGGCGTCGCTGTCGCTATGGTCGCTCATGCGGCGTTCCTCCGTGTTATCGTCCGCGGATGATCGGCCCCCGTGGTGGGCGACACAGTATTAGCAATCGATTGCAAGTCAATCCCATCCGCCGCGTCGGCACCGCACTCACGTGCTGCCGCGTATGATCAGTTCGGGATTGAGGATCGTCGACCCGGTCACTTCTCCGGCGATCCGCTTCAGCAGGCTGTCGACCAGATGGGCGGCGCCGACCGCGATATTCTGTCGCACGGTCGAAAGCGGTGGCGCGCTGCTTTGCGCGAGATAGAGATCGTCATAACCGACCACCTTCACGTCGCCCGGCACCGATGCGCCCCGATTGGCCAGCACCTGAATCGCGGTCAGCGCAATCAGATCGGACGCGGCGAAAATCCCGTCGGGCTGCACATCGGTGCGGCTGAAAAACGCATCGATGTCGGTACCGCTGACATCGGCATCGAAATGTGTCGGCGTATCGACCAGCACGATATCGTCGCGACTGCGGATCGCGGCCTTCGCGCCTTCCAGTCGCAGGGACGGCTCGATCGCCTGCGTATTGCCGAGGAACACGATGCGGCGGCACCCACGCTCGATCAAATGCTGCGTGGCGAGTTTTCCGCCGAGGAAATTGTCGGTCCCGACCGAACAATGGATCTGGCCCTGAACGAAGCCGCCCCACACGACCAGAGGAAGGTACTCCGCCGCGATCCGGTCGAGCACCGCCGATTGATCGGACTGGCCGATGATGATGAAGCCGTCGACGCGGTCGGCATCGATTAGCTTCGACAGCCAATTGTCCTGGCTCGGGATGACGCGCGACAGCATCAAATCAAAGCCGCGCTCGGTCAGTTCGTCGGCGAGACTGCCGATCAGCGTCATGAAGAACGGGTCGGACAGATGCTGGCCGCGGTCGTGCCCGAGCGGAACGACCACGCCGATCGCGCCGCGCTGCTTCGTCCGCAAATTGCGGGCCAGCGCGCTGGGTCGAAAATCATGCTTTTCGGCGAGCTTGCGGATGCGTTCCGAGGTCTTGGAATTGACCACGGTCTTGCCCGCCAGCGCGCGCGAGACGGTTGCTGCCGATACGCCGGCCAGTTCCGCGAGATCATAGATAGTGCGGATCTTGCCGGCCACAGCGCCTCTCCCATCGACCCTTTAGCGAATAGGTCGCTTGCAACTGCTTTGCAACAAAGCCGCCCAAGCGCCGCCGCTACGGCGTGGTGAAGATCGCTGGATCGATCGCCGCCGCCATCGCCGCATTGCCCGCGTCGTTCGGGTGGATGTGGTCCCCGCCGTCGAATGCGGGGTTCAGGCGGGTGGGCCGCGCCGGATCGCGCACTGCGGCATCGAAATCGATCACGGCGTCGAACGTGCCGCTGGTCCGGATCCAGCTGTTGAGCGTCTGGCGCAGCGCCTCGGTCTTCGCACTGTAGAGCCACAGCCCTTCGTCCGGCGTGATCGTCGCGCCTGCCACCTTGATGCCGTGCAGATGCGCGCGCGCGATCCATTGTTTGTAGGCGGCGATCAATTGCTCGGCGGTGACCGCTTCGCTTTCCGGCATCCCCGGAATCGCGGCGATGTTGATGTCGTTGATTCCTTCGAGCAGCACCGCCCAGCGCACGCCGGGCCGCGCCAGCACATCGCGATCGAAGCGCGCAAGGGCCGACAGGCCCGCCCCGTCGCGTCGCACGCGATTGCCCGAAATCCCCATGTTGAGTACCGCTAGCCCGCGCGTTGCAGCCGCGCCCTGCAACCGCGCCGCCAGCAGATCGGGCCAGGCGCGCGCGGTGTCGGGGGTGGTGCCGTACCCGTCGGTGATCGAATCCCCAAAGGCGACGATCGCGCCGGTATTTTCGGGCGCTTCGACGGTGATCCCGGTCAGCCAGAAGTAAGAGCGGTTGGTGTCTGCTCCGGCGAGGCTTGCATCGCCGGTGCGGTCGCCCTTTGCGATATAGGTGGTGTTCAGGCCGAGGGGATGCAGCGTGTTCACCGCCGTTTCGCGCGGCAGATAGATCGAGACGGCGAGCGGTTCGAGCGCGGCGACGTCGAGCGCGACGGGATCACTGACCGCGATCTCGCCCGGCTGGATCGTGACCGCGCTTTGTCCGCCAAAACGGATCGCGCGGTCGCTGCCGGGGGCGATGCCGCCGGAGCCAGTGCTCCTGGCGAGCTGCGCGCGTCCGATCGTCACCGGCTCCCCGGCCGATGCGTTGGAGAAGTGCAGGCGCAGCATCTTCCCGCCGATCGTTGGGCGGACGACCATCCGTACGGTCTGGTCCGAGAGCTTGGGCGGAGTCGGTGCGATCGGCGAGGGCGGTGGCGGTGGCGGGGCCGGTGCACCGGCCGGGCGTGGCGGCATCCGCGGTACCGGCATCGGGGCGAGTTGCTGCGCGGTGCCCCAGGCGCTGACCCAATAGTCTTTCGCTTCGCACGCCGTCGCGCCGCCAAGCGCCGCCATCGCCAGCAGCAGCGCTGCGCCTTTGTTGATCATCGTCTGTCCGTTCATCGTCTCACCCACCGATCAAAATGTCTTGCCTAATGCCGCGCCACGATTCGCGTCAGGCGACGCTCGCCTGTTCGTCGCGGTCGACGCCCTCGGCCACGCGGCACCGGTCATCGAACAGCATCGTCGCTTGCATCGTCGGATCATACGGGCGCCACGCCGGGAGCCCTGGATGGTTCGGGTTGCCGATGCGCGCGAAGGCGATCCAGGCATCGGCGATGCGCGCCTCCAACGCCGCCGCGCGCGGGCCGCCGCCGGTCATATGGTTGCAGCGCTCGGCATTGGCGAAGACGAACGGAATCTCGGCGCAGGCAGTCTTCGCCCTCGACGCTGTCATTCCAATGAAAAAGAAAAGCTTCGTCGTCATGCAGGCGACCGGTGCCCTTGTGCTGCGGCGCGACCGGGCCGTAGCTGCGCGTGCTGCGCACGCCGGTCCAGGGTTCCGGCGGGCGCGGCGGCAGGAATCGATTGGCACCGGCCGTCGTATCGCCGTAGGGCACGCCCTTTGACGCGAAGATGCCGCGCGCGCAATACCCGGCAATTTTGCCATACGGCGTCTGTGCCTCGGCAATGCCGGTTCCCGCCGTCACCGATTCCCGGCTTTGGCCGACGCGGGTTCGACCGGTCGCACCGCGTGCCCCCACGCCGTTCGACAATGAAAGCGTCAGTCCACCGCCAGCAAACGCAGCCGCCTTGAGCATTGCCCGGCGGCTGGCCGACACCGAAAACCCGGTCATTCGTCTCTCCCCGCTTCCCCCTATGAACCGGCTGGCCGGAGAATGCGCAATCGATTGCATCGTAACGATGCCGTCGATTGATGCAATGCTTTTGCAACGCTCCGTCTGAATCTTCGTTGAGGGTCCGGTGCTTCGCCAGAAGGATGCAACGTGACTGTTACCGCCAACGCTCGCACTCGACAGAAAGACTTTGGCACCCCGGGCGCCTGGGGCACTTTCTTCCGAGGCTTCCTGAAGAACCCCGTCATGGTGGGATCGGTCATCCCCTCGTCCCGCGCCTTGATCGCGCGGATGCTCGCGCCGGTCGATTGGGAGAAAGCCCGGCTTTTCGTGGAATATGGGCCAGGCGTCGGCACCTTTTGCCAGACGGTACTGGATCGTCTTCCGGCCGACGCACGCTACATCGCCGTCGATACCAACCCCGATTTCGTCCGCCACCTCCGTCACACGATCGCTGACCCGCGCTTCTCGGCAGTGCTCGGATCGGCCGCGGATATCGAGCGGATCATCGCGGATCACGGCCATGATGCGGCAGATTATATCCTCTCCGGGCTGCCGTTTTCGACCTTGCCGCCGGGCGTGGGGGACGCAATTGGTCGCGCCACGGCCGCTGCGCTCCGTCCCGGGGGCGCCTTTCTCGTCTATCAATTTTCGCCGAAATGCCGCGAGTTCTTTGCGCCGTATCTGCCGCGCTACGATCATGCGATGGAGTGGCGCAATATCCCGCCCGCCCAACTGTATTGGGCGTGGAAAGATGCGCCGGACGCACGCTAGCGCTCGGGTGTCCTATCGGGTGGACTAGGCTTCGTCCAAGTCGAGGAAAGCGACGACGTCGTTGTCTGTCGCCAGCCACAGACCAGCCTGAACGTCTTCGGGCTGTTGCCGCGCGATCGACAGCGCTTCGGCCATCGACCCGTAGAAAAGGGTGGAGGCCGCAGCGTGCTCCTCGCTCAGGAAATAGAGTCGAACGGTCGCGCTGTCGGAAGTCGTGCGCATCGCGACCCTAGAAGAGTCGGGTCAGCGTGTAGAACAGCGCGCCCACTGCAGCGGACGCCGGAATCGTGATGATCCAGGCGATCACGACATTTCCCGCGACGCCCCATCGCACTGCCGACGCGCGCCGCGCCGTGCCTGCGCCGATGATGGCGCCGGTGATGGTATGGGTGGTCGACACCGGGATGCCCAGCCAGGATGCCGAAAACAGGATGATCGATCCGCTGAGCGAGGCGCTGAAGCCCTGATGCTGCGAGAGCTTGGTGATCCGCGATCCCATCGTCTCGATGATCTTCCACCCGCCGGTGAGCGTGCCGAGCGCAATCGCGACGTAGCAGCTGATCGCCACCCAATGCGGCACCGCGAAAGATCCACGGAGATAACCGGTCGAATAAAGCAGGACAGTGATGACCCCCATCGTCTTCTGCGCGTCGTTCAGCCCGTGGCTCAGCGAATAGGCACCCGAGGACAGCAAATGCAGGTTGCGGAACGACGTCTCGGCAAAGCGCGAGGTCGCGCGCCGGAACAACCAGCTCGTTAGCAACATGATCAGCATCGCCAAAATCATGCCGAGCGTGGGCGACAGCACGATCGCGATCAGCGTTTTGTTCAGCCCAATCCATTTGATCCCGTCGAACCCGGCATGGGCGACGCCGGCACCGATCATCCCGCCGACCAGAGCGTGGCTCGACGACGAGGGAATCCCCTTCAACCAGGTCACCACATTCCAGAACATCGCCCCCGCCAGCGCGCCGAAGACCACCGCAGGCGTGACGATATCTTTGTCGATCAAACCCTGGCCGATCGTATCGGCAACCTTATGCAGGCTGGGGAAGGTGATCGTCAGGAAATAGGCGGCAAAATTGCAGAGCGCGGCAAACGCCACGGCGTGAACCGGCTTCAACAGCCGGGTCGCGACGACGGTGGCGATTGAATTGGCCGCGTCGTGCAGCCCGTTCAGAAAATCGAACGCGAGCGCGACGGCGATCAGGCCGATCAACAGCGGAAGAGCGAGTTCGTGCATGACGATCAGGAATGATCGATGACGATGCCGTCGATCTCATTCGCGACGTCTTCGAACGCGTCGACGATGCGCTCCAGATGCTTGTAGAGTTCGCGCGCAACGATGAAGCCCATCGCATTGCCCGCGTCCTGCCGCTTGAACGCGCGTTTCAGGCCAGCGGCGTGGATATCGTCGGCGTGGCTTTCCATCCGCACCAAGCGCTCGGTGAGTTCATGCAGCCGTGCGCCGTTGCTGGCGACGTTGCGCAACAGCGGCATCGCCTCGAAGGTTATCCGGGCGGCATCGACGATGATCGCCGCCATGTCCTTCATGTCCTGGTCGAACGAGGTGACCTCATAAAGGTCGATCGCCTGAACCGCTGCCTGCATCTCGTCGATTGCATCGTCGAGCGATCCGATCAGGCTGGTGATCGCTGCGCGGTCGAACGGCGTCAGGAACGTCTGCCGCACGGTGCGCAACACCTCGCGGTGAATCTCGTCGGCGTCGTTTTCGCGCTCGATGATTTCCCGGATGTGATCGTGATTTCCGTCCTGCAACAGTCGGGCAAGCGCGTCGGCGGCGGCGACAACGGTGACGACATGCGCCTCGAACAGATCGAAGAAGTTCCCCGTTTTCGGCAATAACCGCTGAAACCAAGCGAACATGTGGCCTACCTTTGATTTTGCTGCGACGGTTTGAAGGATGGTGTTTCGTTTTGCGGCGGCGGCAAAATCGTCCGGACCGAACGAGCGAATCAGGTCGCGCAGGTCCGGTTCGTCGACCGCCTGCGCCGCGTCGGCAAGCGTAAACCACTGACGGTCGCGCTCGGGCTGTTCCTTCCACGCGCCGAGTTCGGTGTTCACCGCAAGCGGAAAGACGTCGACATCGACCATCAAGGACGCGCCGTTGTTCAGCCGTTTGCGATACCGGTAAGACCCTAGCGGCGTTGGACAGACGAGTCCGAGCACGCCGGCCTCCTCTTCGGCCTCGATCGCCGCCGCATTATGCGCGGTAACGCCGCCCATCGGATTGCCCTTTGGGATCACCCAGCGTTTGGACTGACGCGACGTCACGAGCAGAATCTTGATCGGTGCCTCGACCGAATTTCCGAACGCGCGGTAGGGCAGGGCAGCGATCTGGCGGATAGGATTGCTCCGGGACGAAGAGGACGGCGTGGACCGTTACACGTCCGTAGTGTGGGATCGCAATGCCTGTTCGAACAAGCGAGGCTGGGCGCCGGGGTTTTGACGCGGCGTGCCCAATTCGTTTCGCGCGCGTGCCGCGCGATTGCCAAGCGCCCGCACGCCTGCGACAAAGCTGAAAAAAGGGGGAGACATGGTTTTCATCCTGGGTGGATGGCAGAGCGATTTCGCCCAAGTCTGGAGCCGACAGGATATGGACCTGGCGGACGCGTTTACCGCTTGCGTGCGGCACGGCCTTGCCGAAACCGCGCTCGATCCTGCCGACATTGAAAACGGGCATGTCGGGAATTTCACGGCTGAACTGTTCGCAGGGCAGGGGTTGCTTGGCGGCTTCTTTGGGCTCGTCGACCCGGCCTTCAATGGCTTGCCGACCGCGCGGCATGAGGCTGCCTGTGCATCGGGCAGCGTCGCGATTCTTGCCGCGACAGCCGAAATCGAGGCGGGCCGCTATGATCTCGCGTGCGTCGTCGGGATCGAACAGATGCGCAATGTCCCTGGGCAGACCGCCTCGGAGTATCTCGGCGCTGCGGCGTGGGCGGGGCATGAATATGGCGACGTACGCTATGTCTGGCCCGCCGCTTTCTCCGATCTCGCGGAGGAATATGACCGCCGCTACGGCCTGCACTACGATCATCTGATGCGCATCGCCGAGATCAATTTCGGGAACGCCAAGCGCAATCCCAACGCGCAGACGCGCGGCTATGCCTTTTCGCCCGACAGCTTCACGGCCGATGACGACGCCAATCCGATAGTTGAGGGCCGGACGCGGAAGATGGATTGCGGGCAAGTCACCGATGGCAGCGCAGTGGTGTTCCTAGCGTCCGAACGGCGCGCCGCCGATTATGCCGCGAAGCGCGGGCTATCGCTCGACCAGATCCCGCGGATCGCCGGGTGGGGCCATCGTTCCGCACCGATCGGCTATGCGCGCAAGATCGCCGACAGCGCCGACCAGCCCTATGTCTTCCCGCAAGTTCGGCGCGCAATCGAGGATGCGCGCGCCCGCGCGGGCGTCACCGACATCGCGCAGCTCGATGCGGTGGAAACGCACGATTGCTTCACCGCGACCGAATATATGGCGATCGACCATCTCGGCCTCACGGCCCCCGGCGAATCGTGGAAAGCGGTTGAGGACGGATCGATCGAGATGGGCGGTCGCCTGCCGATCAACCCGTCCGGTGGCTTGATCGGATGCGGTCACCCGGTGGGCGCGACGGGAGTGCGGATGCTGCTCGACGCGGCAAAGCAGGTGTCGGGACGGGCTGGCGATTATCAGGTCGAAGGGGCGCGGCGCGTCCAGACGCTGAACATCGGCGGATCGACCACTACGACGGTCAGCTTCATCGTCGAAAGCACTGCGGCATGAGCGCGCTGTGGCTGCTCGCGGTAAACGCCATCGTGCTGATCGCCATCTTCGTGCTGTTCTGGCTGGTGACGCTCAAGACGCGCGACGTCACCCCGATCGACAGCATCTGGGCACTGGCAATGGTCGCGCTCGGCTGGGCCAGTTTTGTGCAGACGGACGGTGATCCGGGCCGGAAGCTGCTGCTGATGGTGCTGTGCACGGCGTGGGGCGTGCGGCTCGGCGGGTATCTGCTGTGGCGCTGGCGACGGCAGGGGCCGGATCGCCGATATCGGACGATGTTTGCCAAGGCGCAGGAGCATAAGGGGTGGGGGTTCAACCAGGCCGCCGTCCGGCTGGTCTATGCGGTGCAGGCGCCGATGCTGTTCATCGTGTGCCTGCCGGTGCAGCTCGGTCAGCTCGACGCAGGCCCGCCGGTTGGCACGCTCGGCTGGGTCGGGGCCGCGCTCGCGGCGGTCGGCATCGTGTTCGAGACGATCGGCGATGCGCAGCTCGTCGCATTCCGCCGAAATCCCGCCAACGTCGGCAAGGTGCTGCGCACCGGCCTGTGGCGCTACACCCGCCATCCGAACTATTTCGGCGATGCCTGCGTGTGGTGGGGCCTCTATATGATCGCGGCCGAGAGCGGGACCGGGCTGTGGGCACTAGCCGGGCCGGCGCTGCTGACCTTCACGCTGGTCAAATGGTCCGGCGTGCCGACGGTTGAAGGGCGAATGAAGCGCAAGAAGCCTGAGTATGAGGACTATGTGCGGCGGACGTCGGGATTTGTGCCGTGGTTTCCGAAACGGGGATAGAGATTAGCCCGCTCAATTTATCCCCGTTCGTCCTGAGTAGCCATTGAGCTTGTCGAAATGGCGTATCGAAGGACAGCGCGCGGGCATGTCCTTCGATACGCGCCTTCGACTTCGCTCAGTCGCTACTCAGGACGAACGGATGCAGGCGGGCCATATCGCCGCAGCACGGTCCGATCCGCCCAGTGCGAATGCGTACCGCTCGAAATTTTGTGCGGCAGCGCGATGCGGCACACCGGTCCCGCCGCTATATCCCGCGCGTCGATCAGCACGCATTCGCTGGTCCCGCGATTTTCGTCGGTGATGAAGCTGACGAGATAGCCGTCATCCTCCGCCGTCGAATTGATGCGTGGCGCGAACGGTGCTTCGCTGGCGTAGCGCCCTTCCTCCAGCATCAGCGTCCAGGATTGGCCGGTGTCGAGGTCATGCTTCACGAAGCCGTTGAACAGGAACCAGCCGGGCTTGGTCGTGGTCGAATAGACGTAGCGATGCTTCCGCCCCGCGACGCGGCCGTCGATCATGCCGAATTCGAGCGTGCGATCGTCGAGCCGCTCCTCGGTCGTGGTGCCCGTGGCGAGATTGAAGCGCCAGCGATGCAACCGCGGCAGGAAGCTGTGTTCATCGACATAGGCCATCATATGGCCATATCCGTCTTCGTTGGGCAGCGGCGCTGGCTGCGGATTGTCCTGGAAATAGGCGTCCATCACCACCTCGTCGCCCTCCTCATAGGCGTTGAGGAAGTGCAGGATATAGGTCGGCGACGCCTGGAACCAGCGGATGTCCTCCGTCTTGCCGTGACGCGGGATCAGCGCGAAGCGCGACGGCACGCCCTCGTGCAGCCGCGCCGCGTGAATGCCGCGCGCAAGCAGATCCTGATCCCAGAACATCGGCAGATCGTTGACGATCGACCAATGCTCGCTGAAGGTCATGTCGTGCGGCAGGCGCGGCCCCGGCAGGGGCACGGGGATGTAGTTGGTCAGCCGACCGGCGGCGTCGACGACGCCGTAATGCATGTACGGCTCGTGCTTCGAATAATTGAAGAACAGCAGTTCGCCGGTGCGATCATCGACCTTGGGATGTGCCGAGATGCCGTCGAGTGGCACCCACGGGGCGACCCCGGCTTGCTTCAGCGTTTCGGGGTCGAGCACATAACCCTCGCCGCATTGGTAGAACGTCGAGATTGCCTTGCCAGCATGGACGATGATGTCGGTGCTGGAGGAGTCTTTCAGGCTGCCGTGCGCGCCGAATCCGGGGCGTTTCGAGGTGCCCGCCCGGTCCATCAGCCCGCCCCAGAGCGATCCGCCGGCATCCTGTTCCGCCTGAAAGCAGCGCGTGCGCACGAAGCGGTTGCGGTATGACGCCCGCCCGGCGGAGAAATCGATCTGGTGGATCATCCCGTCGCCATCGAATGGATGATATTTGCCGAGCGGTTGATGCAACTGGTTTTCGGTATTGCGCAGATAAACGCCGTCGATGTCGGTCGGGATCGTCCCCTCGATCACGTCGAGGTCGAAGGCGGTGACCTCCTCGTGCTGTGGGGTCCAGGCGTGGTTGAGATAGGGATGGTTGCTCGGCTGTAGCGAGGAAACCACCGGCGCGAGGCGTTCGATCTGCACGGATCCTGCTCCTGATTTTTCCGTGAGTGTAACGATCGGTCGCGCTTTGGCCAGCGGCTTCGGCGCCGCCAGATTTCGCTATGTATTATCGATATAGTGAACTATAGCACTAATACAGATAATCGTGACCGAGAGAGTGCCATGCCTGCCCTGATCCCGTCCCGCAGCGGACGCCGCTCCGCCACTCCGGCCCTGCGGAGGCAGGCATGAGCTTCCGCAACATCTCGGCTTGGTCGATTCGCAACCCGGTTCCGTCGCTCGTGCTGTTCGCGATGTTGACGCTCGCGGGGATGGTCAGCTTCTCGCGGATGCAGGTGAACGACAATCCCGACATCGATTTCCCGGTGGTGATCGTGTCGGTCAGCCAGCCGGGTGCCGCGCCGACCGAACTGGAAAATCAGGTCACCCTGAAGGTCGAGGCCGCGGTGCGCAGCCTGACCGGCATTGACGAGATCAATTCGACCGTTTCCGAAGGCCAATCGACCACGGTCATTCAATTGGCGATCGGCACCCCGATCGATCGCGCGGTGGAGGACGTGCGCGGCGCGGTACAGCAGATCCGTAGCGATCTGCCCGACGGCATCCTGGAACCGCAGATTGAGCGCGCCAATACCACCGGCAACGATCTGGCGAGCTATGCCGCCATCGCCACCGACATGACGATGGAGGAGCTGAGCTGGTATATCGACAATACTGTCACCAAGGAATTGCTGTCGGTGCCCGGCATGGCGCATGTCGATCGCAACGGCGGGGTGAACCGCGAAATCCGCGTCATTCTCGACCCCGCGAAATTGCAGTCGCAAGGCATCACCGCCAGCGAGGTGAACCAGCAACTGCGCCAGGTTAACGTCAACGCCGCGGGTGGACGGGCCGAAATCGGCGGGTCGGAACAGGCGGTGCGCGTGCTCGGCAACGCGCGCACGGCATACGACCTCGGGCAGACGCAAATCTCGCTGGGGGCGGGCCGGTCGATCAAGCTCGCCGACATCGCGCAGATTCGCGATCTCTATGCCGAACAGCGCACGGCCTCCGCGCTCAACGGGCGATCGATCCTCAGCTTCGATTTCCAGCGCGCCAAGGGCGGTTCGGACGTCAGCGTCTTCCACGAAGCCGAGAAGAAGCTCGCCGCGCTCGAAAAGCGCAATCCCAAGGTGCATTTCCAGCTGATCTTCAACCAGGTCAAATATACCGAGCTGCAATATCATTCGGCGATCGACACGATGATCGAAGGCGCGGTGCTCGCGGTGATCGTGGTGTTCGTGTTCCTGCGCGATTGGCGCTCGACCGTCATTTCCGCGCTCGCCATCCCGCTGTCGGCGATCCCGACCTTCTGGTTCATGGATCTGATGGGCTTCACGCTCAACGGCATCAGCCTGCTCGCGCTGAGCCTCGTGGCGGGCGTGCTGGTCGATGATGCGATCGTGGAGATCGAGAATATCGTGCGGCACATGCGCATGGGCAAATCTGCCTATCAGGCCGCGATCGATGCCGCCGACGAGATCGGCCTGGCGGTGCTGGCGACCACAATGGCGATCGTCGCGGTGTTCTTACCCGTAGGGCTCATGCCGGGCCTGTCGGGGCAGTTTTTCAAGAATTTCGGCCTCACCGTCGTCGTCGCGGTGCTGATGAGTCTTGCGGTCGCGCGCCTGATCACGCCGATGATCGCCGCCTATTTCCTGAAGGCCGAGGGGCATCGCACCCATGGCGAAGGCGCGATCATGAACCTCTACATGAAGGTGCTGCGCTGGACCCTGTGGCATCGCTGGTCCGCGATCGTCGGCGGGGTCGGTGCGCTCGCGCTGACGGTGGTGGTGGCAGGTGCGCTGCCGATGACGTTCCAGCCCGATCAGGACAGCGATGCCTCGACCGCGACGATCGAGATGGTGCCCGGCACGACGCTCGCGCAGACGCAGGCGGTGGTGAACCAGGTCGCGGCGCTGCTGCAACGGCAGCCCGATGTCGAATTGACCTATCAGCGTGCCGGCGTCGGCAACGGCCGGGTCACCGCGATCTTCAAGGAAAAGAAGGCGCAGACGAGCAACGATTTCGAACGCGCGCTGGCCCCGCAGTTGGCGCAGATCGCCGACGCGCGCGTGTCGTTCCGGTCGAACAACGGCGGCAGCAGCGGGCGCGACCTGTCGATCACGCTCGCCGGGTCCGACCCCGAGCTGCTGCGCAAGACCGCGATCACGCTGGCCGACCAGATGTCGCGCCTGCCCAGCGTCACCGCGCCGCGCATCGTCGGCGACCTGCAGCGCCCTGAAATCGTCATCAAGCCGCGTCTCGATCTCGCCGCCAGCATGGGGGTGACCACGGCCGCGCTGTCGAACGCGATCCGCGTCGCGACTTTGGGCGATATCGATCAGAACAGCGCGAAATTCTCGCTGTCGGATCGCCAGGTGCCGATCCGCGTCGCGCTCGATGAAAGCGCGCGGGCGCGGTTGGCGACGATCCGCAACCTGCCGATCAGGACGGTCAATGGCGGATCGGTGCCGCTCAGCCTCGTCGCCGATATCAGCTTCGGCGCAGGCGCGACCAAGATCGAACGCGTCGCGCAACAGCGCAAGGTGACCGTGGGTGCCGACCGTGCGCCCGGCATCGTCAGCAGCACGGCGATGGACCAGATCAACGCGCTGCCGATCATGAAGAATCTGCCGCTCGGCGTCTCCAAACTGACGCTTGGGCAGCAGAAGTTCGAAACCGAGATGATCAACAATTTCATCGTCGCGGTGGTCTCCGGCATCGTACTGGTCTTCGCGGTGCTGGTGCTGCTCTACCGGCGTTTCCTGGCACCGTTCGTCAATCTGGGTTCGCTGTTGCTGGCACCGCTCGGTGGGCTTCTTGCGCTGCTCGTCACCGGCAATCCGATCTCGATGCCGGTGCTGATCGGGATGCTGATGCTGCTCGGCATCGTCGCCAAGAACTCGATTCTGCTGATCGATTTCGCGCTGGAGGAAATGGCCAAGGGCATCGATGCAACGACCGCGATCCTCGACGCCGGGCACAAGCGCGCGCAACCGATCGTAATGACGACGGTGGCGATGGTCGCTGGCATGGTGCCGACTGCGCTCTCGCTCAGCGGCGACGGAGCATGGCGCGCGCCGATGGGCATCACCGTCATCGGCGGGCTGATCCTGTCGACCGTGCTGACGCTGGTGATCGTGCCCGCAAGCTTCAGCCTGGCGCTGGGAATCGAGCGCTGGGTCGGCCCGAAACTGGGGCGGCGCTTGCTCACCTATCGCCCGGGCGACGATGCGCTGCCGGCCCCGGTGATCGACCACCCGGCGCTCGGAACTTCGGGCTGACCGACGATCTGCCGCGCGGTGGCGGCGGGCAATTGCCGCCGCCGCTGCCAACGGTTACGCAGAGCATCCGGCAGGGATGGAGAGTGCGATGCGTGGCGTTTCGACGGTGATGATGGCGGCCTGCCTGATCGGGACGCCTGCGCTTGCGGCGCCTGCATCCGCCCCCAACGCGGCGGCGGATCAGGCGCTCGATCTCGCCAAAAAGGCGATCGCGCTGCGCTCGGTGCGCGGACCGGGCAACCAGACGCCGCAAGTCGCAGCCCTCTACAAATCGGCGCTGGTCGCGGGCGGATATGCCGATGCAGATGTCGAAATCGTGCCGGTCGCCGATACGGCGTATCTGATCGGCACGTGGCGCGGCAGCGACCCGAAGCTGAAGCCGCTGGTTATTTCCGGCCATATGGACGTGGTCGAGGCGAAGCCGTCCGACTGGCAGCGTGATCCGTTCACCCCGGTGGTCGAAAACGGCTATCTGTTCGGGCGCGGCGCGAGCGACATGAAGCTCGACGGCACCACCGCGATTGCCGCGCTCGTCGATCTGCGCCGCTCCGGCTACAAGCCCAAGCGCACGATCATCATCGAATTTTCCGGTGACGAGGAAACCGCGATGAAGACCTCGGCGCTCATCGCCGAGCGGCTGAAGAACGCGGAGCTCGTGCTCAACATCGACGGCGGCGGCGGCGTGCTCGATGAGGCGACGGGCAAGCCCAAATACTGGACGTGGCAGGGCGCCGAGAAGACCTATGCCGATTTCCGCCTGACGGTCACCAACCCGGGCGGCCATTCCTCCGCGCCGCGCCCGGTCAATGCGATCGTACAACTGTCCAAGGCGCTCGAAAAGATCGGTGCCTATCGCTTCAAGCCCGAAGTCAGCCCGCTGACGCGCGAGGCACTGGTCAAGGCGGCGCCCTATGAGGAACCCGCGATCGGCGCGGCGATGAAGGCGTTCGTCGCCAACCCGTCGGATGAAGCCGCGATCGCGACGCTCGTTGCCAATCCCGGCACCGTCGGGCGGATCGGCACCACCTGCGTGCCGACGATGGTGACCGGCGGCCATGCCGAAAACGCGCTGCCGCAGCGCGCCACCGCCAACATCAACTGCCGCATCTTCCCCGGTCACAAGCCAGCCGACATCATGGCCGAACTGGCGGCGGCGGTTGGCGATCCTGGTGTGACCTTTAGGGACGTTACCGAGGGGTCGGTCGCTAACGACGCATCGCCGCTGCGGCCCGATTTCGTCGCGGCGGTGAACCGGGCGATGGGGACGGTCTATCCCGGCGTGCCGGTGTTCCCGTCGCAATCCTCGGGTGCGAGCGACAGCATGTGGTTCCGCTATCACCACGTGCCGAGTTACGGCGCGAGCCCGACCTTCAGCAAGGAATCGGAGGATTTCAGCCACGGCCTGAACGAGCGTAGCCCGATCAGCAATATCGCGCCGGGCATCCGCTATTATCGCCTGTTGTTCACCGACCTGTCGAAGTGAGCGCACGCGTGGCGGACGATCCCGACGCCGACTGGAGCCTGCCCGGCTGGCTGTACACCGACCCGGAATATGCCGCGGTTGAGACCGAGCGCGTGATCCGACCGTCGTGGCAGATCGTGTGCCACCAAAGCGATGTCGCCAATCCCGGCGACTATCACACGCTCGATTACATCGGCGAAAGCGTCATCGTGTTGCGCGGCGATGACGGCTGTTTGCGCGCCTTCGCCAATGTCTGCCGCCACCGCGCGATGCGGCTGGTCGAGGGGCCACAGGGGTGCGCGCGGAAGTTGGTCTGTCCGTATCATGCCTGGACGTATGAGACCGACGGGCGGTTGTCGGGGGTGCCGATGCGGCGCGATTATCCGGCGCTGGAGCTTGAGAAGAACGGACTGGCGCCAGTCGATCTTGAGCAGTGGCGCGGGTTCGTGTTCGTGCGGCTGGAGGGCGATGGGCCGTCGGTCGCCGAGATGATGGCGCCGTATGACCATGAAGTCGCGCCGTATCGTTTCGAGGAGATGCAGACGATCAGCCCAGTGCGGCTGCGCGAGCGGGCAGTGAACTGGAAGAATGTCGGCGACAATTATTCCGATAACCTTCACATCCCGGTCGCGCACGATGGCCTCACCCGCCTGTTCGGCAAGAGCTATGCAATCGAGGCGCAGCCCTGGGTCGACAAGATGTCGGGGCGGATCGTCGATCGCCCGTCCGATAACCCGTGGGAGCGGTTCTACCAGACGCATTTGCCGCACGTCCCGCACCTGCCCGAGGACAATCAGCGGTTGTGGCTCTATTTCAAGCTGTGGCCGAACATGGCTTTCGATCTCTACGCCGATCAGATCGATTTCATGCAGTGGCTGCCGCTGACGCCGACCACCTGCGTGCTGCGCGAAATGGCGTTTGCGCTGCCCGATGACCGCCGAGAAATGAAATTGGTGCGCTATGCAAACTGGCGGATCAACCGGATCGTCAATGCCGAGGACACCTGGCTGATCGAGCGCGTCCAGCAGGGCATGGCCTCGAAAAGCTATTCCGCCGGGCCGATCGGCGCGAGTGAGGTGTGCCTGCGCAGCTTCGCGCGGAAAATCCGCGAGCGGATTCCCGAGGCCCGGTTGCACCGCGCGCCGGCGGCGGGATGGTCTCGGAGGGAGCAAGCATGACCAAGCGCTACGACGCGATCATCATCGGCGGCGGCCATAATGGCCTGGTCTGCGCCTTTTACCTGGCGCGCGCGGGGTTGAAGGTACGCGTGCTCGAACGCCGCCATGTCGTCGGGGGGGCGGCGGTGACCGAGGAATTCCATCCCGGCTTCCGGAATTCGACCGCCAGCTACACCGTCAGCCTACTGCGCCCCAAGGTGATCGCCGACATGAAGCTGCACGACCGCGGCTTTCGCATCATCGAGCGCACCATCAGTAATTTCTTCCCCTTCCCCGACACCTATCTGACGCTCGGCGGTGGCACGGCGCGAACCCAGCAGCAATTCGCGCGCTTCAGCCAGAAGGACGCCGACGCTTATCCCGCCTATGACGCCGCGCTGGAAAAGGTGGCGCAGGTGCTGCGCGATCTCGCGCTGAAAACGCCTCCCAATGTCGGTGGCGGCATCCGTGCGCTGCTTTCGGGCGCGGCGCAGGGCTGGCCGATCGGCAAGATGGGGATCGAGGCACAGCGCGATCTGCTCGACGTCTTCACCAAATCGGCGCGCGATTTCCTCGATGGCTGGTTCGAGGACGATCACGTCAAATCGGCCTTCGCCTTCGATGCGGTGGTCGGCAATTACGCCGGGGTCTCGACGCCGGGCAGCGCCTATGTCCTGCTTCACCACGTCTTCGGCGAGGTGAACGGCAAATTGGGCGCATGGGGCCATTCGGTCGGCGGGATGGGTGCGATCACGCAAGCGATGGCCGATGCGTGCATCGAAGCCGGCGTCGAGATCAGCCTGGAGGCCCCGGTCGCCAAGCTGCTGACCGAGGGCGGCAAGGTTGCGGGCGTGCGACTAAACTCGGGCGAGGAGATTGCCGCGAAGATCGTCGCCGCTAATGTCGGCCCCGCCTTGCTCTATCGCCAGATGGTCGATGCGGCCGACCTGCCCGCCGATTTCAAGCGCCGGATCGATGGATACAAGACCGGCAGCGGCACCTTCCGCATGAATGTCGCGCTGACCGAATTGCCCGATTTCACCGTGCTGCCGGGCAAGGAAAAGGCCGAACACCACACCGCCGGGATCATCATCGCGCCGGGCATGGATTATATGGACCAGGCCTTCATCGACGCGCAGCAATACGGCTGGTCGAAGAAGCCGATCGTCGAGATGAAGCTGCCGACCACGGTGGATGACAGTCTCGCCCCGCCGGGGATGCACATCGCCAGCCTGTTTTGCCAGCAATTCGACCCCAAGGTCGATTGGGACTCGCACCGCGAGGAAGTCGCCGACCTGATCATCGACACGGTCAACGATCATGCGCCCAATTTCAAAGCCTCGGTCATCGCGCGGCAGATCCATTCGCCGCTCGATCTGGAGCGCAAGTTCGGGCTGATCGGTGGCGATATCTTCCACGGCACCATGGGGCTCGACCAGCTCTGGGCGGCGCGGCCGATGCTTGGGCATGGCGATTATCGCGGGCCGATCGCGGGACTCTATATGTGCGGATCGGGCACGCACCCCGGCGGCGGCGTGACGGGCGCGCCGGGGCATAACGCCGCGCACGAAATCCTGCGCGACCGCAGCGTGTTAGGCCGGTTGTTCGGCTAAGCGCGGTCGCAGCCAGTAGAGCGGGATCGCGGCGAGCATCAGCAACAGGCTGAGCCCGCTCGCCGCAGCGCCAGCGCCCCAAAAGGCGAAAAGCGAGAAAGCGATGCCGAGGCTTGCGGCAACCGGCGCGATCCGCCGCACCAGCGCCGAAAGGCAGGCGGCCAGATAGAACCACAGGCTCGAACAGGTCGTCAGCAGTGCTGCAAAGGCGAAGGCTCCGGCGAGCGACGCGCTGGCGGTCGACAGCACAAGCAGGCTCGCGCAGGTCGAGGACAGCAGCAGAACGCGCACTGGCACGTCGCGAGCCGAGACGCGAGCGAACCAGCGCGGCAGCAGCCCGGCACGCGCCATGCCAAGCGGGACTTCGCCCTGGATCAGCACCCAGCCGTTGAGCGCACCGAGCGCCGCGATGGCCGCGAAGGCGGCGACCAGCAACCCGCCGCCCACGCCCGCAAAGCGTTCGACGAAAAGCTGAAACGGCGCGGTCGACGCGGCGACATCGGCGGCGGGCAGCAGCAGCACGATGCCCGAACAGACGAGGATGTAGAGCAGACCCACTGCGATCGTGCCGCTCATCGTCGCGCGCGGCACGTTCCGCCCCGGATCGCGGATGCGTTCCGCCGCGACGCTCGCCGCTTCGAACCCGACCAGCGGAAACAGCGTCAACGCGACCGCACCGCCAAGCCCGGCCAGGACCGTGCCGGGTGCGGGAAGCGGCGGCAGGGCGGTCGTCCCGCTGATCTGCACCGCAGCCGCAATCGCCACCACCGCGATCAGCGGCGTGATTTTAAGGACGGTGGTGACGACTTGCACGCGTCCCGCCAGCTTCGCGCCTGCCAGATTGAGCAGCGTGAACAACCAGATCAACGCGACTGCCGCCAACGCTCCGGTCAGCGGCGTTGCGTTGAGCGCGGGCACGAACGCGGCGAGGTAGCTGGTCGCCGCGGTCGAAATTGCGGCATTGGAGGCCCAGACCGACACCCAATAGGCGACGCCGACCATCACACCCGGCAGTGGCCCCAGCACCGCGCCGGTAATCGCGATCGCGCCCGTCGCCTCTGGCATTGCCTGGGCCAGCCGCGCCAATGTCCAGCCGATCGCCAGCGCGCCAGCGATGCTGACGATCCAGCCGACGACTCCGGTCCAGCCATAGGGTGCGAGCGCGACCGGCATCAGGAAAATGCCCGATCCGATCATACCGCCCATCACCAGCGCGGTCGCGGTCCAATATCCGAACGGGCGCGGCGCGGCTGTTGTCATCGGCTAATCCCCCTGAACCCCATAACAGCATGACGAAGGGGGCAACACCATAGTTCCAATCCGCCCGGTCTGCGCTACCAAGACGACATGGCGCAGACGATCATGAGCACCGAAACGGGCTGGATGGCGACGAGCGGACGCTATCCGCCGCGCCTGATCGAGGCGGCGATGGCGCTGAACGACAATGCGCTCGCGACAGCTGAGCCGCTTCTGAAGGCGCACCTTCGCGATGATCCATTCGATGTTGCGGCGATCCGCATGTTGGCAGAGCTGGCCGGCCGGATCGGGCGCTACAAGGATGCGGAAACGCTGCTGCGCCGCGCGATCGAGCTGTCGCCCGGCTTCACCGCGGCGCGCGCCAATCTCGCGCTGGTGCTGTACCGGCTGAACCGGCCGACCGAGGCGATCGCGGAACTCGCAACCGTGGTCGCCGAGGACCCCGATAATCCCGGCCACGCCAATCTGCAGGCCGCCGCGTTCGGGCGGCTCGGCCAGTTCGACGATGCCATCGCTTTGTATCAGCGCGTGCTGGCGGAGGTGCCCGAACAGCCGCGCGTGTGGATGAGCTATGGCCATATGCTCAAGACCGTCGGGCGGCAGGCGGACGGCGTCGCGGCCTATCGCCGCGCGATCGACCTGCTGCCCAGCCTGGGCGAGGCGTGGTGGAGCCTCGCCAATCTGAAGACGGTGCGCTTCGACGATGCCGACATTGCCGCGATGCAGGCCGCGCTTGATGCGCCCGGCATCACCGATGAGGACCGCTTCCACCTCGATTTCGCACTGGGAAAGGCGTTCGAGGATCGCCGCGATGCCGCGCGCGCCTTCGCGCATTATGCCGAGGGCAATGCGCTGCGCCGCGAGGCGCTGCCCTACGATGCCGATGAGACGACCGGCTATGTCAACCGCAGCATCGCGTGTTTCGACGCGGCCTTCTTTGCCGATCGGGGCGGGCAGGGGTGTGCGGCGCGCGATCCGATCTTCATCCTCGGAATGCCGCGCGCCGGATCGACGCTGATCGAACAGATCCTCTCCAGCCATTCGCAGGTTGAGGGCACGACCGAATTGCCCGACATCCCGCTGCTGGCGCGTGCCGATGCAAGCTACCCGGCCGGGCTTGCCGACTGGCCCGCCGAACGGCTGCGCACGATGGGGGAGGCGTATCTGGAGCGCACGCGGATTCAACGCCGCACCGACCGGCCGTTCTTCATCGACAAGCTGCCCAACAATTGGGCGCACGTGCCCTTCATCCTTTCGATCCTGCCCAATGCGCGGATCATCGATGCCCGGCGGCATCCGCTGGGCTGCTGCTTCTCCAATTTCAAACAGCATTTCGCGCGCGGGCAGGGGTTCAGCTACGGGCTTGACGATATGGGCCGCTACTACCGTGATTACGTGCGGTTGATGGCGCATGTCGACGCCGTACTGCCGGGCCGCGTCCACCGCGTGCTGTATGAGGATATGGTCGAGGATACTGAACGCACCGTGCGCGCGCTGCTCGATGCGTGCGGCCTGCCGTTCGAGCCAGCCTGCCTCGCCTTTCATGAAACCGAGCGCGCAGTGCGCACGGCAAGCTCCGAACAGGTCCGCCGCCCGATCTTCCGCGAAGGGACCGAGGCGTGGAAGCCGTTCGAGCCGTGGCTCGATCCGCTGAAACGTGCGCTCGGTGACGTGCTCGATTGTTATCCGGCAGTGCCCGCAGCGTTGTAAATCAGCAACGATCCAGCATCATTGTTACAGTTCGGTATCGACCCGCTTGACGCTTGCTGCGTCCGCGAACAGTCTGTTGCAACATCGCAATAGGGGGCTGTCTGATGTCATCGTCCGCGCATCGTGCCGTGATCGCCGCGCTCTTGTCGTCGGTCTTCGCCGTTCCAGCCTTTGCGCAGACCGCGCCAGACCCGGCGCCCGCCGCGGCACCGGCGGATGACAGCAACGCCGACATCGTCGTCACTGCAACCAAGCGGTCTGAGACGCTGCAGAACGTGCCGATCAGCGTGCAGGCACTGACCACCAAGAAGCTCGACGAACTCAACATCACCAATTTCAAGCAATATGCCCAGCAACTAACCTCGGTGTCGTTTCAGGCGCTGGGCGGGACGCCGGGCACCAACGTCATTTACATGCGCGGTGTCGCGTCGGGCGGCGACGGCAACCATTCGGGTGCGCTGCCCTCGGTCGGCGTGTACCTTGACGAGCAACCGGTGACGACGATCGGCGGCAATCTCGACGTCCATATTTATGACGTTGCGCGGATCGAGAGCCTGTCGGGGCCGCAGGGCACGCTCTACGGCGCATCGTCCGAAGCGGGCACGATCCGCATCATCAGCAACAAGCCCGATACCTCGCATTTCTATGGCCGCGCCGATGTCGAGGCAAACCATGTCAGCAAGGGCGGCTTCGGCGGCAAGGCCGAGGGGATGATCAACCTGCCGCTGTCACCGTCGGCGGCGCTGCGCGTGATCGGCTATTATCAACGCGACGCGGGTTATATCGACAATGTCGCGGGGACGCGGCGGTTTTGCGGCGGGGTGAATTTCGACACTGCTGGCAATTGCGTGAAAGATGGAATTTCCGTCAGTAATGCCGCCTTCGTCAAGAAGGACTATAACGACACTGAAATCGCTGGCGGTCGCGCCGCGCTGAAGGTCGATCTCGACAGCAATTGGACCGTCACGCCGAGCGTGATGTATCAGGACACGCGCAGCCACGGATCGTATGGCTTTGACCCCAAGGTCGGCGACCTTCAGGTCCAGCACTTCTTCCCCGAATTCCGCCGCGACCGCTTCATCCAGGCAGGGCTGACGATCGAAGGCAAGGTCGGCAATTGGGACCTAACCTATGCCGGTGCCTATCTCGACCGCAAAACGTACCAGTCGAGCGATTACACCGATTATTCGGAGGCCTATGACAGCCTCTATTCCTCGGCGGGCGGCCTCGCCGGCTATTTCTATTATCGCGACAATGCCGGGCGGACGATCGATCCGCGCCAGCAAGTGATTGGCAGCGACCATTTCAAGAAATTGAGCCAGGAACTCCGCGTCGCCAGCCCGTCGAGCGACCGCTTCCGCATCGTCGCGGGCGCCTTCTATCAGCGCCAGACCAACGACATCTATCAGGATTACAAGATCGCCAATCTGGCGACCACGCTGTCAGTCAATGGGTCGCCGGGCACGCTGTGGCTGACCAAGCAATATCGCGTCGACACCGATTACGCGATGTTCGGCGAGGCGAGTTTCGATATTACCCCGACGCTGACCGCTACCGCGGGTGCGCGCGCTTATATCTATGATAACTCGCTGATCGGTTTCTTCGGATTCGGCCGCGATCCGGCGAACGGGTTCAACACGACGCCGTATAATGCGGCGGGCAGCTCGCGCACCGGTGTCGCCGGATGCTTCACCGCCAACGGCACGCGGTTGCGCGATGCGGTCGCGGCGGGCGGATCGACCACGCTGCTGCCGCCGGCGGTGGCGGGCGGGCCGTGCACCAATCTCGGTGTCTATGCGGTGGGCAGCGGGGTACAGCCGGTGCAGGCCTCGGGTCAGGGTGTGACCTATCGCTTCAACCTCAGCTGGAAGCCGGTGACCGGTATCCTGCTGTACGGCACCGCGTCGCGCGGCTTCCGTCCAGGCGGCATCAACCGCCGCGCCGACGTGCCGCCGTACGGCGCGGATTTCCTGACCAATTACGAACTCGGCGCGAAGACCACGCTGCTTGGCGGCAAACTGCGCCTGAACGGCGCGATCTATCAGCAGAACTGGGATAAATTCCAATTTGCTTTTCTTGGATTGAACAGCTTCACGCAAATCCAGAATGGCCCCAACGCGCGCATTCGCGGTGCGGAAATCCAGGCTAGCCTCAACCTGCGCGCGCTTTCGCTGAGTGGCTCGGCCTCTTACACCGATGCCAAGACGACGCAGAACCTCTGCTTTGCCGCGGACCCCACCTTCACGTGCGGTGGAGCGACTCCATCGGCTCCGGCGGGCACGCCCCTGCCGATCACGCCGAAGTTCAAGGCGAGCGGCACCGCGCGCTACAGCGTGCCGATCGGCACCGCCAAAGCGTACGGCCAAGGCGTCGTGTCGTACCAAAGCTCTGCCTCGAGCGATGTGCGCACGCTTGCCTTCACCCCCACCGGCGTGCCGTACAATCCCGCCGCGACACTTGGGCGCCTCGCCGCGTTCACGACCGCCGATTTCGCGATCGGGGCGGAGTTCAGCCGCTTCAGCCTCGAGCTGTTCCTGCAGAATGCGTTCGACGTTCGCGGTCAGCTTTCGCGCTTCCAGCAATGTGGATCGTGCGGGCAGCGGCCTTACATCGTCCCGGTGACGCCGCAGACGATCGGGGTGCGGCTGCACACTGACTTCTAGCGGGTCATAGCCCGACCTTGTCGAGTGCCGTGGCGAGTTCGCTCGTCATCGCGCTGTCGGCTTTGGGGGTGAGGCGATTGAGCGCAGTCTGCACCCGCGCTTGCGCCACTTGCAGCGTCTTGTGCCGCACCACGCGGATCGCGTTGGTGCGGCCCGACCGGCTCTCGCCGAGCAGCGCGGCCCATTTCGCTTCCTCGGCCGCCAGGATCGCGAGCGCGAGCCGCAATCCGTCGCGCTGACCGTGCGCATATTCGTCCGACATGTCCGGGCCTTTCCTCGTCAGCGTGCCCGATACACCGCATCGGCGATGTTCATAAGGGCTGGAGCGCATGACCGCGGCAACTGCAATTTGACTCATATCAAGTCGGTTTGCGCAGCGAGCCTTACCCCTCGAATTGGCCAAAGGTGAGGATGACCGCGCCATGATTAGCATATCCACCGTCGTTCCCTTTCCTCCGCCCTCGACAATCGAGACTCTGCGCGAGGATCATGTCATTCAGCGCTGGCTATGCGATGATCTGGAACGGATCGCGGATCATCTGCCGACCTTGCCGAGCTTGCCGGAACTGCGGCGGATCAGCGACCGCATCCTGCGCATCACCAACTCGCATTTCGCGCGTGCCGAAAGGGTACTGCATGCAATGCCGCCGGCACAGCGCCCCACCCCGACAATGCTCGATGCCTTGCATCAGATGCACGTGCTCGATGAAATGCACGGGCAGGATCTCGTCGTCACGCTGTGGCAGCATGTCGGGACGGCTGCGGGCACGGTCGGGGGCGCCAATGTCGGGCAATTGTCCTACATGCTGCGCTGCTTTTTCGATGGGTGCCGCCGCGCAATTCGGCTGAAGGAAAGCTATCTCGCGGAACTGGCGCCGGCGCTCGTCACACTGGATTAGCGATCCGTTCCAGCCCTTCGGGATCGCACACGATGCAATCGCGTTCGCCCTTGGCAAAGGTGATGAGGCCCGCCGCCTTGAGCCGCGTCAGCTGGCGGCTGACGGTTTCGATCGTCAGGCCGAGCAGATCGGCCACCTCGCCGCGGCTCATCGGGATCGACACGTCGATCCCCCCGTCGCTGCGCGGCGTTCCCGATCGATCCGCCACTTGGAGGATGAAACCGGCCACGCGTTCCTGTGCGTTGCGGCGGCCGAGGGAGAGCATCCGCTCGCGCGCTTCGTCGAGCGAGGCCATCGTGCGTTCGAGCAACATCCGCTCCATGCGCGGTTGTGCGCCGAGTTCGCGTTCGAATGCCGCACGGGGGAAGCTGCACATCGCCGTTTCGGTCAGCGCGGTGACGGTAAGCGAGGCTTCGTCCGTAAACATCTGCCCGACGAAATCGCCCGGGAACAGCAGTCCGACGATCTGCTCACGCCCGTCTGGTGTCGATGCGGTCACTTTCAATGCGCCGCTGACAACGTTGGCGAAACTGGTCACCACGTCGCCGGCCCAGGTGACGACATGCCCCGGGGAACGGTGCGTCGACGACCGATCGCGCTGAGCGCCATCAACTCCGCATCGTCCAGGCTGGAGCACAGCGCGGTGTCACGAACCAAACACTCCTGACAGACCGACGCGCCGCGCGGCTGTGCAAAACTGGCTTGGTGCAGGTGAGTCGTCACGGTCCCCGGTCCCCTTGTCGTGGACACCATACCCGATTCGTTCGTGCAGTGCAGCCTGGGAAACTACGCATTTGGCGCGCAATATCCGATCGTTGCACGCGCGGGGTGGGAGGTGGGACGTGGAACGCTGCACCGCCGGTCGGCGGCGCGCCGGATCAGCGGGACAGCAGGACCGGCAAGCGTGCGTGCTCGATCAGGGCCAGCGTGACGCCACCGAACACGACTTCGCGTAGGCGCGAATGGCCGAACGCACCGATCGCCAACACATCGGCACCTTCGCGCAAAGCAAAGTCCTGCAAAGCCTCGGCGACGTTTTGCCCATCGGCGGGAAGGGCGTGCGCGCTCGCCTCAAACCCATGCGCCGAAAGGTGCCGGACGACATCCTTCATGCCCTCGGCCAGTTTCGGCAGGGCCGCCTCGTTGCGGGCGATCGCGACCACCGCGATTTTGGCATGAGGCGCGGCCAGCGCAACCAGATCGTGCAGCGCGCGGCGCGCTTCGCTCGTATCCTTCCAGCCGATGACCGCGTGATGGACCGGGTCGAGCGTCGCCGCGCCGTTCAGCACGATCAACGGCGTTCCGCCGCCCATGATCACCGCCTCCGCGATCCGGCCGCGCAGCCAGCCGACCGCCCACAGATCGGCATCACCGATCAAGATGAGATCGGCGATCGGCCCGCCTTTCCCGACTCGCTCGGCCAGCCTTGGCACGTCGTCATGGATGCCGATGACACGGACCGTGGCGCCGCAGCCCGCGACCATCGCCGTCACTGCCGCGATCCGGTCCGCTTCATCATGGACCAGTTCGACGTCGGGGACATACGCTGCCGTCATCGGGGCGAGGGTCGGGATCAGCATCGGCCCGGCGCTCAGGATCTCGATCGTCAGCGTCCCCTTCACCCGTTCGGCCAGTCCACATGCCGCACGAATGATCGGGTCGGTCCGCGGCGAAGCATCGATAACGAGCAGAATGTCCTTGATCATGGCTCGGTCCTCCAGGTCGCGGCCGTCGGACCGCGCAGGAAGGTGCTTATCCCGCCGCGCGCGCGACGCGCTTGTCGTGGATCAAACGCCGATGACGCTTGGCCGGACGGTCAGCCCTTCAGCGCGGCGATGCGCTGATCGACCCGGCGTTCCAGGATGGTAAGCGGCATCGCGCCTTCCTTCAGGATCTCGTGGAACTGTTTCAGGTCGAACTTTGTCCCAAGCGCGGCCTGCGCCTTCGCCCGCGCGCGGGTCCAGGCCATGTGCCCGACCTTGTAGCTGCACGCTTGCCCGGCTTGCGTGCAATAGCGTTCGACTTCGCGCTGCGTGCGCGGGCGGGCAAAGCCGGTCGTCGCGACCATATAATCGGTCGCCTTCTCGCGGCTCCAGCGCTTGGCATGGATGCCGGTATCGACCACGAGGCGCACCGCGCGAAACAGGAAGGACTGGAGATACCCGGCCCGCTCCAGCGGCGATGCATAGGCGTTCAGCTCGTCGGCAAGCTGCTCGGCATAGAGCGCCCAGCCTTCGGAATAGGCCGAGAAGAAGCCGATCTTGCGCAGCGTGGGGATGTCCTTCGATTCCTGCGCCAGGCTGATCTGCAGGTGATGCCCCGGCACGCCCTCATGATAGGTGAGCGATGGCAGGGTATATTTCGGCCAGTCGCCGACATCCTTCAGATTCACGAAATAGATCGCCGGGCGCGACCCGTCGAGCGAGGCGCGGTTGTAATAGCCGTTCGACGCGCCGTCCTGAATCTCGACCGGCACCGCGCGGATTTCGAGCGGCTGCGTCGGCACGGTGGCAAAGGCTTGCGGGAGCTTCGCATACATCGCCTTCACCCCGGCGTTAAGCCCGGCGATCAGCTCGGTGCGGCCCTCGGCTGTGTTGGCATAGACTTGGTCGGGCGCTACATTGAGCTTCGCCAGCCGCTCGCTGACGGTGCCATTGGTATAGCCTTGCGCGCGGAGGATCGTGTCGAGCTGCGCGGTGATCTCGGCGACTTGCTTCAGGCCGATCGCGTGAACCTCGTCCGGTGTCATCGTCGTGGTCGTCGCCTGCGCCAGCGCCATCGCATAGATCGCATCGCCGTTCGGCACGCGCCAGATGCCGTCGCCGGGCTTGGTGGTGGGCTTCAGCCGCTCGATGAGCGCGATCTGGCGATCGAGCGCGGGATAAACCTTGTCGCTGACGATCTTCGCCGCGCGGGTCTGCCAATCCCCGGCGATGCCCTTGGCGGCGGCGCGCTTGACCAGCGACTGCACCATGCTGGCCGTTTCGGCCGGTTGCTCGCGCAGCTTGCGCATCTGGCCGAGCGTCAGGTCGAGCGACCAGGCCGGGGCGAGCAGTCCGCGCTTGGCTTCCTCGGCTTGCAGCGCGCTTTCCTGATCGAGCACGGTTGCGAACTGTTCGAGCCGCGAGAGATACGCCTCGGCATCCGCCGTGACCGCGATCGTATGCGCGGTGTTGAGGAAATCGGGAGTCGAGAAATAGGCGCCGCCCTGCTGGAAGATGCGATACGGGCGGATCGGGCTGTCGATCCCGAAGCGATCGGCCGAGGCGATCTGCGTGCCGAGCGAGTAACGCACGACCTCGAGATTGAGCTGGGCCGCGGGCGAGAGCGTGGCAGGCGTGAATTTCGCCAGCCGTGCCAGCGCCGCCTTGGTCTGCGCGACATCGGCCTGGCGCTTGGCGACGGTGCGCGGCGACAACATGCCCTTGGCGGCGGCGAGCGGCCCTTTGTCGAGCCCGAGCGAGGTGGCGAGTTCGGGCGAGCGGGTCACCGCATCCTGAAAGATCCGCTCGAACTCGGCATTGAGCGCAGCGTCGCCGCTGCCCGCCGCCGCGAACGCGCGGGCGGGGACGAACGACGCGGCCAGCGCAGCAGCGCCCCCCGATGCAAGCAACTGACGACGATCCATGCGGCAACCCCTTGATAGACAGGGCGCTATCCTGCCGGGGTTCCGGTCATGGCGCTAGGGGGCATTGCGCCTCAGGCGGTCGAGATCTGCACGATCGCATCGACCTCGACCGCCGCGCCAAGCGGGAGCGCCGCGACGCCGACCGCGGCGCGCGCGTGCTTTCCTGCTTCACCGAACAGCGCCACCATCAGATCCGATGCGCCATTGGCGACCTTGGGGTGATCGGTGAAGTCGGGCGTCGAATTGACGAACACGCCGAGTTTCACGATCCGCTCGACCCGGTGCAGACCGCCGAGCGCGGCCTTGATCTGTGCGACCAGCATCAGAGCGCACGCCTGCGCTGCGGCGGTGCCTTCGGCGAGATCGACGTTTTCGCCCAATCGCCCGGTGATCACCGCGCCATCGCGGAACGGCAATTGCCCGGAAATGTGCAGCAGCCCGTGCGCATCGACCGTCGGCACATAGGAGGCGACTGGCGCGGCGGCGGCGGGAAGGGTGAGGCCGAGCTCGGCCAGCTTGCGATCGACACGTTCGGTCATGCGGAAATCCTTTCGGGGGCGGTGGCCGGTACGCCGGCGGTGAAACGCTCTGTGATCCAGGCTTGCGCGGCCCGCCAATCGTCGATCCGCACATGCGCATCGGCGGCGGGGGCAACGTGCGGAGCGAGGGTTGGTTCGGACACCATGTGCAGCCGGAACACGCCCGGCGCGTGCTTGGCGACGGAAGTGTGATGCACCGCGAGATCGTCGACGAACACCGTCACCGGATTACCGAACTCGGCAACCAGCCGCGACACCGGATCGCCCTTGCCGCCCTGATTGGTCTCGACGCGGTACTGCATGTCGTGCCCGAGCAATTGCGCGATGCGGGGTTCGCGATTGTGGTCGGCGAGATTGGTCAGGATCACGACATCGGCAATTTCCGACAAAGCGGCGAGCGCTTCGCGCGCGTGCGGCACCAGCGTCTGGCGGTGCATCTCATCGGGGAAGAAGCCGTGGAGCAGCTCCCACATCTCCTCCTGCGTCGGCGCAGCGCCGCCATCGCGGCGACGCATGCTGGAGGCGAAATCACCACCCTCGATCGCGAAGTCGATGTCGTGATGCTCGCGCAGCCACACGCCGAAATGCCGCACCATGTGGAGCAGCACTTCGTCGCAATCGCAGATCAGCAGGCCCTTCATTCAAAATACTCCGGATCGAGCGCGGCGCGCGCCGCGACGATCGCATTGGGGGATTCGCCGATATCCTCGGCACAGGCGAGCAGATCGGGTTCGTAATTCTCAAGGAAACCGAGCACCGCCGACAGCACGGCAGGTTCCCCGGCCCGTGCGCGGAGATCGTCGGGATCGAGTCCGGTCGTGTCGAGCAAGCGTTGCGCGCGGTCCTGCTCGGCCAGCGTCCATACAAGCGCGCGCAGTGCAATCTGGTGCGGGTCGGGGTTTGTCTCTGGCGCGCGCATTGCGTAGGGAAGTCCCATGGACGAAGTTATGGTCGACAGTGTCGCCGGGGTGGCAAAAAGGGTGCTCGTTGTCGAGGACAACGAACTCAATTTGAAACTTTTCTGCGACCTGCTGCGCGCACACGATCACGCGACCGAAGGGGTGCGTGACGGACGCGAGGCGGTGGCGGCGGCGCGCGCCTTTACGCCTGACCTGATCGTGATGGACATCCAGTTGCCGCACGTCAGCGGATACGATCTTATCCTGCAACTGAAGGCCGACGAGGCGCTCCGGAACATTCCGATCATGGCGGTGACGGCCTATGCCGGGCGTGAGGATGAAGACCGTATCCGCGCGGCGGGGGCGGATGCCTATGTGTCGAAGCCGATCTCGCTGATGCGCTTCGTGGATGCGGTGCAGGCGTTGTTATGAAACCCTTCTCCCTTTGGGAGAAGGTGGCGCGCAGCGCCGGATGAGGGCAGGCTGGCAATCCATACTGCCCTCACCCTCCCATCGCTTCGCGACGGGCCCCTCCCTCTCCCGTCGGGAGACGGGTTAGACACGCGAAAAAGGCCGCCGAGCGATGCTCGCGGCCTTCATCGACGCCCGGCTTGCGCCGAACGGCTTACTTGATCTTGGCTTCCTTGAACTCGACGTGCTTGCGCACGACGGGGTCGTACTTGCTGAAGCTCAGCTTCTCGGTCTTGGTGCGCGGGTTCTTCTTGGTGGTGTAGAAGAAGCCGGTGTCCGCCGTGCTGACGAGCTTGATCTTGACCGTGGTCGGCTTTGCCATGACCTGAATTCCTGTGATCTGAAAATGCAAAAGCGGCGAACCGGTCGCCGCTCTCAAGCGCCGCCCGATGGGCCAAGCAGGCTGCGATGTCAAGCGGCGCGACCGATTCGCGGCGGTTAAGCCGGCCTTTACGCCTTCTCGCCTATAGTATTGGTGGGAGGGCCATTCGCCATGAGTGCTGCACACGCCACGCCACGGACGGTTCAAAACGATCTCGCCGCGCGAGTCGCTCTGATCGGCAGCCGCGCCCCGACCGCTACCACCACTGTCCTTGCGACCGAAGTCGATGCGATTCGCGCCGTCGCGCTCGCGCATGGGCTCTATCCTGCCGTTGCCGTCACGCACGCGATCGAAGCGGCGCTGGCGCGGGGGAGCGCGGGCCCCTGATCCTCGGCTGGATCGACATCTTGCGAGACGCGGTGGCGAGTGACCGGCACGACGCCCCGGCGTGCGCCACCTATCTGGCCGCCTGCTCGGTTCGCCTGAGCGGCTGACCCGCCACCTATGGATGCACTGATGGCTGCGCTCGTCGCGGCGCTTCTCACGCAGGCGAGCGACCGTACGCCCTGGGCGGCGGCCGCGCTCGGCGATCGCTATTCCGGTGGCAAGGGTGCCGTCATCGCCGCGACGGCGCTGGCGCTTGCGCTCGGCAATGCCATCGGCGTGGTGGGCGGAATGCTCGTCGCTCCTGCGCTTTCCCCGAATGCGCGCGACCTTTTGCTGGCGGTGGCGCTGTTTTCAGGGGGCGTAACGGCGTTCTGGCCGATCAAGCGTCACAAACCGCGCGACTGGCGCGGGGGCGCGTTTCTTGTGACGCTGATGACGATGGTCATGCTCGGTTTTGGCGATCGGATGCAGTTCATCACCGCTGCGTTGGCCACACGCAGCGAAACCCCTGCGCTCGCTGCAGTCGGTGCAACGATCGGCGCGCTCGCGGTCATCGTGCCGGCGATTATGCTCGGCGACGCGAAACTGCGGCGCGTGCCGACCGGTGCGGTGCGCCTGATCGCGGCCGGACTGCTGACTGTCGCGGGGGTGGTGCAGGGCCTGGGGGCGTTGCGGCTGATCTAGCCGCGCGATCACGCCAACGAAATTTGTGTCGTCTATCCCGGACCCAATCGGCTATCGGATCGTTCCCGCAACGAACCATCCCCAAGGAGACGCATTGTGGCCGCCGACGCACTCAAGACCCCGAGCGATTTGAAGACCCCCAGCGACCTGACCAGCAACGCCGTCAAGACTGTTGCCGAGGCGCTGAACGGCATCCTGGCCGATACGTTCGCGCTGTACCTGAAGACCAAGAACTTCCACTGGCACGTGTCCGGCCCGCATTTCCGTGATTATCACCTGATGCTCGACGAGCAGGCCGCCGAAATCTTCGCCGGGACCGACGACATTGCCGAGCGCGTGCGCAAGATCGGCAAGACCACGCTGCGCTCGATCGGCGACATTGCGCGCCACCAGACGATCAAGGACAATGACGCCGATTTCGTCGCGCCGGAAGCGATGCTGAGCGAGCTGCGCGACGACAATCTCGCGCTCGTCGTGTCCTTGCGCGAAGCCAAGGACATCGCCGACGAAGCGAAGGACAATGCGACCAGCGCAGTGATCGACGACTGGACCGATCAGGCCGAACGCCGCGCCTGGTTCCTGTTCGAGGCCAGCCGCAAGGGCTGATCGTTAGCACGGGCGCTGGCGGAACTCCCCGTCGGCGCCCATGTTGAACTGCTATGCGCGCCTTCGCCGATCTTCTCGACCGTTTGATCTACACGCGGTCGCGTAACGCCAAGTTGAAGCTGATCGTCGATTATCTGAGCGCGACGCCCGATCCCGATCGCGGCTGGGCGATGGCGGCGCTGACCGGTGAACTCGATCTGCCGGGCGTGAAGCCCGCCGTCATCCGCGCGCTGATCGAGGCGCGGGTCGATCCGGTGCTGTACCGGATGAGCCGCGACTATGTCGGCGATTCGGCCGAAACCGTCGCCCTGCTGTGGCCTGCCCCTCCGACACCGCCCGAAACGGATGGGGACTTGAGCATCGCGCAGGTGGTCGATCGCCTGTCCGCACTTTCCCGCTCCGATACGCCCGCAGTGCTAGCCGGGATGCTCGACCGGTTGGAGGCTGACGAGCGCTTTGCCCTGCTCAAGATGGCGACCGGCGCGCTCAGGATCGGCGTTTCGTCCAGGCTCGCCAAGACCGCACTGGCGCAAGCGTTCGACCTCGATGTCGAGGCGGTCGAGGAAGTGTGGCACGGCATCGACCCGCCCTACACCGCGCTGTTCGACTGGGCCGAGGGGCGCGGCAGCCAGCCGACCGCCGCCGATGTGCCCGTGTTCCGTCCGTTCATGCTAGCGCATCCGCTGGAGGATCTGCGGGTCGATCTCGCCGATTATGCCGCGGAGTGGAAATGGGACGGCATCCGCGCGCAGATCGTTCATATCGCGGGTCAGACCCGCCTCTACAGCCGCACCGGGGACGACATTACCGCCAGCTTCCCCGAAGTGGCGCGCGATTTTACGACGCCCGGCGTACTCGACGGCGAACTGATGGTGAAGGGCGACGCGCAAGGCACCGCGACCGAGGAGGGCGGCGCGGCGAGCTTCAACGCGTTGCAGCAGCGGCTCGGGCGGAAAGTCGTGTCGGCCAAGATGCTGGCCGAGGCGCCGGCGTTCGTGCGGCTCTACGACATTCTGTTCGATGGAGAGGAGGATCTGCGCCCCTTGCCGTGGTCGCGCCGTCGCCAGCGGCTTGAGGATTTCGCCGGGCGGCTTGATCCGGCGCGGTTCGACCTCAGCACAGTGATCGCGGCGGAGGATTTTACAGCGCTGGAGGGCATCCGTGCCGGGGCCCGCGATGCGGCAATCGAGGGCGTGATGCTCAAGCGCCGCGACAGCCCCTATGTCGGCGGGCGCAAGACCGGGCTGTGGTACAAATGGAAGCGTGACCCGCTGACCGCCGATTGCGTGATGATGTATGCGCAGCGCGGGAATGGGCGGCGCTCATCCTTCTACAGCGATTATACCTTCGGTTGCTGGACCGAAACGGGCGAGCTGTTGCCGGTCGGCAAGGCATATTCGGGCATCACCGATGATGAGCTGAAGATGCTTGACCAGTTCGTGCGCAACCACACGACCGGCCGTTTCGGCCCGGTCCGCGAGGTGGAGAAGACTCTGGTGCTGGAGATTGCGTTCGATTCGATCCACAATTCGAAGCGGCACAAATCGGGCGTCGCGATGCGCTTCCCCCGCATTGCCCGCATCCGCACCGACAAGCCCGCGGCGGAGGCCGACACGGTGGCGGCGCTCAAGCGGATGATTGTTTGACTTCGCCTTCTCCCCGTTCGTGCTGAGCCTGTCGAAGCACTGTCTTTCTCGGCCGGCCCGAAAAGAAGAGCAGCCCTTCGACAAGCTCAGGGCGAACGGGGTTGGGAACGATCCGCCCCCTCGACACCCGCTTTCAAGCGGTTAGGCTGCCGCGAAACAGAATGAAGGGGGACCCAATGCGTACATTCCTGATCGCCGCCATGGCCGTGCTGACCGCAAGCGCCGCGCACGCGGAGACCTTCGCGATTCAGGCGGGGCATCTGATCGTCGACGCGGCCAAGCCGGAGCGCGGCGCCTCCACCGTGATCGTCACCGACGGCAAGATCGTGCGGATCGACGATGGCGCTACAGCCCCCGAAGGTGCGACCGTTGTCGATATGCGCGACAAGACCGTGCTGCCCGGCCTGATCGACGTGCACGTCCATCTGACCGGCAATGCGGGCGAGCCGTGGTATCAGGGCCTCACCCCGAAATATTCCGAACCTTATGCCGCCACCGTCGGCCTGAAGAATGCGCTGATCACCGCGCGCGCCGGGTTCACCACGGTGCGCGATCTGGGCGGCGGGGCACAGGCGAGCGTTGCGATGCGCGATGCGGTGAAGGAGGGGAGCTTCCCCGGCCCGCGCATCTTGGTGTCGGGGCCGCCTTTGTCGATCATCGGCGGGCATGGCGATGGCACGGTCGGCCTCAACCCCGATCTGCGCAACGCGATCGATGCGACCGGTGAACAGATCGGCGTGTGCACCGGGGCGCTCGAATGCGCGCGCGCCGTGCGCCGGATCGCGGCCTACGGCGTTGACGTGATCAAATTCCACGCGACCGGCGGCGTGCTCGACGATGGCCAGATCGGCCTCGAACAGCATTTCACCGATGAGGAAATGAAGGCGATCTGCGATACCGCGCACCAATTGGGGCTGAAGACGGCGGCGCATGCGCATGGCCCCAAGGGCATTGCCGCGGCGGTGCGCGCGGGTGTCGATTCGATCGAGCATGGCACCTTCGTCGATGATGCCGGAATTGCGCTGATGAAGGCGCGCGGCACCTATTACAGCGCGACGTTGATGGCGTTCTCGGGTTTGCAAATGTACATCGGCACCGGGCGCTACACCGCCAATACCGAGGCGAAGGGCCGCGCGACGCTGGCGGTGTGGGGCAAGGGGCTGAACAAGGCGTACAAGGCGGGCGTGCCGATCGCGCTGGGTACCGATGCCGGTGTGTTCCCGCATGGCCGCAACAATGAAGAGCTCGGCCTGATGGTCAGCAAGGGCGGGATGACCCCGCGCGACGCGCTGATCGCGGCGACCAAGGGCGGGGCCGACCTGCTTGGCCTGTCGACGGAGACGGGGACGCTGGATGTCGGCAAGTCGGCCGATCTGATCGCGGTGACGGGCGACCCGCTGGTCGATCCGGCGGCGGTGACGAAGGTCGGCTATGTCATGGTGCAGGGCCGCGTCATTCCGATGCGTTGAGGTGACAGGGTGGCCCGCGCGGGCTACCCAAGGGCGATGACCGACCTACGCCAGCTTTACCCCGAGATCGAACCCTATGCGAGCGGGATGCTCGACGTGGGGGACGGCCATCACGTCTATTACGAACGCTGCGGCACGCCGGGCGGGACGCCCGCCGTTTTCCTGCACGGCGGGCCCGGCGGGGGATGCTCGCCGAGCCACCGGCGGCTGTTCGACCCGGCGCGCTACGATGTGCTGTTGTTCGACCAGCGCGGCTGCGGGCGCTCGACGCCGCATGCGTCGCTGGAGGCGAACACGACCTGGCATCTGGTCGCCGATATCGAGCGGCTGCGCGAGCTGGTCGGGGTCGAGCGCTGGCTGGTGTTCGGCGGGTCGTGGGGATCGACGCTCGGGCTGGCCTATGCCGAGACGCATCCGGAGCGGGTAAGCGCGTTGATCCTGCGCGGCATCTACACCGCGACGCGGCCTGAACTCGCCTGGTATTATCAGTTCGGCGTGTCCGAGATGTTTCCCGACAAATTTGAAGCGTTCGTAGCCCCGATCGCCCCGGAGGAGCGCCACGACATGCTCGGCGCGTATCGCCGCCTGCTGACCGGCGAGGATGAGGCGAAGAAGCTGGAGGCGGCCAAGGCCTGGACGATCTGGGAGGGCGAGACGATCACGCTGCTACCCGATCCGGCGCTGTCCGAGTCGTTCAGCGACGGCCATTTCGCGCTCGCCTTTGCGCGGATCGAGAATCATTTCTTCGTCCACGATGCTTGGCTGGAGGAAGGTCAGTTGCTGCGCGATGCGGGGCGGCTGCGCGGGATCCCCGGCACGATCGTGCATGGGCGGTACGACATGCCGTGCCCGGCGCGCTACGCCTGGGCTCTGCACAAGGCGTGGCCCGAGGCGGCGTTCCACCTGATCGAGGGTGCGGGCCATGCCTATAACGAACCCGGCATCCTCGACCAGTTGATCCGCGCGACCGACCGCTTCGCCGACGGCTGAAGCCTTGCGCTGAGTGGCGCGGGCGGGCAGGCGCGGGTGATGCCGCCCTTCACCCTCGCCGCAGTGCTGATGATCGCGTCGGGGTCGATCCACGCTGTGGTCAACGCGATCGTCAAGGGCGGGCGCGACAAGGCGGCGGGTCGCGCCATCACCGATGCGACCGGCGCGATCATTCTGCTGCCCGCGATCGCCTTCGTGCCTTTGCCAACCGGCGCGTGGGGTTGGCTGGCGGCGAGCGCGGTGCTGCACGCCATCTATCTCTACGCTTTGGTCCGCGCTTACGCGATCGGCGACCTGTCGGCGGTCTATCCGGTGCTGCGCGGCACGGCGCCGCTGATCACCGCGGGCGTGTCGATCGGCCTGCTGGGCGACCATGCGACGACGGGACAGGTCGTCGGGATCGCGGTGATCGGCGCCGCCATGTTCGTGATGGTATCGGGCAAGCATATCGGGCGTGCGGCGCTCGGCTGGTCGGTGCTGACCGGCGCCCTGATCGCGAGCTATACCGTGATCGACGCGATGGGCGTGCGCGCTGCTCCCACCCCGGCGAGCTATATCGTGTGGGTGTTCGTGCAGATGGGGTTCGTCGTCGTCGCCCTGTTCGGCGTGGCGACGCGCGGCGGCATCTTTGCGTCCGCCCGGTCGCAGTGGCGGCCTGGGGTGGTTGCCGGGATCCTGTCGGTGCTGACCTATGGCGGCGCGCTCTATGCGCTGTCGCTCGGGCCGACCGCGCCGCTCGCCGCCTTGCGCGAGACGGGGATGGTGACGGCGCTGCTGATCGCCATCCTGGTGCTGAAGGAACGCGCGACCTGGGGACGGGTGGCGGGCGTGCTGGGGATTTTGGCGGGCGCGGCGCTGATTTTGGCGGGGTAGGGTCGCGGAAGGTTAGGCTAAGGTTAGGCGTAAACGCCGTTTGCGCGGGGCTTAGCCGCGGAGCGGATACGCGGAGGAAGGCGCGTCGCGGATTGACCGACCGACGTGCCAAAAGTCACGAAAGTTACGCGTCCGCCGTCATTGCAGGGGCGCGCCGCGGGGGTGCGGGATCGACGGTTTGAAAGAGCCGAGGCGATGATGACAGAGGCTGGGCGTGTAGGACAGCGAATGTCTGGTCGTGGTGGAAAGAGGACGTTCGCGGGATCGCATGATCGAGGTCCGCTAGGTTTAGAAGCAGACCAGTGCCGGACGGATCAGGCAGGAAAATGAATTCCGCACAGTTTGTTGCCGTCGGGATCACGAAAATAGGCCAGTTCGATAGTGCCCATGGAGGCAGTTTCGCGCGGTCCGGGCGGAGCTTCGATCGAGGTTCCGCCAGCGGCAACGGCGGTATCGTGAAGCTGCTTCACCTGCTCGGGCGAGTCGCAGGAAAAGGCGACGGTGCTGCCGTTGGCGACGCTTGCCGGTTCGTCGTTGATCGGCTGGCTGACGATGAAGTTGGTTCCGTTGCCGTTATTGTAGATCAGACGGGTATGGCCGCTGTCGGCGATGTTCCGCGTCCCTTCCCCTGCGCCCAAGGTGCCGAGCACCGTGTCGTAGAAGCGCTTGGATCGTTCAATGTCGTTCGATCCGACCATGGTGTGAAAAAGCACGCATACTCTCCTGAAGGCTGACCGACTTCCGATCGCCATTAGCGGTCTCACCTAACAGTCTCGTAACACGCGGTCACCCCCGACCCTCGGAATGCCCGCTGATGGGCGGAAGCGGAAAGGCAGCTTGCCTAGAGGTTTGAGTTGGGGATCACTGCTTTGCTCCCTGCTTTAGCCGACCCGAGGTTCTTGGCCCCGGCGTTTGCCGAGGAAATGCTAGCGTGGGGAAGCGTGGGTACCAGGCGTACCCAGAATTGAGCACAAAGAAAAACCCGGCGGGCACGCTGCCCACCGGGTTTATCCGTTCAGCGATGGCTGAGAAATCAGCCGATCGAGGTGAGGTTCACCGCTGCCATCTTGCCGCGACGATCGACTTCCAGTTCGAATTCGAGCCGGTCGCCTTCGTTGAGCGACGACATGCCGCCCCGCTCGACGGCCGAGATGTGGACGAATGCGTCGGGCTGGCCATCATCGCGCTGAATGAAGCCGAAGCCCTTCATCGCGTTGAAGAACTTGACCGTACCGGTCGCCTTTTCACCGGTCAGCGAGCGCTGCGGTGCGCCGCCGGCGGCACCACGCGGGCCGGCATCGCGGTCGCGCGGCGGGCCGCGGTCGGTGACGGCCATCGGCTCGCCTTCGATCTTGAGGTCGGTCGCCGAGATGCGGCCACCGCGATCGACCAGGGTGAAGCCGAGCGGCTGACCCTCGGCCAGACCGGTGAGACCGGCTTGCTCGACTGCCGAGATGTGCACGAACACGTCCTCGCCGCCGTCATCGCGTACGACGAAACCAAAACCCTTTTGCGCGTTGAAGAACTTTACGACGCCAGTGCCTTCGCCGACGACCTGCGGGGGCATCCCGCGGCCGCCGCCGCCGCCGCCACCAAAGCCGCCGCCACCGCCGCTGCGGAAACCGCCGCCGCCGCCGAAGCGATCACCGCCGCCGCCGAAGCGATCACCGCCACCGCCGAACCGGTCACCGCCGCCGAAGCGATCGCCGCCGCCGAAACCGCCGTCGAAACCGCCGCTATCGCCGAAACCGTCGCGCTTGTCGCGCCCGCGCCCGCCACGATCGCCGCGGCGTCCTTTATCGAAACTCATGCCCTGTTCGTCTTCCCGGCTCGTCCGAAACCATCATAGTAACCGTTGCGTCGGACGATAGACGCGAAGGCACGTGTACCAAAACGATTATGGTACCAACTCGTGTTAGCCTAAAAATCCAGACGCCGCGAATGAATTCGTCCAAAATACGGCACGCTTCACACGGTTCTTTGCGCAAGCGTTGCATGTACGGCACAGAATCCGGCGCCGCCAGGCGGCACGCGCGCGCCCCGGCGGCCCACCACGGCCCGAACGATCGGTCCGCCCCGCGCCATTGAGATATCGCGCGATCGCGGTTAGGGCCGTGCGATGACAGTATATCTCCACGAAGAAGACCTTCCCGCCGATACCTTCGCGCCCGGCGTCGACATCGCGGTCGATACCGAGACGATGGGCCTGATCACGCCGCGCGACCGGCTGTGCCTGGTGCAATTGTCCGACGGCGGGCCCGATGAGCATCTCGTCCGTTTTGGACCTGATAGCGATTATGCCGCGCCGAACCTGCGCGCGTTGCTCGCCGATCCGGCACGCGTGAAGCTGTATCACTTCGCCCGCTTCGATCTGGCGGCGATCAGCCATTATCTCGAAGTCACGGCGGCCCCCGTCTATTGCACCAAGATCGCCTCGCGGCTGGTGCGGACCTATACCGATCGCCACGGTTTGAAGGAGCTGGTGCGCGAATTGTTGGGGCAGGACATTTCCAAGGCGCAGCAATCCTCCGATTGGGGCGGGCCGGTGCTGAGCGAGGCGCAGAAGGACTATGCCGCCTCGGACGTGCGCTATCTGCACGCGATGCGCAACGAGCTCGACCTGCGCCTGGCGCGCGAGGGGCGGACCGACCTTGCTCAGGCGTGCTTCGATTTCCTGCCGTGGCGCGCCGAACTCGATATCGCCGGCTGGCCAGAGATCGACATCTTCGCCCATGCCTGATTCCGGGCCGACCCCGCGCCAGATCTGGGCCGCGCCCGGATCGAGCCACGACCGCACGATCGCAGTGCTGCGCCGCGTGCTGCCGATGGCGATCGGCGTGCTGGCGGCGTTCGTCGTGGTGCTGCCGCTCTATGCAGGGGGGATGTCAGCTTCCTGCTCGACAAGAACAAGGTCGAGGTGGCGAAGGAACGGCTGCGCGTGCAATCCGCGACCTATCGTGGTGAGGACGACAAGGGCCAGCGCTTCGCGCTGAGCGCGGGTTCTGCCGTGCAGAAGAGTTCGGCCGAACCGATCGTCAAGCTCGAGCAACTGTCCGCGCGAATCGATTTGCGCGATGGGCCGGCCAGCATCGTCGCCGATCACGGCCATTACGACATGGACAAGCAGCAAGTCGCGGTCGACGGCCCGGTGCGCGTCGACAGCAGCGGCGGATATCGGCTGGAAACGCAGGATTCGACGGTCGATCTCAAGACCAAGACGCTGAAGAGCGGCGGTGCGGTGACGGGTAACGTCCCGCAAGGCACGTTCAGCGCGGATCAGATGCACGCCGATCTGGAAGGGCATGTCGTGACGCTGGACGGCAATGCACGCTTGCGGATCGTGCCGCGAAAGACGAGATAGCGGCGATGCGCACCTTGCTTCTCTTTCCCGCTCTTTCGCTGGCCCTGATCGGGAGCGCGTCAGCGCAGCAGGCCCACAATTCGAATGCACCGATCAATTTCGGTGCCGACCATATCGAATTGCAGGACAAGGCCAACCGCGCGGTCCTGTCGGGCAAAGTGTCGGTCAAGCAGGCCGAAATGACGCTGAATGCCGCGCGGATGACGGTGAATTACACTGGTCAGGTGGTCGATGGCAGCCCGCAAGTGTCGCGGCTCGATGCTTCGGGCGGCGTGACCGTGACGCGGCCCGACCAGACCGCGCGGAGCAATTTCGCGGTGTACGATCTCAACAAGCGCGTTGTGACGATGCTCGGCGCGGTGACGCTGATCCAGGCAGGCAATACCGTCAGTGGCGGGCGGTTGACGATCAACCTCGACACCGGTCGTGCGGTCATCGACGGGTCGTCGGTCGGCGGTGGCGCTGCGGGTACGACGACGAGCAGCGGCGGGCGCGTCAGCGGCACTTTCTCGGTGCCGAAGCGCAACTGACGGAGGGGGCACGACGATTCGTCGCCGCGCCTCTTTCATCGCGGTCGCCGCGACATTATCATGCAACAAACTTGCCAAATGCCGGACGATCGGCTTTCGGTAATGCTTCGCTGCGAGTAGTGGACCTGCCATGACCGATAGCCTGATCCTCGACTCCGTCCCCCGGTGGCCCCCGCGTCGGTCGTCGACGGCCTGTCGGTCGTGTCGATCGCCAAGTCGTACGACAAGCGCACGGTGCTGACCGATGTCTCGCTGTCGGTCGGCAAGGGCGAGGTGATCGGGCTGCTCGGGCCGAACGGCGCGGGCAAGACGACCTGCTTCTACTCCGTCATGGGCCTGGTGAAGCCCGATGCGGGCCGGATCATGCTCGACGGCAATGATATTACCGGCTTGCCGATGTACCGCCGCGCGATTTTGGGCCTCGGCTATCTGCCGCAGGAAACCTCGATCTTTCGCGGGCTTAGCGTCGAACAGAATATCCTCAGCGTGCTCGAACTGGCGGTGCCCGACAAGGAGAAGCGCAAGGTTCGCCTGGAGACCCTGCTCGACGAATTCGGCCTGACGCGCTTGCGCGAATCGCCGTCGATGGCGCTGTCGGGCGGCGAACGGCGCCGGGCCGAGATCGCGCGGGCGCTGGCGGCGGATCCCTCGATCATGCTGCTCGACGAACCGTTCGCCGGTATCGATCCGCTGTCGATCTCGGACATTCGCGATCTCATCTGCCAGTTGAAGCAGCGCGGAATCGGCGTCCTGATCACCGATCACAACGTGCGCGAGACGCTCAGCATCTGCGACCGCGCGTACATCATTTACGATGGCCGCGTGCTGTTCAGCGGCTCGCCGGACGAGCTGGTTGCCGATGCCAATGTGCGGCGGCTGTATCTGGGCGAGGGCTTTTCGCTTTGACCCACAAACCGTTCGCCCTGAGCCTTTCGAAGGGCTGTGCTTCTGCGACCTCCGTTGCAGGAAGGCAGTGCTTCGACAGGCTCAGCACGAACGGGATTTAGGGTAGCGCAGAGTGTCGCTCGCCCCGCGCCTCGATCTGCGGCAGTCGCAATCGCTGGTGATGACGCCACAATTGCAGCAGGCGATCCGGCTGCTGGCGCTATCCAACCTCGAGGTCGAAGGGTTCCTGGCCGAGGAGATCGAGCGCAACCCGCTGCTCGAAGCCAGCGCGCCCGATGATGATGGCCCGACTCAGGAACGCGAGGCCGAGGCGCCGCTTCGCGACACGCCCGCCACCGCCGACGAGCTCGTCATGGGCGGCGGCGATTCGAGCGAGGCGTCGCTCGACGTGGATTTCACCGCCGAGAGCTTCCACCACGATTCCGCCGCCGATCAGCCGGGCGGCGCGGGGATGGACGGCGCGCTTGGGATGAACGGCGCGAGCAGCGGCGGCGGCCTGGGCGAAGACGGCCCGGATTTCGACAGCTTTGCCGATACAGCCCTCAGCCTCTCGGATCATCTGCTTGCGCAAGCCGGGACCGCCGTCGACGGGCCGGACCTGTTCATCGCCGCGCATCTGATCGATCAGATCGACGAATGCGGCTACCTCACGGCATCGCTGCTCGACGTCGCGACGCGGCTCGGTGTGCCGCTGGTGCGGGTTGAGCAAGTGCTCGGCATCATCCAGACTTTCGATCCGACCGGCGTTGGCGCGCGCGATCTGGCCGAATGCCTCGCGCTGCAGGCCAGGGAAGCCGACCGCTACGATCCGTGCATGGCCCGGTTGATCGACAATCTCGATCTCGTCGCGCGCGGCGACCTCGCGCGGCTCCGGCGGCTGTGCGACGTCGATGACGAGGATCTTGCGGACATGATCCGCGAGTTGCGGAATTACGATCCCAAGCCCGGCTGTCGCTTCGGCGGCGAGCCGACGCAGGCGGTGGTGCCCGATCTGTTCGTGGCGAAGCGCAAGGACGGCTGGGGGATCGAGATCAACGCCGCGACGCTGCCGCGCGTATTGGTCAACCGCAGCTATTACACCGAACTGTCGACCGCACGCGGCGACAAGGCGTCGAAGGCGTGGCTCGGCGAAATGCTCGCCAGCGCCAATTGGCTGGTGAAAGCGCTCGACCAGCGGCAACGCACGATCATCAAGGTCGCGACCGAAATCGTGAAGCAGCAGGAAGCGTTCTTCCTGCACGGCGTCGCGCATCTCAAGCCAATGACGCTGCGCCAGGTGGCGGATGCGATCGAGATGCACGAATCGACGGTGAGCCGCGTCACCAGCAACAAATATCTCTCCTGCGCGCGCGGGCTGTACGAGCTAAAATATTTCTTCACCTCGGCGATTCAGTCGTCCGACGGCGGCGATGCGGTATCGGCGCAGGCGGTGAAGTCGGCGATCAAGGCGCTGATCGCGGGCGAGGGCGACAAGATCCTGTCGGACGATACTTTGGTCGAACTGCTCAATGCCAAGGGCTTCGACATCGCGCGGCGCACGGTCGCCAAATATCGCGAGGCGCTGGGGATCGGATCGTCGGTGCAACGCCGCCGTGCGCGGGCGCTCGGAGCTTGAGCGGACGGGTAGCGCTCGCAACGGGCAAAGGGGGAATGCCATATGATCATCGTCACGGGCGCCGTCACCGCGCGGGCCGATACATTCGATGCCCTGCTCGAGGCGTCGCGCGCGCATGTGCTACGCTCGCGCGGGGAAGATGGCTGCATCAGCCATGCCGTGCATGTCGATTGCGATGATCCGCTGCGGCTATTCTTTTTCGAACAATGGCGCGATCAGCCGGCGTTGCAGCGTCATTTCGAGCAGCCCGGGTCCGCGGAATTCATGACCGCAGTCAAAACGCTCTCGGCCTCGTCCGGTGGCATGACGATCTTCGACGCAACGCCGCGCGCGGGTGCCGCAGCGTAGGGATAGACCGCATTTAGTCCGTTCGCCCTGAGCTTGTCGAAGGGCTGCCTTTTTTGCGCGGGTGAGCAGAAGGGCAGTGCTTCGACAAGCTCAGCACGAACGGTGAGATGGAGGGTCAGCCCGGCAACGTTATCATCACTTCGTTCCGGCGCAGCGGGGCGGGCATGAAGGGTGAATTGTAGAAGGCGTAGCTGACCGCGCCGCCATCCAGTTTTTCCTGCGTCAGCCACGCACGCAGCGCCGCTTCGGCCTTGGCGAGCGCCGCGTCGGTCGCGACACCCGAGAAGCGATAGACCGCAACGCGGCGGGCTGGCACGGTGGAGATGGTCACGCCGGGGCCGGGCGGGGGCAGCGTTTCGCGGGTATATTGGGCGGGCATGACGAAACGCGTGCGCCATTGGTCGCCGCTGCGCTCGCTCGTCACCGGGGCGGTCATCGCGATCTTGGCGTCGCGTTCGCTCAGCACCGGTGCGGTCATGGCAATGCCCTCGCCGCCGCAATTCTTGGCGAAGATATAGTCGGCGAGGCGGCTGAACCCGCTGCCCAGCGCGGCCTGACGGGGGCCGCTGGTCTCGGTTTCGGCGACGAGCAATTCGGGATAGCGCCGGATTTCGATCGCGCCGTCCTTGCGTTCGACCGTGTAGGGTGGCTGCTCGATGCGCTTTTCCTGCACGATGAAGGCCGCCGCGCCCGCGACCGCCGTGCCTGCCACCGCCGCCGCGGCGATCGCCCAAGTGCGTTTCTTCATGTGTTCGTCCTCAATCGTCTTCGTCTTCGAACCCGGCGAGATGGAGCGGCTTCGCCTTCATCTGCCGCATCTGGCACCAATGGACCAACGCATCCTCGCGCCCGTGCGTTACCCAAACTTCCTGGGCGCAATTTCGGTGAGCGTGTCGGTCAGCTCGTCCCAATCGGCATGATCGCTCAGGATCAGCGGGAGTTCCACGCCGCGCTGCACCGCGCGTTGCCGCACGCGCATCCACCCAGACGCCATTGCGGTGATCGGATCGGGCAGGCGGCGCGACCAGCGATCGGCCAGCGCGCCGGGCGGGGCGATGACGATATGCCCCGCCATCTCGGCCTTGGCTGCGACGGTTGCGGGGCGCAGCTCGCCGAGATCGACGCCATGCGCCTGATAGAGGGTGCAGAGCCGTTCGAGCGCGCCGTGGATGTAGATCGGCGCATCATGCCCGCGCGCGCGCAGCTCGGCGATGACGCGTTGCGCCTTGCCCAGTGCGTACGCCCCGACGAGCACGCAGCGATCGGGATTGGCGTGGAGGGCTGCGGTCAATTTGTCGATTTCGTCGCCGGTCTCGGGATGGCGGAAGACGGGCAGGCCAAAGGTCGCCTCGGTAATGAAGACGTCGCATTTGACCGGCTCGAATGGCGCGCAGGTCGGGTCGGCGCGACGCTTGTAATCGCCCGACACGACGATGCGTTCGCCGCGATATTCGAGCAGGATCTGCGCCGAGCCGAGCACATGCCCGGCGGGGACGAAGGTGGCGGTGACATCGCCGAACGCCCGGCTCTCGCCATAAGCGACCGGATGGCCCGCCTGTGCGCCGTATCGCGCGTCCATGATCGCGAGCGTCTCGGGCGTCGCCCACACCGCGCCATGCCCGCCGCGCGCGTGATCGGCATGGCCATGCGTGACGAGCGCGCGGGGGCTGGGCCGTGACGGGTCGACCCACACATCGGCTGGCTTCACGTAGATGCCGTGGGGTTGAGGATCGATCCAGTCGCCGAGCTTCGCCATCACGGCGATATGGGGACGGCGGGCGGCAAACGCCAATCGCGACTCGCGCCCGACTCGCCGATCGGGTCCGCCCGCCGCATCAGGCGCACAGTCTGCCCCTTTGCGTTTGCCAACTTTGCCTCGTCCGGCGTTGCTGCGGTCACCCCGACAGTAAGAAGAGGTGAGTATATGCGTACAAACATTCCGAAATCCGCCGTCCTTGGCATGATCCTGGTCGGATCGGTCGGCATCAGCGGCTGCGCGACCAAGGGTTTCGTACGGAGCCAGATCGCCACGGTGAACGAGCGGATCGACGGTATCGACGGGCGCGTCCGCACGGTCGAAGGCACGTCGGGTCAGGCGCTGGCAGCGGCGCAGGCGGCGGCCGGGCAGGCGCAGCAGAATTCGCAGCGGATCGATCAGCTGGGCGGTCGCGTCGATGGGCTCGACCAGCAAATGCAGGCGCAGCAGCGCCGTCAGCAGCGTCGGCCGCGCGGCTGATTCTTGATCGTTGCATTGAAGCGTGAGGGCATCTGGTGAGCCAGATGCCCGTTCGAACGCGCCGCGGCGGCCTGTTGCTGGTCGCCGCGGCGTTTGGCCTGTGCGCCGTGCCGGTTTTTGCCGCGCCTTCGCCGGGCGCGAAGGCCCCTGCGCCGCGCACGAAAGCCAAAGTGGCGAAGCGCAAGGCGGTCAAACCGCCGCCCGCCGTCGCCACCGCGCCGCTTCCCGAACCCGTTCGCTCGCCCGATGCCGCGCGGCTGATCGCGTGGATCGCGTCGTCGCACGACAATGGCAAATCGCCCTATATCGTGATCGACAAGCAGGCCGCGTCGCTATCGCTGTTCCGCGCCGACGGCAGTTTCGTGGGGGAGACGCCAGTGCTGCTCGGCATCGGCATCGGCGATGAATCCTCGCCCGGCGTGGGTGCCAAGAAGCTCGAAGATATCGGCCCGGCCGAGCGCACCACGCCCGCCGGGCGGTTCGTGGCGAAATTCGGCCGCGCCTTCGGTAACCAGCGGGTGTTGTGGGTCGACTACGCCAATTCCGTCGCGCTGCACGCGGTGATCACCACGCACAAGAAGGAACGCCGCGTCGAACGGCTGTTGTCACCGACGCCCGACGACAATCGCATCAGCTTCGGCTGCATCAACGTCGGCACGCGCTTCTACACCAGCAAGATCAGCACCTTGTTCGGCAAGAGCGGAGGGATCGTCTACATCCTGCCCGAATCGACGCCGCTCGAAACCGTGTTCCCGCGCGTGCGTTTGCTGCCATATCTGGACCCTGCGGCGAACGAGGTGCCGTCGTGATGCTGTTGCTGCTCGCGCTCGCCGCTGCACCCGCCCCGAAGTACAAGGCACCGCCCAAGCCGCCGCCGGTGGTGGTCAGTTCGCTGGAGAGCGCGCAACTCGCCCGCGCGTGCGACGGACGGGACGACGATCCCAGCCCGAGCTTCTGCACTGGCTATATCCTCGGCGTGTTTGACGCGCTGTCGCTGGCGCACCAAATCTGTCCGTCGCCGACCAAGGCGTCGACGCTGACCGCAATAGCAGCGGCCCGCAAGGCGTTGCGCACGCACCCGGACCGCTGGGATAGCGCACCCTCCTTCATCGTGCGCGATGCGTTGAAAGCCGCGTTCCCCTGCACGCGTCGGTAGCCGCGCCCGCGCGCGTCCGGCATAGGTGACGCGGTGAGTCGCCCCGACCTTCCCGCGCCCGTTGCCGACTGGTTCGCCGCCAAGGGCTGGGCACCCAGGCGGCATCAGCTCGAGATGCTCGATGTCGCGCGCGCCGGGGCCCATGGCCTGCTCGTCGCGACCACGGGTGCGGGCAAGACGCTAGCGGGTTTCCTGCCGACGCTGGCCGAACTGATCGAGCATCCGACGGACGGGCTGCACACGCTCTACGTCTCGCCGCTCAAGGCGCTGGCGGTCGATGTGCAGCGCAATCTGCTGACGCCCGTTGCCGAGATGGGCGTCGATATCCGGATCGAGACGCGCACCGGCGATACCCCGTCCGACCGCAAGGCGCGGCAGCGGATCAAGCCGCCCAACATCCTGCTGACTACGCCCGAATCGCTGAGCCTGTTGCTGAGCTATCCCGACAGCTTCACGATGTTCGAAGGGCTGAAGACGATCGTGGTGGACGAGGTGCACGCCTTCGCCACCGGCAAGCGCGGCGATCTGCTCAGTCTGTGCATGGCCCGGCTGCAACGCATCGCACCCGATCTGCGGCGCGTCGCGCTGTCGGCGACCGTCGCGGACCCCGACGGCTATCGCGCGTGGCTGGCACCCGATGGCGATATCGATACCGTCACGCTGGTGCAGGGCGAGGCGGGCGCACCGCCCAATGTCGCGATCCTGCTGCCGCAAGGGCGCGTGCCGTGGTCGGGCCATTCGGGGCGCTATGCCGCCGAGCAGGTGATGGCCGAAATCGAACTGCACAAGACGACGATCGTGTTCTGCAACACGCGTGCGCTGGCCGAGCTGATCTTTCAGGATCTGTGGAAGGTCAATGCAATGAACCTGCCGCTCGGCGTCCATCACGGGTCGCTGAGCCTGGAGGCGCGGCGCAAGGTCGAGGCGGCGATGGCCGATGGGCGCCTGCGCGGGCTGGTCGCGACGGCGAGCCTCGATCTCGGCGTCGATTGGGGCGATGTCGATTGCGTGATCCAGATGGGCGCGCCCAAAGGATCGTCGCGATTGCTGCAGCGGATCGGCCGCAGCAATCACCGGCTCGACGAGCCGTCCGAGGCGATCGTCGTGCCGGGCAATCGCTTCGAATATCTCGAGGCGCGCGCGGCCTTAGACGCGGTCGAGGCGGGGGAACTCGACGCCGACGTGTTCCGCATGGGTGCGCTCGATGTGCTGGCGCAGCATATCATGGCCTGCGCCTGCGCCGCGCCCTTCGAACAGAGCAGTTTGCTCGACGAAATTCGCTCGGCGCTGCCCTATTCCGCGCTGACCGACACGCTGTTCGATCAGGTGCTCGGTTTCGTGCGGGATGGCGGGTACGCGCTGAAAGCCTACGACAAATTCAAGCGTCTGACGCAGGACGCGGACGGCATCTGGCGCGTCAGCCTGCCAAAATTTGTTGCGCAGCATCGGCTGAACGCCGGAATCATCGTCGAGGCGACGATGCTCTCCGTACGCTTCGCCAATGGTCGCACTTTGGGTCGCGTCGAGGAGGCGTTTGCCGCGACGCTGTCCCCACGCGACACCTTCTTCTTCGCCGGGCTGAGCCTGGAGGTCGAACGGATCGACACCGAGTCGATCGTCGTGCGCGCGACCTCGCGGCCCGCGCGCATCCCGAGCTATGGCGGCGCGCGGATGCCGCTGTCGACCAATCTTGCCGACCGCGTCCGCCACTTCCTCGCCGAACCCGAACAGTGGCGGCGCTTCCCCGATGACGTGCGCGAATGGCTGGAGGTGCAGCAGGTGCGATCGGTGATGCCGCACCCGGGGCAATTGCTGGTCGAAACCTTCCCGCGCGAAGGGCGGCACTATATGGTCGCCTATAGTTTCGAAGGCTGGAACGCGCACCAGTCGCTCGGCATGTTGGTGACGCGACGGATGGAGACGCAGGGGCTGAAACCGATCGGCTTCGTCTCGAACGATTATGCGTTGGCCTGCTATGGCCTGACGCCGATTACCGACCCGGCGGCATTGTTCTCGCGCGACATTCTGGAAGATGAATTCGTCGATTGGGTGCAGCAATCTTCGCTGCTGAAGCGCGCATTTCGCGAGGTTGCGGTGATCGGCGGGCTGGTCGAGCGGCAGATTCCGGGCAAGCGCAAGACCGGCAAGCAGGTCAGCTTCTCGACCGACCTGATTTACGACGTGCTGCGCAAGTACGAGCCGGGGCATGTCCTGCTGCAGGCCGCCTGGGCCGATGCGCGCGCGCGGATGACCGATGTCGGGCGCCTGGCTGATCTGCTCGATCGCGCGGCGGACACGATGCTGCACGTCGATCTGGAGCGCATTTCGCCACTCGCCGTGCCCGTACTGACACTAATCGGGCGCGAACATGTGGCGCAAGGGCTGGCCGACGATGCGCTGCTGATCGAGGCGGAAACGCTGGCGGCGGAGGCGATGCGGCTCGACTAGCGACCGCTTGTCGAAGGGCCGAAACGGGCGTAGCTTGCGTCCCATGAACCCGGCGCTGCTCCTCGCCTCTCCCTTGCTCGCGATGCTGAGCCCGGAGCAGCCCGCGCCCGATCCCGCTGCGCAACAAAATACGCAGCAAATTCCGCCAGACCAGCTCGATTTCGCCAATGACGATACGCGCATGACCGTGCCGGTGACGATCGGCGCGACCGGCCCGTTTCGCTTCGTGGTCGATACCGGGTCGGAACGCACCGTCATCTCGCGCGAACTGGCCGAGTCGCTCAAACTCGCGCCGGGGCGGACGGTGCGGATTACCGCGATGGCGGGGCCGGCGAGCGTCGAGACCTTTCTGATCCCCGATATCGGCGTCGGCACCGCCGGGCGCGGCGCGCGCATCACCAGCAGTCGGATCGAAGCCCCCGCTCTGGTGCAGCGGCATCTTGGCGCACAGGGGCTGGTCGGGATCGACACGCTGAAGAATCATGCCGTGTCGATCGATTTCGGGCGGCAGGCGATGACGGTGACGCCCTCGTCCCGGCGGGTTCGCGCCGAGCGCTTCGGGCCGGACGATATCGTCATCCGCGCCAAGAACCTGCTCGGCCAATTGGTGGTGACCGATGCGAGCTATCACGGGCGACGTATCCGCGTTGTGATCGATACCGGATCGGTGGTCAGCATGGGCAATCTCGCGCTGCGCCGCCTGGTGACGCGGGATTCGAAACTAATGAGCCCGGTGAAATTGATGAGCGTCACCGGCGGGATGCTGGAGGCGGATTATACCGAAGTCGGCGGTGTCGAACTCGGCAGCGTGACCTTTGCCAATCTGCCGGTGGCGTTTTCGGATGCGGCACCGTTTGCGCGGCTGGGTCTGCGTGATGCGCCGGCGCTGCTGCTCGGGGTCGATGCGTTGCGCCTGTTCGGGCGGGTGCGGATCGATTTCGCCAACCGGGAGATCCGGCTGGCCAAGCCGAAGGATGCAGCCGGTCTCTGACGGCGTGCTGACGGTTGCGTTCGCAGGCGAGCGCGTTAGCTTCTGCCTCGACACAAAAGGGGCCTCAAAACATGCGCGCACTCACCACTGCAACCATCCTCGGGCTGGCGGCGATCGCCAGCGCGGCTTCGGCGCAGGACCGGCCCGACCAGAAGGCGTATTTCGGGCTCTACAAGGAACTGGTCGAAACCAACACGACGCTGTCGAGCGGGAGCTGCACGCAAGCGTCGGCGCAGATCGGTGCGCGCCTTAAGGCGGCGGGCTATGCCGACAGCGACATCACGTTGTTCTCGGTAGCCGAGCGACCCAAGGAAGGCGGCATCGTAGCCGTGCTGAAGGGCAGCGATGCAAAGGCCAAGCCGATGCTGCTGCTCGGCCATCTCGACGTGGTGGAGGCGAAGCGCGCCGATTGGGTGCGCGATCCCTTCACGCTGGTCGACGAAGGCGGCTACTATTACGCGCGCGGCACGGTCGACGACAAAGCGATGTCCTCGGTCTGGGCGGATTCGATGATCCGCTTCAAGCAGGAGGGATATAAGCCCAAGCGCACGATCAAGCTCGCGCTCACCTGCGGCGAGGAAACCACCTTCGCCTTCAATGGCGCGGAATGGCTCGCCAAGAACAAGCGCGACCTGATCGACGCCGAATTCGCGCTCAACGAGGGTGGCGGCGGGCGCTACGGCCCCGACGGCAAACCACAATTGCTCGCGCTGCAAGTCGGCGAAAAGGCGTCGCAGAATTACACGTTCGAAGTCACCAACCCCGGCGGGCACAGCTCACAGCCGGTGCCCTCCAACGCGATCTACGAATTGTCTGACGCGCTGAAGGCGGTGCAGGGCTATGAATTCCCGGTGAAGTTCAGCGATACGACGCGCGCTTTCTTCAGCATGGCGGCGCTTGGGTCGCCGCCGGTGCTGCGCGATGCGATCATGAAGCTGCTCGCCAATCCGAACGATGCCGCCGCCGACAAGATCGTGAGTGCGGAAAAGATGATGCACTCGACGCTGCGCACCACTTGCGTCGCGACGATCGTGAATGCTGGCCACGCCGAAAACGCGCTGCCGCAGCGTGCCACCGCCAACGTCAACTGCCGCATCTTCCCGGGCGAGACGGTGCAGGGCACGCTTGCGAAATTGCAGGAACTTGCTGGGCCAAAGGTCAAGGTCAGCGCCAACGCGCCGATCCGCCCGACCGCAATCCCGCCCGCGCTCGACCCGAAGATCACCGGGCCGGTGAAGGCGGTGGCGGCGAAGCATTTCCCCGGCCTGCCGCTGCTGCCGCTAATGTCGACCGGCGCGACCGACGGCATCTTCCTCGAGGCGGTCGGCATTCCGGTCTACGGCGTGCCTGGCTTCTTCACCGATGCGGACGGCAACGGCACGCACGGCCTGAACGAGCGCATCCGCAAGGATTCGCTGTATAATGGCCGCGACTATCTGTTCGATCTGGTCAAGGCGTTCGCGGGGTAAGCGCGGGGCGAAGGGCGCGTTACTTCGCGCCCTTCGCCATCGCAGTCAGACCCGCTCCAGCAGCTTGTAATTTTACGCCGATCAATTGCAGTTCGGCACCACAGCGTTGGTAGCCGGCCTGCCGATCGATCTTTTCCATCGCGACGATCTCGGTCTTGGCAGCGGCGGTAAGGTCGAGACCGGGCTCGCGCCCAGGATCTTGCCCGCGAAATACAGGGCGGCCTTGGTCCCGGCCTCCTTCTGCTCGGCAGTACCGGTGCCGATCAGTTGGCTGACCAGCAACAGGCAACGCAGATCTTCGGTCCGGGTGAGCGCGATCTTGGCGGTCGGGGGGGCGACCACTGTGGTCTGCGCGGCAAGCGGCATCGCCGTCAGAAGCGCGGTTACGCCGAACATTGCCTTGAGCATCATCGTCCTACCCCCCGTTTTGTCATCATCATCGACCATCGTTAGCGTATTGACCCACCAGCGACATGGCGAGCGCAAACATCATTTCGGGGTCGGTGCGTCGGTGACCGAAGGCTTGACCGATCCCGGCACCGGGCGGACGATACGGCGGCGCTGGTCGTGCAGTTCGTCGATCTGCGCCTGGCGGCGCGTCAGATAGAATTCGCGCGTCGCCTGATACGCCTTTTGCGGGTCCTTGCGCAGCGCCTCGATCGTCTCGTCGAGTTGCGCGCGCTGATCGAGCGTGCCGAACACGCCCATCGGCACCGTCACCGCCGGATTGCGCAGCGGCCCGCCGACGGCAAAGGGGATGACGAAGCGGTCGACCGTCGATCCGATCAGATCGCGCACCGTCGTCGGCCCTACCAGCGGCACGTACAGGAAGGCGCCAGTCTTCACCCCGTAGAAGCCAAGCGTATTGGCAAAACCGTTTGGATTTTGCGGCAGTTTGATCGGTTTGCGCCGCGCGACGTCGATCAGGCCGCCAACGCCGACCGTGGTGTTGATCAGGAAGCGCCCGATCGTTTTCGCCGCGCGCCCGATCTTGTGCTGCAGGATGCAGTTGAGCACGGTAATCGGCTCGCGCAGATTGTTGAGCACGTTGCGAATCCCGTCGCGCACCGGCGCGGGCAGGATTTTCTGGTAGGTCTTGGCAACCGGGCGGATCACCGCAGTATCGATCGCCTGGGTGATCTCGAAACTTTCGATGTTCACGCTCTGCAGCGGGTCGCTAGGGCTGCGCCGTCTTGCGGTGACGACCAAATCTTCGTGCTGCACTTGCAGCGACGGGTCGGCCGCCGCATCGACCGAGGCCTGAACAGCGGCCAGCGGCGCGCTGGCTGCCTCCGCCATCAGGACCGAGGCGGCAGGGGGCACAAGATCGGGAGCTGGGCCGATCAGCAGCATCGCAGCAACAAGGCTCAACGGCCGTTCCCTTGCCGCGACGCGCGAGTCACACCGGCCCTGTTCTGTTTTTCGCGGCGCATGTCCACTCTCCCTCCAGCTTCATCGCTAAGACGATGCAAAAAGGCAAATTCCGGACGCGGTTGAGGCTTGGCGAGACAATTCTCGTGGGAAACCGCTGGATGCGGGTCAGACCGTGACCTGTTCGCCCAATTCCAGCACCTTGCCCGGCGGGATACGCAGGAAATCGGTCGGGTCGCTGGCATTGCGTTGCAGGAACATGAAGATGCGGTCCTGCCACAGCGGCATTCCCTGTTCGGCGGTGGGCTTCAGCGTGTTGCGCCCGATGAAGTAACTGGTCTTGGCCTGGTTCAGCGTTTTCTTGTGCGCCGCCGCCTCCAGCCCAAGATCGCGCGGGCAATCGGGCTGCTCCATGAAACCGTAATGCAGCACGATGATCGTGAAATTGTCATCGACCGGTCGGATCTCGGCGCGATCCTCGGGCTCGACGGTTGGACGGTCGGCGGTGCGGATGCTGACGATCAGGTTCTTCTCGTGCAGCACCTTGTTGTGCTTCAGATTGTGCAGCAGCGCGCCGGGTGCGCTGTCGGGATTGGCGGTCAGAAACACCGCCGTCCCCTCGACGCGCTCGGGCGGACGCTTGGCGAGTGCCGCGGCAAGATCGACCAGCGGGATGCTCTGGCGTTGTTCGAATTCGCGCACGATGCCGCGCCCGCGATTCCAGGTGTAGATGATCAGGCCGATCGCGCCCGCCACCACGAGCGGGACCCAGCCGCCCTCGATCACGCGCAGGATGTTCGCGCCGAAAAAGATCAGGTCGAGCGTCAGGAACGGCGCGATCACTGCGATTGCGACCGGGCGGCTCCAGTTCCAGCGATGCCGCACGACGATATAGGCGAGGCACGTCGTCACCACCATCGTACCGGTCACCGCAATGCCGTACGCCGCCGCCATCGCGGTCGAGGTGCGGAACTGGATCACCAGCACCAGAACGCCGACCAGCAGCAGCCAGTTGATCGTCGGCAGATAGATTTGCCCGACTTGCGTCGCCGATGTCTGCAGCACCCGCAGCCGCGGCAGCAGCCCCAGCTGGATCGCTTGCTGGGTCAACGAAAAGGCCCCGGTGATCACCGCCTGGCTCGCGATCACCGTCGCCAGCATCGCCAGCACGATCAGCCACGGGCGTACCGCATCGGGCGCCATCAGGAAGAACCAGTCCTGGTTGACGAACGGCTTGCCCGCCGCCGCTGCGGCCTCCAGCGCATTGAGCGCGAAGGCGCCCTGGCCGAGATAGTTGAGCACCAGGCACGGGAAGACCAGGAAGAACCAGCCGAGCCGGATCGGCTTGATCCCGAAATGCCCCATGTCGGCGGTCAGCGCTTCCGCCCCCGTCACGGTCAGGAACACTGCGCCTAGTACGAACAGCCCGGTCACGCCGTGCGTCGCCAGCAGCATCACGCCGTAATGCGGCGATGCGACGCGCAGGATCGAAGGTTCGTCGGCGATATGCCACACGCCCAGCCCGCCGATCGCGAGGAACCACGCTATGCAGACCGGGCCGAACAGCGCGGAAACGCGCGCGGTGCCGCGGCTTTGAATGAAGAATAGCGCGATCAGGATGACGATCGTTACCCCAAGAATCACGTCGTCGCTGAACAGGCCACCCGCGCCGGGCAGCGTCTTCAGCCCCTCGACCGCCGACAGCACCGAAAGCGCCGGGGTGATGATCGCGTCGCCGTAAAAAAGCGCCGCCCCGGCCGCGCCAAGGATCAGCGCGATCAGCGAGCGCCGCCCGAGCGCCCGCCTTGCAAGTGCGGTCAGCGCCAGCACGCCGCCTTCGCCCTGATTGTCGGCGCGCATCAGGAACAGGACGTATTTGACCGTCACGACCAGGATCAGCGACCAGATCGCGAGACTCAGCACGCCCAGGATTTCGGTCGGATCGATGCCGTCGGCGGCGGTCTGGTTGAGCGCCTCGCGGAAAGCGTAGAGCGGGCTGGTGCCGATATCGCCGAACACCACGCCGATCGCGCCGATCGTCAGCGCGATCAACGCCGGATGCGGGGCGTGGCGCGCGGCACTGGTCGCGGTTTGGGAAGGTGTCACGGGGGCAGATGTCATAGTGCGGGACCGACTCGCCGGGAAGGACGGCGCGCTTTACGCTCAATGCTGCATTGCGCAAGAGGATTCGGCGCAGGTAACGGCGCGGTTGCGCGGGCCGCGGGCTTGCGACATAGGCCGGGCATGGTTCCCTTTTCGTTCGCCGACCATGAATTTCTCGCGCTGCGCAGCGGTGCCTTGTTCTGGCCGCGCCGCTCCGCGCTGCTGGTGGCGGACCTGCATTTCGAGAAAGCGAGCTGGTTCGCGTCCGCCGGACAGATGCTGCCGCCCTATGATTCGCTTGCCACCTTGGTCGATCTGAAGGCGGTGGTCGATGCGACGCGCGCGCGCGAAATATGGTGCCTGGGCGACAGTTTCCATGACGATGCCGGGTGCGATCGGCTGCCCGTGGCGGCGCAGGAGGCGCTGCGGGCGCTCACCGGTGCGGCCGCGTGGACCTGGATCACCGGCAACCACGATTCGGCAAGTGGGGCCGGGCTGGTCGATCGCTGCGGCGGCACCGTCCTGCGCGAGGCGGTGGTCGACGGGCTGGTGCTGCGGCACGAGGCGTCGCCGGACGAGGCGCGACCCGAACTCTCAGGCCATTTCCACCCGAAATTGCGTGTGCGGGTGCGCGGACGCAACGTCGCGCGGCGCTGTTTCGTGGCGACGCCGCGCAAGCTGATCCTCCCCGCGTTCGGGGCGCTCACCGGCGGGCTCGATGCCGATCACCCGGAAATCGTCCGCGCGGTCGGGCGCGGCGCAGAGGCGCTGGTGCCGGTCGAGGACCGGATGTTGCGGTTCAAGCTGGCGGCATAGCACGCCGCAGCCCCCCCTTTAGGGGAGGGGCTTTTGGCGCTCATCCCTTCGCCGTCGCCAGTTGTGGAAAACCCGCCTTGAACGCCGCGACCTTCGGCTTGTCGAACCGCATGATATAGGGATGGGTCGGGTTCCGGTCGTAAAAGTCCTGGTGATAGGATTCGGCCGGGAAAAAGGCGCCGGTCTCGATCTTCGTCACGATCGGCTGGGCGAAGACATGCGCCTTCTGCAGCTGTGCGATGTACGCCGCCGCCACGCCGCGCTGCGCCGCGCTTTGCGGGAAGATCGCCGAGCGATAGCTGTAGCCGGTGTCCGGCCCCTGGCGGTTGAGCTCGGTCGGATCATGCGCGACCGAGAAATAGATGCGCAGCAGCGTGGCGTAGCTCACCTTCGCGGGATCATATACCACGCGCACCGCCTCGGCGTGCTTGGTCGTCTCGCTCGACACCGCTTCGTAATTCGCGGTCGCCTTGGTCCCGCCGGCATAGCCCGACGTGACGCTGGTAACGCCCTTCACATGTTCGAACACCGCTTCCATCCCCCAGAAGCAGCCGCCCGCGAAGACTGCGACTTGCGGGCCCTTGGCGGTGACGTCCACCTTGGCTGCGGGGATCGGCACGGCGCGCTCGGCTTGCGCGGCACCGCCACCGAGCGCGAACAGCGCGGCACCGGCGATGGCGGCGGAGATCAGAACGGGTTTCAGCATGACAGCCTCTTTTCGGGGGTGATACCCGTATTTCGGGGCACCGGCGCGCAAAGTTACGGATGCGCGCCCGGAAAGGATGTGGGACGGCTCAGCGTTGCTTCAAGCCGTGGACCTTGTGCCAGACGAACAGGCCGATTGCGATGACCAGCGCCACGCCGATCAGCGCGTCGGCGCTGTGGAATGCCGCCTTCACGCGCGGGTCGCTGTTCCACGCGCGACCGAGCGTCTGTCCAAGCCACGCCAGCGCGAAACAGAACGGCCAGGAGCCGATGAACGTATAGAGGTGGAACGGCACCAGCGGCATCCGCGCGACGCCTGCCGGAAAGGCGATGAAGGTGCGGATCACCGGCAGTAGCCGCCCGATCAGCACCGCCGCACTGCCGAAGCGCGCGAAGAAGCGGTCGGCGGCATCGAGCTCGCCCGGCCCGATCAGCAGATATTTGCCATAGCGTTCGGCAAGCGGCCGCCCGCCGCGCTTGCCCGCTTCATACGCGACGATCGAGCCGAGATTGCAGCCGATCGCCCCGGCGGTCGCGGCGAGGAACAGGTTCATCTTGCCCACCGACACGAGATACCCTGCGAACGGCATGATCAGTTCGGAGGGCAGGGGAACGCACGCGCTCTCGATCGCCATCAGCAGAGCAAGGCCCCAATAACCTCCGGCTTCGATGACCGCGATGACGAAACCGGCCAGGATGCCGAGGATATGTTCAACCATACGCGCGCTTTGCCGTGTGGCGGGGCGAGGGGCAAAGGGAAAGTGGGGAGATGCCGGCCATAATGATGTCCACCCCGGCGAAGGCCGGGGCCCAGTAGTCGCGTAGAAGGAAACTGGCGCAGCGCTTGAACGTCTAAACGCTCGCAACTGGGCCCCGGCCTTCGCCGGGGAGGGCAATACGGTGTAAGGTAGTGCCATGAACGACACCGACAAACGCCTCGCCGCCCTCGCTGCCATCGAGGAGGTGCGCGCGGGCATGGTCGTCGGCCTCGGCACCGGCTCCACCGCTGCCTTCGCGATCGAAGCACTTGGTGAGCGCGTGCGCGGCGGCCTGACCATCAGCGCCGTCGCCACCAGCCTTGCGACCGAGCACCACGCGCGGGCCGTTGGAATCCGGCTGATCGACTTGCCTGCGGAGATCGACCTGACGATCGACGGAGCCGACGAAATCGACGACGATCTTCGGGCAATCAAAGGCGCGGGTGGGGCGATGCTGCGCGAGAAGGTCGTCGCCGCCGCCAGCAAACGGATGCTGGTGATTGCCGATGAATCGAAGCGTGTCGCGAGAATTGGCGCTGCCAGGATCCCGGTCGAAACGCTGCCCTTCGCCCAGGCGTTTGTGGCCGCGCGACTCGAAAAGCTTGGTGGCACGCCAGTCTTACGCGCCGGATTCGCCACCGATCAGGGCAATGGTATCCTCGACTGCCGTTTTGCAGCGGATACCGACATGGCAATACTCGCCGCCGAAATCGACGCTATTCCGGGCGCTTTGGGGCACGGCCTGTTCCTGGCCGAGGTGGACGCTGCCTATATCGCGGCCAATGGCGTCGTTACGCGACTGGAACGCGGGACCGGGACGCGATAAGGCCCGCACAAACTGCACCCGGGCCGCAACCGGGTGCGCGTGCGTGCGTTCAGACCCCCAAGAGCGAGGCGATTTCCTTCATGTCCGATACCCTGACCCAAGCCGATGCCACCGGCCTGCACGAAGACGGCAGCCTGGCGCGGCTGACGATCGACACGATTCGCACGCTGTCGATGGACGCGGTTCAGGCGGCCAATTCCGGGCACCCCGGCACCCCGATGGCGCTGGCCCCGGTCGGCTATACGCTGTGGAGCCAGTTCCTCCGCTATGATCCGGAGACGCCGGATTGGCCCAATCGCGACCGCTTCGTGCTGTCGGTCGGCCATGCGTCGATGCTGCTCTATTCGCTCATTCACCTCGCCGGGATCGAGGAGATCGATGCCGAGGGTAAGAAGACCGGCAAGCCCGCGCTCAGCCTCGAAGACCTCAAGCAATTCCGCCAGCTGTCGTCGCGCACGCCGGGCCATCCCGAATATCGCCATACGACCGGCGTCGAGACGACGACCGGGCCGCTGGGGGCGGGGTGCAGCAATTCGGTCGGCATGGCGATCGCCGAGCGCTGGTTCGCGGCGCGCTATAACAAGCCAGGCTTCGACCTGTTCGACCATGACGTTTACGCGCTGTGCGGCGATGGCGACATGATGGAGGGCGTCGCGGCCGAGGCGGCATCGACCGCCGGGCACCTCAAGCTGTCCAACCTGTGCTGGATTTACGACAGCAATCATATCTCGATCGAAGGCGGCACCGATCTGGCGTTCGACGAGGACGTCGGGATGCGCTTCCAGGCCTATGGCTGGAACGTCATTCACGTCGACGATGCCAACGATGTCGGGGCGCTGGCCGCTGCGTTCGATGCGTTCAAGGCGACCGAGGATCGCCCGACGCTAATCGTCGTGCATTCGGTGATCGGCTATGGCAGCCCGCGCGCCGGCTCTGAAAAGGCGCATGGCGAGCCGCTGGGCGAGGAAAACATCCGCCTGACCAAGCAGGCCTATGGCTGGCCCGAGGACGCCAAGTTCCTGGTGCCCGACGGCGTGGCTGAGCATTTCCACGCGGCGATCGCGGACCGCGGCGGCAAGGCGCGTGCGGCATGGGACGATTTGCGCGCCCGCTACGCCACCGAATATCCCGATCTGGCGGCACAGCTCGACGCTATCTTCAGCGATTCGCTGCCCGAGGGCTGGGATGCCGATGTGCCGGTGTTCGATGCCGATGCAAAGGGAATCGCCAGCCGTGATGCGGGTGGCAAGGTGCTCAATGCGATCGCGGCGAAGGTGCCGTGGCTGCTCGGCGGATCGGCCGATCTGGCGCCGTCGACCAAGACCGACATTAAGGGCGCAGCCTCGTTCGAGCCGTCGAACTACGGCGGCTCGAACTTTCACTTTGGCGTGCGCGAACATGGCATGGGCGGCATCGTCAACGGCATGACGCTGTCGCACCTGCGCGGTTACGGCTCCACCTTCCTGGTGTTCGCCGATTACATGCGTGCGCCGATCCGGCTGTCGGCGATCATGGAAATCGGTGCGGTGTGGGTGTTCACGCACGATTCGATCGGCGTGGGCGAGGACGGCCCGACGCATCAGCCGATCGAGCATCTGGCCACGCTGCGCGCGATTCCGGGCCTCGATACGATCCGCCCCGGCGACGCGAACGAAGTGGCCGAGGCGTGGAAGGCGATCATGACCGACGCCAGTCACCCGACAGCATTAATCCTTTCGCGTCAGGCACTTCCGACGATCGATCGTTCGAAATATGCCAGCGCTGCGGGTGTCGCCAAGGGCGCGTATGTGCTGGCCGATAGCGAAAACCCGCAAGTGATCCTGATCGCGACCGGCTCCGAAGTGTCGCTCGCGCTCGAAGCCTATGAGACGCTGAAGGCGCGGGGCGTCGCGGCGCGCGTCGTGTCGATGCCGAGCTGGTATCGCTACGAATTGCAGGACGCGGCGTACAAGGAATTGGTTCTGCCAAAGAGCGTGACCGCGCGCATCGCAATCGAAATGGGCGGCGAGATCGGCTGGGACCGCTATGTCGGCTTTGAAGGCCGGACGATCACGATGAGCACCTTCGGTGCGTCGGCCCCGATCGCCAAGCTGCAGGACAAATACGGGTTCACCGTCGCGAATATCGTGAAGGTTGCAAACGAATTGCTGGAGACGAAGTGATGGGCCATCTCAACGACCTCGCGAAGCTTGGCCAGGCGGTCTGGCTCGATTTCGTTGATCGCAAGTTCCTGGAGGCCGGTGGCCTGCAGAAGCTGATCGACGAGGATGGGCTGACCGGCGTCACCTCAAACCCGTCGATCTTCGAAAAGGCGATGGGGCATGGCGATGCGTACGACGCGGAACTCGCCGCCTACGATAAGGCCAATCCCGGTGCGGCGACGATCGATCGCTATGAGCATCTCGCGATCCTCGACATTCAGGCGGCGGCAGACACGCTGCGTCCGGTGTACGACCGGCTGGATGCCAAGGATGGCTATGTCAGCCTCGAAGTGTCGCCCTATCTCGCGAACGATACCGACGGCACGATCGCCGAGGCGCAGAAATTATGGGCCGCGGTCGATCGCCCCAATCTGATGATCAAAATCCCCGGCACCCCGGCGGGCGTGCCCGCCATCGCCGCGACGATCGAGGCCGGGATCAACGTCAACGTGACGCTGCTCTTCTCGCAAAGCGCCTATCAGGCGGTAGCCGAAGCCTATGTCACCGGCCTGGAAGAGCGCGCGGCGCGCGGCGAGCCGATCGACCGCATCGCCAGCGTCGCGAGCTTCTTCATCAGCCGGATCGATTCCAAGATCGACGACAAGATCGACGCGGGCGTCGGCGGTGACGAAGCCAAGGCGCTGAAGGGCAAGGTTGCCATCGCCAATGCCAAGCTCGCTTATGCCTGGTATGAGGAGTTCATCGCGGGCCCGCGCTGGCAGGCACTCGCGGCCAAGGGCGCGCAGCCGCAGCGGCTGCTGTGGGCATCGACGGGTACCAAGAACCCCGACTATCCCGACACGTTGTATCTCGACACGCTGATCGGCAAGGATACGGTCAACACCGTGCCGCCCAAGACCCTCGATGCGTTTCGTGATCACGGCACGGCGGCGGCAACGCTGACGCAGGATGTCGCGGGCGCGCGCAAGATTATCTCGGACACTGAACGGCTTGGGCTCGATCTCGATGGTGTGACCGATACGCTGGTCGAGGAAGGCGTCGCGTCCTTCTCCAAGGCGTTCGACGATCTGCTGGGCGCCATCGCCGCCAAACAGCCGGCCCCCGTTTGAGTGGCACTTTCGGCACTTTCCATCGTAGCACCACGCGGAGTTAAGGCATGAAGATCGGGATCATTGGCCTCGGCCGGATGGGGGCGGGCATTGCACGCCGCCTGATGCGCGCGGGGCATGAGGTGGTGGCGTTCGACCGTGACGAGAAAGCAATCGCGGCGCTTGCCGCCGATGGTGCCGTCGGGGCAAGCGGCCTCGACGATATGCGGAGCAAGCTCGGCCAGCCCGGCATCTACTGGGTGATGCTCCCCGCGGGCGACCCGACCGAGCAGACCGTCGCCGCGATCGGCGATTTCTGCGGCAAAGGCGACATCGTCATCGATGGCGGCAACAGCTTCTACAAGGACGACATCCGCCGCGCGAAGGCACTCGCCGAGAAGGGCACGCTGTACGTTGATGTCGGCACGTCGGGCGGCGTATGGGGGCTGGAACGCGGCTTCTGCATGATGGTCGGCGGCGACAAGGCGGCGGTCGGTCATATCGACCCGATTCTCGCCGCACTCGCCCCCGGCATCGGCGCGATCCCGCGCACGCCGGGCCGCGAAGCCGCCGACAATGAAGATCCGCGCGCCGAGCAGGGCTACATCCATGCCGGGCCAGCGGGTGCCGGGCACTTCGTCAAAATGGTCCATAACGGCATCGAATATGGTCTGATGCAGGCTTATGCCGAGGGCTTCGACATCCTGAAGGGCAAGGCGTCGGAAAAGCTGCCCGAGGATGAGCGCTTCGACCTCAACCTGACCGACATCGCCGAAGTGTGGCGGCGCGGCAGCGTGATTTCGTCCTGGCTGCTCGATCTGACTGCGATCGGCCTCGCCAAGGATCAGAACCTCGAACAGTTCACCGGCAGCGTCGCCGATTCGGGCGAGGGGCAGTGGACGATCGACGCGGCGATGGAGGAGAAGGTGCCGGCCAACGTGCTGACCGCCGCCTTGTTCGCGCGCTATCGCAGCCGGGTCGATCATACGTTCGGCGACAAATTGCTGTCGGCGATGCGTTTCGGCTTCGGCGGCCATGTCGAGATGCCGCAGTGACGATCGACCTCGTCGTGTCGGATGTCGACGGCACGCTGGTCGACAAGAAGAAGCAGCTGACCCCCGGCGTGATCGCCGCGGTGGAGCGGCTGCGCGCGGCCGGGGTGGGGTTCACGATCATCAGCGCGCGTCCGCGTTCCGGGGTGATGCCGCTGGCCGAGACGCTGGCGATCGATGCGCCGATGGGCGCGTTCAATGGCGGGATCGTGTTCAAGCGCGATGGCACGGTGCTGTGCCATCATGTGATCGATCGCGCGGTGGTCGAAGGGGTGTTCGCGCTGGCCCGAGCTACGGCGGTCGACATTTGGGTATTTGCCGACGACCTTTGGTATGCGAGCAATCCCGACGGCGCACATGTCGCGAGCGAACGGATCGCCTCGAACCAGGCACCGATCATGCGGCAGGATTTCAGCGACCTGTACGATCGCGCCGACAAGATCACTTTCGTCAGCGATGATGCGGCGTTGCTCGCTGGCTTGGCGGAGCGCGCCAAGGGTTTTGCTGACCGGGCGACGATCATGCAGTCGCAGGCTTATTATCTCGACGTGACCGCACTTGTCGCGAACAAGGGCGACGGGATTGCCGGGTTGAGCGAGGCGATTGGCGTGCCGCTGGCGCAGACGGCGGCGCTTGGCGATCAATTCAACGATGTACCGATGTTTGCGCGCGCGGGCGTTTCGTACGCGATGGGGCAGGGGCCGGAGGCGGTCCGCGCCAAGGCGACGCATGTCGTGGCAGGGAATGACGCCGACGGCGTTGCCGAGGCGATCGACAGGGTTCTTGCTGGACGCTGAACTACCGCCGCCCCGGCATAATCCGCTGCAATTCCTGCACGCCATCGACCCATTGATGCTTCAGCGCGCCCGCGACATGCAGCGCGAACAGCGCATATACGGCATAGGCGATGATCTCATGTGCTTCGCCGAAGCTATCGTGCACCATCTTCTTCGTCGCCGGATCGAGCGCGAGGATGAAGCCGATGCGCGGCCATTGGAACAGGCCGTAGAGATACATCGGCGTCGTCGCGGCCTTTTCATATGCCGAATCCATGATCCAGCCGGTCAACGGCATCGCAAACAGGATCGCATACAGCCCCCAATGGACGATGTGCGATGCGGTCACCTCCCATCCGGCGTAGCCTTGCGGCAATGGCGGCGGGCGGTGCGCGAAGCGCCAGAGGATGCGCAGGATTGCGAGACCGAGGATGGTGATGCCGATCGATTTGTGCAGGTCGATCGCCGGACGCACCTGCGCATCGGGATAGAAATCCCAGGTCAGGGCGAGCGCCACATTGGCGATGATCAGCAGCGCGACGATCCAGTGAAGCGCGATCGCGATCCCGGTATAGCGTTGAACCACGCACATGCTCCTGCTCGATTTCGTACGGGCTACCCTAGCGGGGCGACGCGGCGCGCGCTAGGCGTCAGCGCTCGTTCATCCTGAATGGGTATCGCCTGCGTAATGACATCGCTCGCCGACACGCTTGTCGCGGAATCACCGCGGCTTACCCCTCGGCGCGTGGGCGCGGCGAGCCGAATCATCGGGGCCTTCGCGCCGATCCTGTTCATCGCGCTGATCGTGCAGGCATTCCAGCGGCAGGGTCTGGCGGTGTGGTCGATCGGGATCGCCTATATCCTGTACGACACCATGCTGCTGGTGTTCACCGCGTGGAACATCCGCGATCTGCGCCTGACGCCGCAACCCGCGCCGCGCGTATCGCCAAGCTTCGGCGTGATCATCGCCGCGCATAACGAAGCGGGGGTGATCGCCGCCGCGATCGAGCGGCTGAGCGGGCAGGACACGCCGCCCGATCTGATCCTGATCGCCGATGACGGATCGAGCGATGCGACGCCCGACGTGATGGCGCGGCGTTACGGTCTCGCGCCGCCGCCTTATGGGACGATCAGCGATCCCTCGCTGACGATGCCGTCGCTGCGCTGGCTGCGGTTGCGCCACGGCGGCAAGGCCCGTGCTCTCAATGCCGCGATGCTGCTGGTCCAAACCGAGGTGGTGCTGACGGTCGACGCCGACACGCTGCTCGAACCCGGCGCGATTGCAGCGATGCGCGCTGCCTTCGCGGCCGAGCCGGAATTGGTTGCGGCAACCGGCGTGCTTGCGCCGATCTGCGGGCGAGATCTGCAGGGGCGCTTCTTCGAGTGGTTTCAGACCTACGAATATGTCCGCAACTTCCTGTCGCGCCACGCATGGGAGCGGCTGAACAGCCTGTTGCTGATCTCGGGCGCGTTCGCGGCGTTCCGGCGGCAGGCGGTGGTCGAGGTCGGCGGGTTCGATCCGGATTGCATGGTCGAGGATTATGAGCTGATCCATCGGCTGCACCGCCACGCGGTCGATAACGGCCGCGACTGGACCGTCCGCGTGGTCGGCGGCGCGCTCGCGCGGACCGATGCGCCGGCCAGCCCGATGGCGTTCCTGCGGCAGCGGCGGCGCTGGTTCGGCGGGTTTCTGCAGACGCAATATTGGAACCGCGACATGGTCGGCGCGCGGCGCTTCGGGTGGCTCGGCATCGCGATGTTGCCGGTCAAGGCGCTCGACACGCTGCAGCCAATTTACGGGCTGGCGGCCTTCGCGATCCTGATCGCGCTGGTGGTGACGGGGCGCTTCACCGTGGCGCTGCCAATCCTGATCGTGATGCTCGTCAAAATCGCGATCGATCTCAGCTTCCACCTCTGGTCGCTCGGCATTTACAAGAAATGGACCGGGCAGCGGGAGGGTCTGGGGCTGTTCCCGGCGCTGATCGCGGCGATCCTAGAGCCGTTCAGTTTCCAGCTATTGCGCCACGCAGGAGCTGTGTGGGGCTGGCACGCGTTCCTCACCGGCCGCGAGAGCTGGGGACGGCAGCAGCGCACTGCGATCGAGGCACCGGCGGAATAGCCGCGCCGCGAAATGCGGCGCGGCTCGGCACGCCTAGCTTATTGCGCAGGCTCGTTCATCAATTTGCGCTGGAGATAGGTCATGGTCAGCGCAGTGGTGCGCGCCGACTGCTTCAGATCGGCACCCGCACCGTGGCCGCCCTCGGTATTTTCGTAATAATAGAAATGCAGGCCCATTTCCTCCATCCGCGCCGCGAACTTGCGCGCATGCTGAGGGCCGACGCGGTCGTCCTTTGTGGTCGTGAAGATGAACGGCTCGGGATAGGCCACGCCCGGCTTCAGATTGTGATAGGGCGACAGCTTCTGCCAGAAGGCCATCACCTTCGGGTCGGCATTCACGTCGCCATATTCGCCCTGCCACGAGGCACCGGCCGCGATCTTCGAAATGCGGATCATGTCGAGCAGCGGCACCTGGATGACGACCGCGCCCCACAATTCGGGATGCTGCGTGAATTCGACGCCCATCAGCAGACCGCCGTTCGAGCCGCCCTGAATGCCGAGCTTCTTAGGCGAGGTAATCTTGCGCGCCATCAGATCCTTCGCGACGGCGGCGAAATCGTCATAGACGATCTGGCGCTTGGTCCCCAGGCCCGCTTCGTGCCAGGCCGGGCCAAATTCGCCGCCACCGCGGATATTGGCGAGCGCATAGGCACCGCCGCGCTCGAGCCAGAGCTTGCCGATAGTGCCGGAGTAATTGGGCGTCTGACTGACCTGGAATCCGCCATAGGCCCCCAGCAACGTCGGAGTTGAGCCGTTATAGGGGATGTCCTTGCGGTGGACGACGAAATACGGGATTTTCGTACCGTCGGTCGATGTCGCTTCAAGCTGTTCGACGACGTCCTGTGACGCATCGAACTTCGGTGCGATCGCCTTCACCTGCTCCAGCGCGCCCGTATCGGTATTGGCGAGATAGAGCGTCGAGGGCGTCAGGAAACCGCTGGTGCCGACGAACGCCAGGTTCGAGCCTTCATCGGACGCGCCGAAACCGACCGTCAGATTGTCGGGCAGCTTCAGCCGAGTGCTGGTCCAGCCGCCGCCAGCCTTCGGCGTGTAGACGAAGGCGCGGCCCTGCACGTTGCTGAGCGTGCTGATCAGCAATTTGTCGCGGGTCGAACTGATCCCGCCGAGCGAATTGCGCGGGCCGGGTGCCCAGACCAGCTTGGCCTTGGGCGCGCCTGGCGCCGCCTTGACCTGCGCCAGGTCCATCTCCGCGACCGAGCCGGGGGTGAAGGTGGTGCCACCGGCCGTCCAGGCTTCGTTGAGGCGAACGATCACGCGACCGTCGATCAGCTCTTCGAGACTGGCCTTTTCCGGAATGGCGAGGCGCTGTGCACCGGCGGGCGTGATGATGAAGGTCTGCGAATGGAAGGTGTCGAGCGGGCGGTCGACATAGGCGAGCGTGCGCCCCTTCGCGTCGCGCAGCACGCCCGGCGAAACGCCGTAGCCGCCATCTTTCTGATCGCCGCGATAGACTTCTACCGCAGCCGACATCGCCTGCCCGCGCGCGAGCCGCTTGACGATATAGGGATAGCCCGATTGCGTCAGTTCGCCCGGGTTCCAGTCGGTCGCGACGAGCAGATGATCCTTGTCCTCCCACGCGATGCGATGCTTGCCGCGCGGCAGGTGGAAACCGCCGGCGACGAACTGGCCGGTCGAAAGATCGAACTCTCGCACCTCGACCGCATCCTCGCCGCCGTCGGACAGCGATATGAGACACAGGCGTTCTTCGGGGCGCAGGCACTGCGTGCCCTTCAGCACCCAGCTCTTGCCCTCGGCCTTACCCAGCGCGTCGATGTCGAGCACCGTCGTCCACTTCGGATCGGCGGTCTTGTAATCGGCGAGGGTGGTCTTGCGCCAAATGCCGCGCAGATGTTCGGCATCCTGCCAGAAATTGTAGATCTCACCGTGCGTGAAGCTCGGCGCGGGAATGCGGTCCTTCGCGGCGGCGATCGTCAGCGCCTCCTGGTACAGCGTGGCATAGCGCGGATCGGCTTCGAGAATCTTGGTGCTGTAGGCGTTGCGCGCATTGACCCATTCCATCGCGCGCGGAGAAGACAGGTCTTCGAGCCAGAGATAGGGGTCTTCGGTCGTCTGTGCGGCGGCGGTAATGGGCATAGCGATGGAGGTTAGCAGGGCCAGAGTGAGAATGCGCATGAAAATCCCCTCAACGGACGCCGATGGATGGCGGCGCCAAGCGAGCCTTCATGCGGTGCCGCGCGCACGGCGTCAAACATGGTTTTACCGCGATGCGATCATCACCGGCGACCGTGTCACGCCACGGTCGTTGCCAAATTGCGGGACAACAGTTGCGCCACGAAAGCGCGCGTTTCCAACGTGATGGTCGCGGCGTCACCGGCGAAATGGGCCACCATCCGGGCGCACAGATCATCAACCCGGATCGGCGTTTCGAGCGCGCGCCAGATCGCACTGCCGACGGCATCGAAGCCATGATAGCGGCCGGTCTCGACGCCGATTAAAACGATCTCGCCACTAACTTCAGCGCCGATCACGCCGCTCGATTGCACCAGCATCGTTGCATCGCTCAGCCCATCAGCCGGCGCGTCGTCGTCGAGCGGCGCGGGCTCCTCAGCCATGCGCGACGATGCTCAGCCGACCGTTGCCGATCGAACCGAGGCTGAGCCGACGCACCTTGTCGAGCATGTCGCGAACCATCGCGTCATAACCGGCGATTGCCGTATTGCGATACGTCGCTTCGAAATCGGGCGCGACGACATATTTGCCAGCGCGGGCATAGCGGCGCATCTTTGCCTTGAGATCCGGCGCGAAGCCGTCCTTTCCCGGCATCAGGACGACAGTGTCGATTTTGATTTTGCCGCGCGGTGCGGCGAATGACGCCGCGAGCACGTCGCCACCGCGCAGCGCATAGCGCGCGTGGAACGACCGCAATCCCGTATCACCAACGGAGAAGTCATCACTCTGAAGCAGGGCAGGGGTCGAGCCCGCAACCGCGCCGACCGCGGACAGCGCCGCAATACCGCCGAGTGCCGCGCGGCGATTGACCGATACGACTTGCTGTTCCTGCGACATGTCCGTTTCCCCCATTTTGAACGCAGATTTTACGTTTTCCCGAAGCGGTCTAGCTTCTTGCTGCAGGCGTTTCAATCCGCAACGGAGGCCGGGTTGACGCCAATGCGTCATGCCTGCTGAACGATCAGGCCGCGGTAGCGAGCAGGTCGCTCAGCCAGTCATTGACGCCACAGTCCACCACCAGGTGAACTCGGTCCGCGCTGCCGCGATTGGCGACGCTGTGCGGATCGGACAGGCGCAAATACCATAGGCTGCCCGGATCGAGGACAATGCGCGTCCCGTTCAGCCGGAAATCCACGTCCGGGTTGGTGACGATCGGGATATGCAGGCGGGCGTGGCCGCATTCCGCCTCCAGATCATTGTCGCGATGTTCCTTGATGATCGATCCGGGCGTGAGCCGCATCAAGCGCACCGCTTGTAACGGGCAGTGCAGACTCGCCAGAACCTCTCGAAAATAGGGCGACCGGCCCAGCAGCGGTGTATCCTCATAATCGGTGGCGTTCGGATCCGAATAGATCTGCATGACCGGATGCGTCGCACCCTTCGTGCAGCGCAGCGGAAGCACGCTCCAATCGCCTTCGTAATTCTGCCGTACGAAATGCTCGGTCCACGGCGTGTCGATCAGGGCGTCGAGATCGGCGCGCAAGCGGACCGGATCGAAGTCGAGCGGCAGACGAAGCCGATCGGCATACACGTGCGATTGTCCCATAGGGATGAACGCGATAGGCTCAGCATTCGTCTCCATGACCACGGCATAACGGTATGCCGGGCCCTTTGCAAAGCACGGTGTCGCCTCCGATGATTTCGCCCGAACGCCCGCCGCTGGACATTTTCCGCGCGATGGTATCCGCCGATTGCGCGCTCGAGCAGCAACTGGGCGCGATCGCCGAAATGCGGGAATTCGTCGCTGTCGCAGCCGCGGCGGCAGACGCGCGCGGCCTCCTGCTCGACCCAGCGACGCTCGAACGCGCGGCTTCGCCCGATCCGCTCGGGATCGATCGCTTCCTGCCAAAACCGATCACGGGGGAGGCGGCACCGGGGCCGGCGTGGCTGCCAATGGCCGTCGTCGATCTGCCCGATGGCCCGGCGGTCGACTGGTTCTACCTGGGCAACAGGACTCTGAGCGAGCCATTCTTCGAAGACTCGATTCGTCGCGGGCGATCCTTGCCGATCAGCCGTTTGATGCAGCATCGCACCCCGCTTGCCGCCTTGCCTGAAGCGTTCGGGGCGGAGGGCGTGGTGCCCGACGGGCTGATCTTTCATCTCTCGCGCTGCGGATCGACGCTGGTTGCGCAGATGCTCGCCGCGTTGCCTGACACCGTGGTGGCATCGGAACCGCCGCCCTTCGATCACGTCCTGCAACGGGTCGCGCAGGCCAACGATCAGCCGATCGCACAACGCATTGCCTTGATCCGCGCAATGGCCGCCGCGCTCGGCCGCCAGACCACGCCCGGCGGCAGCTTCGTGATCAAAACGGATTGCTGGCATACCAATGCGCTGCCGTTGCTGGCCGCGGCGTTCCCGGAAACGCCGTGGATTTTTCTGTATCGCGATCCCGTCGACATCATGGTTTCGCAAGTGCGTCAGCGCGGATTTCAGACTATCCCCGGGGGTATCGGTGCAAGTGTGTTCGGCATCTCGAGTGATGGTCTGAGCCCGGAGGAATATTGTGCCTATCTGCTCGAGCGGACGTGCGCGCCCGTGATCGAAGCGTCGGATCGATCGCGCGGTTTGCTGATCAACTATGCGCAACTGCCCGACGCGCTTGAACACAGCATCTTGCCGCACTTCGGTATCGCGCTCGACGCACCGGGGCGCGAAGCGCTGGCGGCAGCGGCCCTGCGCGATGCGAAGGCGCCGTATCAATCCTTCACGCCGGACACGGAGGAGAAACGGCGCGAAGCCAGTCCGGCGGTGCGTGCGGCCGTCGAGCGGTATGTCGCGGTGCCGTATCAGCGACTGGAAATGCTGCGGACCGGCGGCTAAGCGAGAGCCGTATCGTCAATCCTAAAATGGGGAATATCAGGATGACCGAGGGCCATAGCGTCGAAACCTTCCTGCCACTGGTCGGTACCGATTTCACTGTCCGTGGCGACGGCCTTGAAGATGTGCTGCGGCTCGAATTTGCCGATGCGCTGACACGCGTGCCGCCCGAGGGATTTCGCAAACCTTTCAGCCTGACGTTCCTGGGCACGCGGACCGATTACATGGTCGCTAACCTGATCGAAATGACGCATCCCGCAATGGAACCGTTCTATATCAGCCTGTCGCCGATCGCGCGAACGCCCGAAGGTGCGTTTCGGTATGAGGCGCTGTATAACTAAGCGCGCCAGACCATCTCGGCATCGACCTCGTTGCGCTCGGTTTCTCGAAAGCCTTTGCGCTCATACAGTCGTCGCGCCGGGTTGGTATGCTCGACGCGGAGCGAGACGCTCCTTCCAAGCGCTGCGGCCTCTGCGATGATCAAATCGAGCAAAGCGCCGCCGATACCTTGCCCCGAGCATTCCGGTAACAAGGCAATATCGACGAGAAGATGAGTGGGCGCACTGCGCAATACGCACAACCGGCCGATCGGCTGCCCGTCGAGTTCGATAACGCTGAAATCCGCCGCGGCGTAATAGGTTCGATAATGGTGCCGCCGGGCTTCATATTGCTGTTCGAGCAACATGCGCTTGTGCGCGTCCGACAGCGGCAGGGGGGCAAATTCCGCCCACCGCCCCTCGATCGTCAAACGGCGGAGGAACGCGTCGTCCTCCGTCGTTTCGGGGCGTACTGTGGCCTCCTTCACCTCAATTCCGGGCGGGGAAGACGCCGTTCAAGCAAATGCAGTAATTGATTGCGAGCGTCGGTTGCAGGTTGGAATGCGGCTGGTTGCCGCCCGTCAGACCGATCGCGCTCGGGTGCAACGTCGTGGCATTGGTCAGCGGGGCAGTCAGCCAAGTCAGGCCCGGCGCGTTCGCTGCGACGTTCAAGCGCGTTAGATAGTCGCCGGACGCCGGAACGCGGTGACCGTCGGCAGTGCCAGGCTTCACCCGGGTATAAGGGGCGTGGGTGTGTGCCGGCATCTCGCTGGTAAGCAGGGTATGATTCTCTTCACCCGTTTGTTCACCGAGCACATAGGTCGATAGACCGGGCCCCGTCCCCATGCCGACCGTTACGCGGCTCTGCAGATTGGGCAATGCGAAAGTGGTTTGACCGTTGCCACCGTATGTGGTGCCCAGAATCGAAAAAAGCGCCGTGTTCGATGAGATCGCCAGGATCTGTCCACGACAAAACGCCCAGTTCCGTGGCGCGAAATTGAACCCAAAGGGACGAATTTCGCCGATATATGGATCAGACATGTACTTCCCCCCTGCCGCTCAGTTTTGTTGCGGGAACACGCCCTCGATGGCGATGAGATAGTTCATCGCTAACACCGGCATGATATTGTTGTGCGGTATGCTATTGCCTGCACTCGAAATCGAGGCGGGCGCGGGAAGGGCATCGGTGGTGCCAGTCGCGGCGCCGCTCAGGTACCCGAAGGAGCCCGTCAGGTTCGGTGCCGCCGGCAAAGCATTGGCCGGGGAAGTCCTTGTCCCGTCTACCGTGGTCGCGAGAACCGTATGAGTGTGCTGAGGCAATTGTGCCGTCGAGACGGTGGCGTTTTCGACACCGGACGCCTCGCCCATTACCCGCGTGGTCAGGCCCGGTCCCGTCCCCTGATGGATCGGCACACGGCTTTGCAGGTTCGGCAAGGCAAAGGTGTTCACGCCGTCGCCGCCATACGTCGTCCCTATCAGCGCGTATAACGCATCGTTCTGCGCGATCGAAAGAAGTTGCCCGTTACAATATGCCCAGCCGCGGATTTGAAAATTTCCGGCAAATAGCTTGATTTCGCCCAGAAATGGTTGTGCCATGATAGCGTCCTTCGAAAAGAATGTCGTTCCCCGGCGATCATCAATTCCGCGACGGGAATATGCCCTGCAGCGCGATGCAATAGCTGACGACCAGATAGGGCTGCATGTTGTTGTGACCCTGATTGGTGCCGGTCGTGCTCAGCGTGGTCGTCGCCAACGGCACCGTCGCCCCACCGGCTGCGGCGAAGTTCGGGATCGGCGTACCATTCGGAATCTGCCCCCCCGCCAGAAACCCGGCCGCCGGCCCCGGTTGATTGCCGAGCGACGTCGACGCGCTCCAAATGTGATTGTGCTGCGGTATCTGAGTCGACAGAAGCGTGACAGTCTCGGTGCCGGTAACTTGGCCTTGGACATAGTTCGACAGGCCAGGACCTTGACCGAAAGTCAGCGCAGCGCGTCCGCGCAGATCGGGCAATTGAAAATTGGTTTGCCCGTTACCGCCATAGGTTGTGCCGAGCAGCGAGAAAAGCGCCGCATTCTGCTGAATGGACAGAAGCTGACCGTTGCAAAGTGCCCATCCCCGCGGCGCGAAGGAAAAGCCGAACGCGCGAATTTCGCCTATAAATGGTTGACTCACCGGCTACCCCCCCTGGCCCTGCCATATACGCACAGAGGCCGAAAGTCCGTCCCGCAATCCGCGTCGAGCTTCGGCCCCTTACGTTTCGAGTGTGAATGATAACAGGCTAACCAAGGCCGTCGTCAAGTAAATTGTCGATCGTTGGCGACGCGCCGCGAACAATCGCCTGCTCAGCCGCAGCCACAACACACAGTTGAAGTGTCGCCCGTTTTTGTTCTAGAGACGCAGCATACGAAAAAGGGGTGGCTTAACCATGATGATGTCCCAGCCTAACGAAGATCCACGCCCTGTGTGGCAGACGCCGGTCCTGATCGAGGAGGAGATTGCGGATCTTACGCAGAACACGGCCGCGCGACCCGGCGACGACGGTCTCGATCGGTTCGGAGGCTATTACGTTCAGACTGGCCCGAGTTGAGCCGATGCCGCGCCCGATGCGGCGCGGAGTTGAGTAAGTCGAGTAACCTTCATGGGTGAATTTGCGGGAGTCATCAGACGCGATGGCGACGGGCTGGACTCGCGCCTGATCGATCGGATTTCCGCGAGCGTCGGTGGAATAGGCCTTCCGCGTGTCTGGCATGATGGCATCGCGGCTCTCGTCCATCGACCGCTATTGGAAAGCGAGCGTCGCGCGACCGCCACTCTGCCGATCGAGACCGATTCCGGTTTCGTCGTAGTAGCGGACGTACGGCTGGACGAACCTCGCGACATAGCAAGCGCGCTTGGGCTTTCGGAAGCGCTCCCCTCCGACGCCGCTCTGGTCGCGGCGGCGTGTGTCCGCTGGCGGGATCAAGCCGCAGCGCAGCTCGGTGGGAATTTCGCTTTCGCATCCTGGAACGAGCGGCGTCGCGAACTGACTTTGGCGCGCGACGGGCTCGGCACACGCGCACTGTTCTATGTCGAGCACGGGCCGCATCTTTTCTTCGCCACGACGTTGCAGGCGTTGCTCGCTCTGCCGGACGTGTCGCGCGAAATCGATGATCTCGTGCTGGCCCAATATCTGACGATCGAAAGCCAGGATGTCGAAAGGACCCTGTATCGTCAGATCAAGCGGGTGCCGCCGGGGGGCATGGTCACGGTGCGCGGCCGCGATCTGCGCGTGACGCGATACTGGACCGCCGATCATATCGCTGACGTGCGGCTGCCCAACGACGATGCCTATGTCGAGGCAGCGCGTGCTCTGCTCGATCGTGCGGTGGCGTGCCGCCTGCCCGCGGAGGGGAAAGTCGCCACGCTGGTCTCGGGCGGGTTTGACTCGGCCGGCGTCACTGCAACTGTTGCGCGAATTTTTGGGGATCGACGCTTTCCGGCCTATCATCGTGCTCCGGGTAACGAGCATCCTTACGAGGCGATGGACGAAGTCGCGCTGGTCGAGGCGATTGCGGCGATGTACCCCAACATCGACCTGACGATCGTTCGGGACGATTGTGCGGATGTGCCCACCATCGATGCCGAGCGCGAAGGCGCCGAGTTCGCCGCCCCGCGCATGGCGAGCGTGAACGCCCTGTGGTTCCAGCCGCTGATCAATAAGGTCGAAGCGTGCGGCATCGACTTGGTATTGAACGGCGGGTGCGGCAACATCACCCTATCCTGGGAAGGGCTTCCGACGATCGCTGACGATGTTCGCGCCGGACGCCTGGTCGGGGCATGGCACGCCGCGCGGCGCACCGCCGCGAGCGAGCGGCGTCCGCTCGGTCGGGTTCTGGCGGCGCAGTTGATCCGGCCGTTCGTGCCCCGCGCGCTGCTGCGAGCGCAGCGGCGATGGCGAGCGGGGGGGCGGATGCCTTGGGCGGACTATAGCGTCGTTTCGGAAGAGTTCCTGCATACGCTGGCTTATGAGCGGCATGCGCGCGATCATGACCATGACCTGCCGTTCGAGGCACCCGCGCAGCTAACAGTTCCCCAGCGCCGGCTTCGCGCGCTGCAGGGCCAGATCGTCCACGATCTTGCCGGTGGCGGGCGCCGCCGCGGCGGTGTGCCCGGCCTTGATCCTTATGCCGATCGGCGTCTTGTCGAATTCACGCTCGGCACGCCGAACGACCAGTTCTGGCGGGACGGTCAGGACCGCTGGCTGGCGCGGCGCGTGCTCGCCGATCGGCTGCCGGCCGCCCTGCTCGCTGAAACGCGGCGCGGGCTGCAATGCCCGGAATGGTATGCCGTCCTGACGCCACGCCGCGATGACATGGCGGCGGCGATCGATCGCATCGGCCGGTCGCCATTGGCATCGCGCGTCGTCGACGTGGCACGGATGCGGGCACTCCTCGACACCTGGCCGAAGGATGCCGAGGCTGGGCGGGGCAGCAAGCAATTGTACGCCCATGCGCTCAGCCGGGGAATCGCGATGGGCGGATTCCTGCGACAATTTGAGCGCGGCAATGAGTGAAGCGAGGGGCGATTATGCGCTGTGCGGCTGGCGCGTCGCGAGTGCGCTTCCGCTGCCGGATCTGTCGCACTGGAGTGGCGACGCGCGCGCGCCCGACGTGACGATCGCCTTTGGGGCGGTGCCTGCGATGGCGGAGCCGGTCTTGGAAACCGCGCTCGTGCAAATCGATGCTGCGGGACGCGCGCGCTTCGCGATCAATTCGGTGGCGGATTTCCTGGTCGAGGAGGGCGCGCGAATCACGGTCGCGCCGCGGCCCGGCGTGGCGGACTCCGAAATCCGCCTGTTTCTCTTGGGAAGTGGCCTGGGATTTCTGTGCCATCAGCGCGGCGTGTTGCCGCTGCACGCGGGGAGCGTGATTATCGACGGCACGGCGATTTGCTTTGCAGGTGCATCCGGGTCGGGCAAGTCCACCTTGGCCGATGCCTTTGCGCGGCGCGGATTTCCGGTGCTGTCCGACGATGTCTCCCCGATCGCGATCGAGGGCACGGGCGCGCGCGTGCTGCCGAGCCTGCGGCGAATCCGCCTGTGGGGCGATGCGCTTGCCAATGCCGGCTGGCCGCCGAACGAAGTGGAGCGGTGCCGCGTGGGATTGGAGAAATTCAGCCGATCGCTGCACGCTGCTCCGGCGCCGGAGGCGGTCGTCCCGGGGGCGATCCTGCATCTTCGGGCGCTCGATCCGGGTGATGCCGGGCCCCGCTTCACGCGGCTGCGCGGCCGTCACGCGGTCGAGCAGTTCCGGCGTCAGGTCTATCGATGGCGGTCGCTGACTGGCATGATCGGCGTGCCTGCGGCGATGGCGCGGGTGGCGGCGGCGGCGGCGGCGTTTCCGCTACACTACACGCTCGATCGACCGTTCGAGTTCGGCGCGCTCGATACGCTGATCGACGATGTCGTCGATACGGTCCGGGCGGCGCGGTGAGTGCCGGTTCCGCGACGCGCGGCCGGGCGATCTGGCTGGCCTCCTACCCGAAATCGGGAAATACGTGGCTGCGGCTCTTGCTTAAATCGCTGCAGGAGCACGGTGGCCCGGTCGCATTGTCCGATTTGAGCACTTATGCGCGGATGCCGATCGGGCGGCATCTGTTCGACGGCGTGCTGGAGGCCGATAGCGGCAGCATGACCGAGGCCGAAATCGAGGCCCTGCGTCCGGCATTTCACGATGCGCATTTCGGCGCGGGCGGGCCGGATGAACTGTGCAAGGTGCATGATTGCTGGTTCCGCACCCCTGAAGGACGTGCGGTATTCGACCGGCACCATACGCGCGCGGCACTCTACATCGTGCGGGATCCGCGCGACGTGGCGGTATCCTGGGCGCGTTTTATGGGGCGATCGATCGACTGGGCGGTTCAATTCATGGCGGATCGCGCGGCGCGGTTGCAGCCGCCTGCCGACCGTATCGGCGGCGGGATATCGCAGCGCCTCGGCAACTGGTCCGATCATGTGCTGAGCTGGGTCGACGAGTCGGGGCTCGATCCGTTGGTCATTCGGTATGAAGACATGCACGCCGATCTGCCCGCAACGCTGGCGCGGGTGGTGGTGCATCTGGGCTGGGATGCCACGCCGTCGGCGATCGCAGGCGCGGTGGCGGCGACGCGCTTCGAGCGGCTGGCGGACGAAGAGGCGCGCAGCGGCTTTCGCCAAAAACCGGCGTCGGCCGAACGCTTTTTCCATACTGGTCGCAGCGGCGGCTGGCGCGATGTGCTTGACCCGGATCAGGCGGCGCGCATCGTCGCCGATCATGAAGGGGTGATGCGCCGATTCGGCTATCTGTAGCCGCGCCGCGGCTTTATGCGCGACATCGGCCGTCTGCACCGGCCGCATGGGGGCATAGAAGCGAATGCAGGATTGGATCGACAGTTTGGGGAAGACGGCGGGCGGGGTGCTGGGCGGCCACGGCCCGGCCGCCCCGGCGACGGCGACCAGCTATGCGCCCGGCGATATCAGTATCCATTTTTTCCTGCAGCTTGCCATAATCCTGGTCGCGTGCCGGATCGTCGGTTGGATCGGGAAGCGCTTCCTTGGGCAGCCGCAAGTTGTGGGTGAGATGATTGCGGGCGTGGTGCTCGGCCCGTCGCTGCTCGGGCTGGTCTTTCCCGAACTGCAGGGCGCGATCTTCCCGAAGGAGACGCGCAACGTGCTTTATGCCGGTTCGCAATTGGGCGTCGGGCTTTACATGTTCCTGGTCGGCACGACGCTGCGCACCGATCATTTCCGCGCCAAGGCGAAGAGCGCGTCGATCGTGTCGGTGGCGGGGATCGCCGCGCCGTTCGGCGTAGCGGTGCTATTGACACCGCTGCTGCTCGGCCTGCCCGGATTGTTCGCGCCGGGCATCAGTCAGGCAAATGCCACGCTGTTCCTGGGCGCGTGCATCGCGCTGACGGCGTTTCCGATGCTCGCGCGGATCATCACCGAGCGGGGGCTGGGCGATAGCGCGCTGGGCACGCTCGCGCTGACGGCGGGGGCGTTCGACGACGCGGTGTCGTGGTGCGTGCTCGCGCTGGTGCTGGCGACCTTCGGCGGCGGGCCGGGCGTCGCGATCCTGGCGATCGGCGGCGGCGTGGTATGGGCGGCGCTGGTGCTGCTGCTTGGCCCGCGGCTGCTCGCGCCGCTGGGACGGCGAGTCGAGCGCGAGGGGAGCATCAGTCATTTCGCGCTGGCTATCGTGCTGATCGCCTTTTGCACCTCGGCGTTGCTGATGGACGCGGTCGGCATTCACGCGATTTTCGGCGGGTTCATCATGGGCGTGGTGATGCCGCGCGGGCGGCTGACCAGCGAGATACAGCGCACGGTCGAGCCGCTTGCGGTCGTGCTGCTGCTGCCGATGTTCTTCACCTATTCGGGGTTGAATACGCGGCTCGACATGGTCAATTCGGGGTCGTTGCTGCTCACCGCCTTGCTTATCCTTATCGCCTCCATCGTGGCGAAGGGTGGTGCCTGCTATCTCGCGGCGCGGCTTTCCGGTGAGGACAATCGTACCGCGCTGGGCATCGGCGCGCTGATGAACTCGCGCGGGCTGATGGAGCTGATCATCATCAATATCGGGCTGCAGAAAGGCATCATCGGCCCGACGCTGTTCGCGATGCTGGTGTTGATGGCGATCGTGACGACGGTGATGGCGACACCTGTGTTCGAATTCGTCTACGGTCGACATACGCGCGCGCCCCGCTGATCCCGTACGCCGCCGCGCAACCGCGGATTGCCTTGACGGTTATGCCGTGCAAACGCTTCGCAAGCACCCGGCACCGGGAAAGGGAGTGAGACGTTGCCACCAGAGGATCTCACCGGCGTCGACTTTGCAGATGCCTATTGGCGCAAGGTCGCACCGACCGAGCTGACGCTGGCGGCGGTGGTGGCGGCGTGCCCGGACGAGGCCGAGCTGCGCTTGCTGACCGAGAACCTCCCGGCGCTGTGCTGGATCGCCGACGGCGACGGGTCGATCGGATGGTACAACCGCCGCTGGCACGATTATTGTGGCAGTACGCCGGAGGCGATGTCGGGCTGGGGTTGGCGGGCGGTGCACGATCCCGCAATTCTGCCCGCTGTCATGGAGCGCTGGACGAGCTCGATCGCGACCGGCGAAGCGTTCGAGATGACCTTCCCGTTGAAGGGCGCGGACGGTGTCTTTCGCCCGTTTCTGACGCGCATCACGCCGCTTAGGAATGCCGACGGAAAAGTAGTGCGCTGGTTCGGCACCAACACCGACGTGACCGCACAGCACAAGGCGGAGGCGGCACTCGCCGCGAGCGAGGCGGAATTCCGTACCTTCGCACAGGCGATGCCCAATCAGGTTTGGGCAGCGCAACCCGATGGCAGCCTCGATTGGTTCAACCAGCAAGTGTATGAGTATAGCGGCCTCGCGCCGGGGACGCTCGACGGAACGGGTTGGACGGTGATGGTGCATCCGGACGACCTCGCCGTTGCCAGCGCGAAGTGGAGCAAGTCGCTGGCGACGGGCGTACACTATGAAGCCGAGTTCCGCCTGCGCCGCGCCGACGGGGCATATCGTTGGCACATCTCGCGCGCGCTGCCGATCTGGAATGCGGAGCGCGTCATCACGCGCTGGATCGGCACCAACACCGATATCGAGGACCACAAATCCACGGCCGCCGCGCTGGTCAGCCTCAACGCCACGCTGGAACAGGAAGTCGCGCGGCGCACCGCCGACCGCGACCGCGTGTGGCGCAATTCGCAGGATCTGATCATCATCGTCGATAGTGCGGGTGTGTTTCGCGCAGTCAGCCCGTCGGTGACGTCGATCCTTGGTTATGCACCGGAGGAATGGATCGGGCGATCGCTGTTCGATTTCGTGGTACCCGAGGATGTCGCGCCGACCATGGCGGTGCTGAACCGAGTCGCCGACCAGGCGCTGCAAGGCTTCGTCAATCGTTATCGCCACCGCGATGGCGGGGTGCGCTATCTTTCCTGGGTGTCGACCGTGGAGGACGGCCTGATCTACGCGAGCGCGCGCGACGTGACCGGCGAACGCGCTGCCGCTGCGGAACTGGCCAATGCCCAGGAGGCGTTGCGGCAGAGCCAGAAGATGGAAGCGGTGGGGCAACTGACCGGCGGAATCGCGCACGATTTCAACAATATGCTCGCGGTGGTGATGGGCTCGCTCGAATTGCTGGCGCGGCGTGTGCCGGAAGAGGACGCGCGGGCGCGGCGTTACATCGATGCGGCGACCGATGCTGCCCGGCGTGCGGCGCTGCTGACGCAGCGCCTGCTCGCCTTCTCGCGTCAGCAGCCGCTGCAGCCCGAAGCGATCGACGCCAACAAGCTCGTCGCCGGCATGTCCGACCTGCTGCGGCATTCGCTGGGGGCCGACGTGCAGCTCGAAACCGTGCTGGCGGGCGGATTGTGGCGGACGCATGCCGACCCCAATCAACTCGAGAACATCCTGCTCAATCTCGCGGTCAACGCGCGCGATGCAATGCCCGACGGCGGGCACCTCACCATCGAGACACAGAATGCGCATCTCGACGAGCGCTATGCGGCCGCCAATCTCGGCGTCACGGCGGGGCAATATGTGCTGATCGCGGTGACCGATACCGGCAGCGGTATGCCCCCCGAAGTGGTCGAAAAGGCGTTCGACCCGTTCTTCACCACCAAGCCGGTCGGCAAGGGGACGGGCCTTGGCCTCAGCCAGGTCTATGGCTTCATCAAGCAGTCCGGCGGGCATGTGAAGATCTATACCGAGCAAGGGCTTGGCACGACGATAAAGCTCTATCTGCCGCGCCTGCTCGGGGGCGCGCAGGATGATCAAGCGCGGGCCGCAGCGCACGAATTGGCGCGCGGCGACGATCGCGAAGTGATCCTCGTCGTCGAAGACGAGCCGGGCGTGCGGCAGTTCAGCGTCGATGCGCTGACCGAACTCGGCTATCATGTGCTCGAAGCCGAATCGGCGGCGCGTGCGCTCCGCGTGCTAGAAGAGCATCCCGAAATCGTGCTGATGTTCACCGACGTGGTGATGCCCGAGATGAACGGGGCGAAACTGGCCGAGGCGGCGCGAGTGCTGCGTCCCGATCTCAAGATCCTGTTCACTACCGGCTATACCCGCAACGCGGTCGTGCATAATGGCACGCTGGATGAAGGGGTCGATCTGATCGGCAAGCCGTTCAGCCTGGAGGCGCTGGCCGCGAAGATCCGGACGGTGCTCGAAGCACGCTGAGCACGACGCGGGCCTGCGTCTTGTAACCGCGGTCCGCAAGTGCCATTTGTTGCAGTGCAGCATGATGTTCCCGCTGCCGGAGTAAGGTCATGCGGTCCATCAGCGATACGATCGCGCGTCTTTCGCGTGCGCAATCTGCGGGGTTGGCGGGGATCGCGCCGGCCGGGCCCAGTCGGCTGCGTGCGCTTGGCGATTTCGGGGCAAATCCTGGCGCGTTGACCGGCTGGTCGTTCGTTCCCGACGGCGCGGTGGCAATGCCGCTGGTCGTCGTGCTGCACGGCTGTACGCAGGACGCTGTATCCTATGACGTTGGGTCCGGCTGGTCCGATCTGGCCGAGCGTTTCGGCTTTGCCTTGCTGTTCGCCGAGCAGACGCGCTCGAACAACCCGAACCTCTGCTTCAACTGGTTTCTGCCCGAGGATACGCGGCGCGATGCGGGCGAGGCGGCGTCGATCCGCCAGATGATCGCGGCGATGGTCGACCGCTTCCTGATCGATCCTACACGCATTTTCGTGACGGGCCTGTCGGCGGGTGGGGCGATGACATCGGTCATGCTCGCGACTTATCCCGAGCTGTTTCGCGGCGGTGCAATCATCGCCGGGCTGCCTTATGGTGCGGCGGCGACTATGCCGCAGGCGCTTGATCGGATGCGGGGGGTGGGGCACCTCAATGACCTGGCCTATGCGACGGCAGTGCGCACGGCCTCGTCACATCGCGGACCGTGGCCGCGGGTGAGCGTGTGGCATGGCGACGCCGATCCGGTGGTGGTGCCGGTCAATGCCGACCGGATCGTCGGACAGTGGCGCGCGCTACACGGTGCGGATGGACCGGGCGATGTGGAGGTCAGCGGCAAGCTGCGTAGCCGCGTCTGGCGTGCGGCTGACGGCTCAGCGCTGATCGAGGAGCATCGCGTCGTTGGGATGGGGCATGGTGCGCCGGTCGGCACGCAAGGTGCGACGGCGTGCGGTGCTGCCATGCCGCACATGCTCGACGTCGGCATTTCCTCGACCTGGCAGATCGCGCAGGGCTGGGGCTTGCTTGATGGCGCGGAGCGGCCGCGGGCGGCGGCGACTGCGGCGGCGGCACCTGCGATGCCGAATGTACAGACGACGATCGAAGCGGCGCTGCGTTCAGCCGGACTGATGCGGTAGCGTCACACTTCGTCGGCTGCAAAGCCAAGCGTCTCGAGCAACGCCGCCCGTGCGGTGCCGCACTGCCGCCACAGTGCCGGATCGCCGAGATCTGCGGGGGCGATCGACTCCGGCCAATGCCGTTCAATCAGCGCGGCCAGCCGGTCGCATTTCGCCGGATCGAGCAGGAAGCGCGGATCGATCGCGGCGTGCGCTGCGTCGTCCACCACTACGCGCAACCGCAGGCACGCCGGGCCGCCACCGTTGCGCATCGATTCGCGTAAGCTCATCACCTCGACCCGGCGGATCGGGCCGTTGCCCGCGATCGTCTCCTGCAGCCAGGCCCATACCTCGGGCGTCTCGCGACATTCGCCCGGCACGATCAGCGCCATCGTCCCATCGGGCAGCGTGACGAGCTGCGAGTTGAACAGGTAGGATTTGATCGCCGCCGCCAGCGACACGCGGACGGCGGGCACCTCGACGATCACCGCCTCGGGCAGGCGCGCGCGGATGAAGGCGTACACGTCGGCGGGATCCTCGAACGCCTGTTCGTGGGTAAATAGCACGGTTTCGTTCGCGACGGCGACGACATCGTTGTGGAACGCACCCGCCGCAATCGCCGCGACGCTTTGTTGGACGAGCAGCACGTCGGCCGGATCGAGCCCGTGGCGGCGCGCCACCGCCGCGCTGGCGCTGCGATGCTGGCGCGCGGGAAATCCGCTGGCGCTGCGCTCGCCATAGACGAACAGCTCGATACCGCGCGCGCCGTGGCGCGGGGCCATGCGCATGTGGTTGGCCGCACCCTCGTCACCGAGTGCCGCAGGGAGCGCGTCATGCACTGCGAAATGCGCGGGATCGCCGAACGCCAGGCGGAGTTGCCGCACGGTCTGCGGATGCTCGATGCTCCGGTGCGGCATCGTCGACAGGTTGGCGACCGAAAGGTGGCAGCGCTCGTCCGCCGTATCCGGCGCGGGCGATACGGTCGCGGCATTGGCGGTCCACATCGGCGAGGCGGAGCTGACCGTCGCGATCAGCGTCGGATCGGCGGCCCAGGCGGCGGCGAGCACCGCGTCATCGTCCCCGGAGAAACCCAGTTCGCGCAGCCAGCCGACGGCGGGGCGATCGTGCGGCAGGAAAAGCCCCTGCGTCAGCCCCAAGTCGAGCATGTGGCGCATCTTAGCGATACCCTGCAACGCGGCGGCTCGGGGCGCGGAGACGGCACCGGCGTTGTTCGTGGCGGCGAGATTGCCGAAGGAGAGCCCGGCGTAGTTGTGGCTGGGGCCGACGAGGCCGTCGAAGTTTATCTCGCGCACGGTTTTTGTCCCCTCAGGCGAGCGTTTCGCCGGGCAGCGTTTCGGTGTCGATCTGCGCCTGCATCAGCGCGGGATAACGCGCGCCCTCGAGTGCGTTGGGCGGGAACAAAGCATCGACCGCCGCCAGCACGTCTTGGCCCAGCGGCTTGTTCGCGGCAGCCATATTTTCAGTTAGATGCGCGACGCTGCGCGTGCCGGGGATCGGCACGATCGTGTCGCCCTGCGCCAAGACCCAGCCGAGCGCGAGCTGCGCCGGGGTGAGCCCCGCGTCCGCGGCGATCGCATCGAAGCGCGCGACGATTTCGAGGTTCTTCGCCAGCAAGGGCGCCGTGAACCGCGGCATCATCGCGCGGATGTCGCCCGCCTCATAGGCGTCGTCGCGCACTGCGCCGGCGAGCAGTCCGCGCGCCACTGGCGAGAAGGCGACGAAGCCGACGCCGAGTTCCCGACACGTCTCCAGCACGGCAACCTCCGGATTGCGCACGGCGGGCGAATATTCGGTCTGCACCGCGGCGATCGGGTGGAGGGCATGCGCGCGGCGGATCGTCGCCGCCGACATTTCGGACAGGCCGATCGCGCCGATCTTCCCCGCTTCCTTCAACCGCACCAGCGCGCCGACCGACTCCTCGATCGCGACGCGCTTGTCGAGCCGGTGGAGATAGACGAGGTCGATATGATCGGTTCCCAGCCGGGCGAGCGAACCCTCGACCGTGCGGGTGATCGCGGCGGGTGACCCGTCGAGGCCGCGCTTCCCGTCGTACATGTCGAGCACGCATTTGCTGGCCAGCGTGAACTCCGCGCGGCGGTGCATCACCGCCTTGGCGAGCAGCCGTTCGTTATTGCCCCCGCCATACAGCGCCGCGGTGTCGAGCAGCGTGCAGCCAAGGTCGAGCGCGGTGTTGAGCACGGTGATAGCGGTCGCCTCGTCGGGCGGCGTGCCATAGGCGTGGCTGAGGTTCATGCAGCCGAACCCGATCGCCGAGACGGTGAACGGCCCGATGCTGCGCTGAGGATAGGTCAAGGCTGTGTTCCCGATCGTGGAGGTACGATCGGGCTGTACCGCCCGGCACCGGGCGGTGTCCATGCGGCTTGGTCAGGCCGCGTCGCGCTTGGCGAGGCGGCGCTGCGCGGCGCGCACGCTGCCGACGATGCGGGAAAGGACGAGTTCCTCGATCCCGGCATAGCCAAGCCCGAGATGGTCGGGCCGTACCGCTGTTGCGTCCCCCAGGCTGAGCGCGCCGGTGCGCAGTCCAGCCCGCCCGATCCGCGCCCAGCGCCGCGCGGTTTCCCAGCGGATCAGGCTGCGGCTTTCCGGGTCGGGGTGGTGGCGCTTCAAAAAATCGTCCTGCAGCCGGACCAGCGCATCGCCCACCGCCGCCAGCGTCGCGCGGTCGGGCACTGGCTGCTGGCCCATCACATGGCGGACGATCAGCGTTGCGGTGTCCGCGGCGGCATCGCCGAACAGCGGGGCATAGACGCCGGCCAGCACGTCGCGGGCATGGTTGCGCATCGTCTCGGCCTGAACCTGCGACGCGCCGCCGCCGTGGCGACGATAGGTCATCAGTTCGTCGTCGAGCCGCGCGACCCCGCCGAAAGCGCTGATCCGGTGGTAGAGATCGAAATCCTCGGCATAGACGAGTTCGGGACGCTGGAACGGATCCAGCCGCCGCGCGGCATCGGCGCGCATCATCACCGAGGACCAGACCAGCGGATTTTCGATCCGCAGCAGCCATTCGATCACCGGCGGCGTCGATAGCGGGGCAAGCGAGGAGGGCAGGATCGCGCCGTCGGACAGCACATTGGCGGCGGTGCCAACGAGCACGATTTCGGGATGTTCGTCGAGATAGGCGACCTGCCGCGCGAAGCGCTTCGGGTGGCACAAATCGTCATGATCGAGCGCGGCGATGTAGCGTCCGCGCGCCTCGGCAAAGGCGGCGTTGCGGGTCAGCACGACGCGGCGATTTACGGGGGCGCGGATCACGCGGATGCGCGGATCGGCGAAGGCTTCGATCACCGCGACGGTGTCGTCGGTCGAACAATCGTCGACCACGATCACCTCGAAGTCGGTGAAGCTCTGCGCCTGCAAAGACGCGATCGTCTCGCCGACCAGCGCCGCGCCGTTGTAGGTCGCGATCAGGACGCTGACCGTAGGCGCCGTCACGCGACGGCTCGCGCCGCGTCGCCCAGCACCTGATCGACGATCATCGCGCCGACATCGTTCTGCCATTGCCACAGGCCGTTGGCTTGGCCCGAGAAGCTTTTCTCCCCGCCCAATTTGCCCCAGGGCACGAACCCGGCGGCAAGGCCGATGCCGTAGAGGCCGGGGATCGCCGCGCCGCTCGCGTCCATCACGCGGCAATGCCGATCGACCATCGCGCCGCCACCATGCGCGGCAAGTGCGATTGCATTGCCCGACGCATCGCGCACCGGGAGCGCGCGCGGGCGATAGCCGAGCGCGGCGATGACGAGATCCGCCTCGGCAAGATGCGCGCGCGCGACCGGATCGTCCTGACCTTGCACCTGGTGAATTGCGACGCGCGGATCGGGCACGCGGCCATCGACGCGAAGCTGGCGCAGCACCAGATCGCGCGCCTCCAGCCGGAACCCGGCGAGGCGATAGACGAAGCCGCTGACGGGGCAGATGTCGTCGGGGCCGAAATCGGTGAACCCTTCGGCCAACGCCGCCTCAGCGCTTGGGTAGAAGGGGCGGAGCGGACGGCGGTGCAGTAGCGTGATCGCGCCTGCGCCATAGGGAATATCGCGATTCTTCAGCAGCAGCACGATCGTCGCGATCGCGCTGGTCGATCCGCCGATCACCACGATCTTGGGATTGCGCTTGGCGGAGAGGAGATCGACGATCTTTTCGGGTCCGCCGACCGCCAGCGCCTCGTCCGACTGCATCAGCCGGTCGCCGACCTCTTGCACCAGCGATACGCCGCCGACGCGCTGACCGGCCAAGCGGTCGAGCGGTTGGTGCCCGCCGGTCGCGATCAGCACGGCTTGCGACAGCTGGTCGAATTCCTGCCCGTCGGCGCGGCGGCGCAGGCGGCTCGACCACAGGCCGCCGCCGGTGCGCGTGGTGTGGAGCACTTCATATCCGGTCAGCACCGTCCCGCCGCTTTGCGTGACGAGCGCGTGCAGCCGCGCGCCGGTTTCGCGGACGAACGGTCCGGCCTCGACCAGGGGCACGCCGAGCGCGCCGACATATTCGCCGACGGCGCGACCGGTCGGGTGATCGGCCACCGCCGCCAGTTCGGGATGCGGATTGTCCTTCACCGCGCTGAGGAAGGTCTCGGCGGTGGAATCCGACGTGATCGCATAGCGCCCGATCCGCCCCTCGCCGAGCGTGTCGTCGCGTTCGGCGATGACCAGACCCGAAGCAGCGAGTTCGGCCAGTCGCCCGCGCTTGCTCGCGGCGGTGAGCATCGCGGTGCCGGCCGGGCCGCCGCCGACGATCAGCAGCGAGGCGATCGGATTGCTGCGCGGACGGGCGGGCGCGCGGGTTTCGGCGACGAGGATGCGGTTGAACGCCTCGGCGATGACCTCGACGTCGGCGACCGACATCGCGTCGGTGATCGGCAGCGACAGCGACCGGCCAGCGACATCGTCGGCGGCTGGCGTCGGCAGGATCGTGGCGGCGCGGCGGAACAGCGGCTGTTCGCCCAGATGCGGGCTGAAATAGCGGCCCGATCCGATGCCCTCGGCCTCCAGCGCGGCGGCAATCGCGTCGCGGCGGTGCGCCATCCCCTCGGGCAGGAGCACGGGCATGAACTGGCTGGCGCGGCGCTGGCCTTCGCCCGCCTGGAACAACACGCCCTTGAGCTCGGCGCGATACGCTGCCTCCAGCGCGGCGCGGTGGTCGCATACCGCATCGATTTCGGCGAGCTTCTCGCGCGCCATCACCGCGATCACCTCGGGCAGCTTGGCGTTGATGCCGGGCAGCGTTGCGCTGCGCCCGGCCTCGAATCCGAAATTGGTCATCGCGCGCAGGCGATCGATAAGGCGGGTGTCGCCCGAATGGATCAGCCCGCCCTCGGCGACCGCGAAGGTCTTGGTCGCGTGCATCGAATAGACCGTGGCGAAGGGGGCACCAGTACCGAAGCCCGCGCCGCTTTCATCGAGCGTGCCGAGCGAGGCGGCGGCGTCGATCACCACCCCGACATTATGCTCACGCTGCAACCAGGCGTAGCGGTCGAGATCGATCGCGGTGCCGAAGGTGGCGTAAGGCAGGACCACCGCGATGCGGTCGCCATAATCGCGCAGCGCGCGTTCCTCGGCCTGGGGACACGCGGTCCAGCTTGCCGGGTCGATGTCGCAGATCAGCGGGGTGAGGCCAGCCCACAGCGCGGCCTGCGCGGTCGCGGCAAAGGTGAGCGCGGGTATCAGTGCATAGCGGCCCTGCGGGTTCTCGCCCGCCGCTTCGCGCAAGGCAATCATCAGGCCGAGCGTCGCATTGCCAACGGCGAGACAGGCTCCTTGGTCGCCGAACAGCTTCACCGTCGCCTCCGCTTCGAACGCGCGGACTTCGGGACCGTTGTTGCTGAACACGCCCGATTGCTCGACGCGGCGCAATGCCTCGACCTGTTCGCTGAGCCGGGGCGGATTGGGGGCGATCAAGGGATAGCGCATAGCGTGGCATGGCCTGAATTGGGATCAACGCGCGCCTTGTGCGCCGTGGCACCCTAAAATCCGGTTACGCCCGCTATATCCGTTGCAATACACTACCTTTCGGTTGCGTCAGGAGCCGGTCGGGGCGTATTTGGGCAGCGACAGGGAGACGCGCAGATGGCGACCGAATTTACGCTCAACGGGGCGCCTGCCCGGTTCGAGGGAGACCCCGACACGCCGCTGCTGTGGGTGCTGCGCGATCACCTCAATCTGACCGGCACGAAATATGGCTGCGGCATCGCGCAATGCGGGGCGTGCACGGTGCATCTCGACGGCAAGAACCGTCGTTCCTGTGTAACGCCGATCTCGACCGTTGCCGGGCGCAGCGTGACGACGATCGAGGGCGCGACCGGCAAGACCGCCGAGGCGGTGAAGGCGGCGTGGGTCGCAATCGACGTGCCGCAATGCGGTTTCTGTCAATCGGGGCAAGTGATGTCGGCGATCGGCTTGCTCGCCGCCAAGCCCAATCCGACCGACGCCGATATCGACCACGGCATGGCCGGCAACATCTGCCGCTGCGCGACCTATGTCCGCATTCGCCAGGCGATCAAGGATGCGGCGAAGACCGCGGGAGCGGCCGCATGAACGCCCCCGCTTCACGCCGCGACTTCCTCGCTGGCTCCGGCCTCGTCATCGGCCTCGCGCTGCCGATGGGCAAGGCGGCGGCCAAGGCCGCTCCCACGGGCGAGACCGCACCGTTCGCGCCCAACGCCTTCGTGCGGATCGCCAGCGACAACACCGTCACCGTGATCGTCAAGCATGTCGAATTCGGCCAGGGTCCGGCAACCGGCCTGTCGACGATCGTGGCGGACGAGCTCGACGCCGATTGGGATCAGATGCGGATTGCCTTCGCGCCCGCCAACGACCCGCTCTACAAGAACCTCGCCTTCGGCACGATGGGCACGGGCGGTTCGACCGCGATGTCGAATAGCTGGATGCAGATGCGTAACGCTGGCGCCTCGGCCCGCGCGATGCTGGTCGCCGCTGCCGCCAAGACCTGGGGCGTCCCCGCCGCCGAGGTGAAAGTCGCCAAGGGTGTCGTCAGCCACGGTGCCAAATCCGCCACTTTCGGCCAACTGGCCGCGACCGCCGCGACGATGCCGGTGCCTGAGAAGCCGACGCTCAAGACGCCCGCTGAGTGGACGCTGATCGGCCGCGACACGCCCAAGCTCGACAGCCTTGTCAAGACCAACGGAACCGCGCAATTCACGATGGATGTGCAGCGTCCCGGCATGGTCGTCAGCGTGATCGAACATGCCCCAGCCTTCGGCGGCACGGTCGCCAAGGTCGACGATTCGGCCGCACTCGCCATCCCCGGCGTGGTCGCGGTCAAGACGATCCCGCAGGGCGTCGTCGTCTATGCCAAGGATACGTTCGCGGCGATGAAGGGTCGCGCCGCGCTGAAGGTCGATTGGGATCTGTCCAAGGCCGAAACCCGTTCGTCCGAGACGATGGTCAAGCAATACATCGCTGCCGCCGCCACGCCTGGCGTCGAATGCGAGGCTGAGGGGAATGTCGCCGCAGCACTCGCCGCCGCAGCCAAGCGGATCGAGGCGACCTATGTCTTCCCGTTCCTGGCACACGCGCCGATGGAGACGATGGATGCGGTCATCGAACCCAAGGCGGGCGGCGCCGATTTCTACGCCGGCAGCCAGTTCCAGGTCGGTGATACGACGGCAGTGTCGAAGGTGCTCGGCGTGCCGTTCGAGGGCATGACGTTGCACGAGCAATATGCCGGGGGCAGCTTCGGGCGCCGTGCGACGCCGGCCATGGACAATGCGGTCGAGGCGGCGATGGCGACCAAGGCTTTTGGCGGCACCACGCCGGTGAAGCACGTCTGGACGCGGGAGAATGACATTCGCGGCGGGCGCTATCGTCCGTTGATCGTCCACACGATCAAGGGCGGCGTCGATGCCAAGGGCAAGATCGTCGGGCTCGACGCGGTCGTTGCCGGGCAATCCTTCATGCGCGGCACGGGCTTCTTCAACCCCAGCGCCAAGTTCGACGAGGCGATGGTCGAGGGGCTGACGGGCAGCGCCTACGCCTTCCCGGCGATCCGCGTCGGCGCGAACGAGCTGAAGAACGGCGTGCCCACTTTGTGGTGGCGCTCGGTCGGCAACACCCACACCGCCTATGTGATGGAGACGTTCCTCGACCGGCTGTTTGAACTGGGCAAGCAGGATCCGATCACCGGGCGCATCGCGATCATGAAGGACGATCGCGCCAAGGCAGTGCTGAAGCGCGTGGCCGAACTGGCGGGCGGGTTGTCGGCCAAAACCGGGCGCGCGCGCGGCGTCGCTTTCCACAAGAGTTTCGGGTCGTATGTCGCGCAGATCGCCGAGGTGTCGGTGGGTGCCGACAAGCTGCCGCGCGTCCACAAGGTGTGGGCCGCGGTCGATTGCGGGGTGCCGATCAATCCGAACGTGATTCGCGCGCAGATCGAGGGCGGGGTCGGCTTCGGCCTGGGCCATGCGCTCTATGCCGAGATTACGCTGGGTGAGGGCGGGGTGGTCGAGCAATCGAACTTCGACAGCTACCGCTCGCTTCGGATCGGCGAGATGCCGGAGGTCGAGGTCGCGATCATGACATCGACCGCAAACCCGACCGGGATCGGCGAACCCGGACTTCCCCCGATCGCGCCCGCCGTCGCCAATGCCTGGCGCAAGCTGACCGGCAAGGTTGTCACGCGACTGCCCTTCGCCCATTCGGAGAACGTATGATGCGCGGCAACACGCTCGCCTTGATCGTAGCCGCGCTGGCCCTGCCTGTGGCGCTTGTCGCTCGGCCCGCGGGCCCCGCACCCGCGACCCTGAAGGACCCCGAAGCCTTCGCCTCGATCGCCGATCCGGCCAAGCGCTCGGTCGCGTTGTTCGGGGAAATGGGCAAGGTGATCCAGTCGCCGCGCTGCCTCAACTGCCACCCGCGCAGCGACCGGCCCAACCAGGGCGAGGCGATGACGCCGCACAATCCGCCGGTGATCCGCGGGGCCGACGGGCATGGCGCGCCCGGCCTGGAATGCGCGACCTGTCACGGCACTGCGAACGTGAAGTTCGCCAACGGCACCGGCAGCGTGCCCGGCGCGCCGCACTGGGCGCTCGCGCCCGCGTCGATGGCGTGGGAGGGTAAGTCGCTCGCTCAAATCTGCGTCCAGATCAAGGATCGTGCGCGCAACGGCGGCAAGTCGCTGGCCGATCTGATCGAGCATAACGGCAAGGACGAACTGGTCGGCTGGGGCTGGCATCCCGGCCTCGGCCGCACGCCAGCGCCGGGGACGCAGGTGCAGTTCGGCGCGCTGACCAAGGCGTGGGTCGACAGCGGGGCGAAGTGCCCGGCGTGACGCCGGCCTTCACCACGATCCGGCTGGAGGTCGCAGAGGGGATCGCGACGATCACGCTCGATCGGCCCGACAAGCTCAATGCGTTCGACCCGGCGATGCTGGCCGATCTGATCGCGGCGTTCGACGCGACCGACGGCGATGACGGTGTGCGGGCGGTGATCGTCACCGGGGCGGGGCGCGGCTTCTGCGCAGGGGCCGATCTGTCGGGTGGTGCCGCGACGTTCGACTATGACGCGAGCGGCGGGTGGAACGGGGCTGAGTCTCCGGTGCGTGCCGATGGCAGTGTTGACTATGCCCATCCGGCGGTGCGCGATGGCGGAGGCTTGCTCGCCTTGCGCATCTTCGCCTCCAAGAAGCCGGTGATCGGCGCGATCAACGGCCCCGCGGTCGGCGTCGGCGCGACGATGACGCTGCCGATGGACTTCCGTTTGGCGAGCGACGCGGCGCGGTTCGGCTTCGTGTTCGGCCGGCGCGGGATCGTGCCGGAGGCGTGTTCGAGCTGGTTCCTGCCGCGCCTCGTCGGGATCGGGCAGGCGCTGGAATGGTGCTATTCGGGCGCGGTGTTCGATGCGGCCGAGGCGCTGCGCGGCGGTTTGGTCAGGAGCATCCACGCGCCCGACGACCTGCTCCCCGCCGCCCGCGCGCTGGCGCTACGCCTGACTGGCGACGGCGCGCCGGTGTCGATCGCGCTGATGCGCAAGATGCTGTACGCTGGGCTAGGCGCGGCGCATCCGATGGACGCGCACAAAATCGAAAGCCGCGCGATCTGGGCGCGGGGAGCGAGTGCCGATGCCAAGGAGGGCGTCAGCGCCTTTCTCGAAAAGCGCGGGGCGGTCTTTCCCGATTCGGTCGCCGGGGCGTGGGATACCTTTGCGCCGTGGTTCGACGAACCGGGGTATCGGTGATTTCAAGTCTTCCACCCCGGCGCACGCCGGGGCCTAGTTGGAAACCTGCGTTCAACGCCTTGCGCTTCGTTACATTGGACATTGCGACTGGGCCCCGGCGTGCGCCGGGGTGGATAAGAGCGGGAGGGCGGTTCTAGTTCCGCGCCACCGCGAAGCCCGCAAAGGACTGGTTCACCGGCATCAGTTCCAGCGTGTTGATGTTGAGATGCGCGGGCAGTTCGGCGACCCACAGCAGGGTTGCCGCAATGTCTTCGCCGGTCATCGGGTCGACGCCGCCATAGAGCTTGTCCGACGCCGCCTGATCGCCGCCGGTGCGGACCACGGTGAATTCGGTTTCGACCATGCCCGGCTCGATCGAGGTGACGCGGACGCCGGTGCCGTGCAGGTCGGCGCGTAAGCCCAGCGAGAATTGCCGCACGAACGCCTTGGTCCCGGCATAGACGTTGCCGCCGCTGTAGGGATAGGTCGCCGCAACCGAGGACAGGTTGATGATCGCGCCCTTCGCCTCGATCAGGCGGGGCAGCAGCGTGCGGGTGACCGCGACCAGCGCCGACACGTTGGTGTCGATCATCGTCTGCCAATCATCGAGGCTGCTCTGCTGCGCCGGCGCGGTCCCGAGCGCGAGACCGGCATTGTTGATCAGCAGATCGATCCCAGCGAACTCTTCCGGCAGGGCCGAGATCGCGGCATCCATTGCGGCGCGATCTCGAACATCGATGTTGAGGGTGTGGAGCGAATCACCGAGTGATTCGCGCAACGCGTCTAGCCGCTCGGCGCGGCGACCGGTCGTGACGACGCGCCAGCCGGAGCCGACGAAGGCACGAACCGCAGCCTCGCCGATGCCCGACGTGCCGCCTGTGATGAAGGCCGTGCGCATCACCGAAACTCCACCATCGTCTGTAAGGAGAATGGTGCCCGAGGGCGGATTCGAACCACCGACACTGCGATTTTCAGTCGCATGCTCTACCAACTGAGCTACTCGGGCACACCCGGAGAACTCCGGGGGAGCGGCCTCTTAGTCACGCTCTGGCGTCGTGTCCAGCCCATCTTCTTCTTCGCCGGGCGGAGTCGAAACCGGGATCGCATAGCCCTCGCCCAGCCACTGCATCAGGTCGCGATCGCGGCAGCCCTGCCCGCAGAACGGGGCGTGGGTGGCCGATGGCGGCTTGCCGCAGAGCGGGCAGGGTTTGGAACGCGCCATCATCGTACCTCGAACACAGGGGTAACGCCGGTACGCCGGGCAAGCTCGGCGATCCAGAGCGGATTGGCATGGAGCGCCTTCGCCACGCGAGCGCTGACGGTGTGGACGGCAGGGACGGGCGGAGGCGTGCGCTCGATTCGGCGAAGCAGCGCACGGGCCTCGGCACCTGCCGGATCGGCGCGGAGCAGTTCTGGGAGCGAGACGCGGGTTCGCCTGCGGACGATCTGGACGAAGCCGAAGCCGTTCATCGCGGTGCGTTCGAACGGTTGCGGCAGCCCGGCGTCGATCGCGGCATCGACCGCGCCGCGCGCCGCCTTGCCTTGCAGCGTCGGGAAATCGACCCCGATCGCCCCGCCGATATCGAGCCGCATGATCGCGGCGGCGACGGCGTGTGCGGCGGCGACCGCGAGCGGCTCGAGCGGGGGATGGCCATCGACGTCGAACAGCGTCATCGCGGGGGTGGGGCTCATCCGCAGCGCGCCGCCGGTGGGGCCAGCGAAGGCGATGTCGCCGGTGAGCGCCTCCTCCAGGACTTCGGACCAGCCGGCCGCCTCGATGTGATCGGATTCGTGGGGCAGGCAATGTCGGACGGGGGTGCCGCTTGCGGTGATTCGCTCCAGCAGCGTGGGGCCGTCGCGGGGTGGGCCATCGGCCGGGGCGGCGCGGGGCAGTTTGGCGCGGCCCGGTTCGGGGATGGCTTCCCGGATGAGTTCGACCGTCAGCGCAGCCCCTTGGGTGATGCCGGGGGGCAGCGGCGAGAGCATCGCCTCGCCACCATCGAAGCTGACGCGGCCCTCGCGGCCCTTGACGGTGATCTCGACCAGGCGGGCGGGCAGGACCGCTCCGATCCGCGGGCCGGGACGGTCCAGCTCGATTCGCGCCTGCAGGATCGTGCCGTCCTCGACCAGCGCGGCGCGGGCTTCGCCGATCCCGGCTTCGAACAGCCACTCAGCCAAGCGCGACGCCCGATGCCAGCAACAGCGCGCGGGTTTCGAACAGCGGGAGGCCGACAACGCCCGAATGCGAGCCGGACAGGAAGCGCACGAACGCCTCGGCGCGGCCCTGAATGGCATAGCCGCCGGCCTTGCCCAGCCCCTCGCCACTCGCGACATAGCCGTCGATCTCGGCGGAGGTCAGTGGCTTGAACGCGACGATCGTGTCGGACAGGCGCTGCCGCACGGTGCCATCGGCGGCGACAACGCAGACGGCGCTGAGGCAGTGGTGGCGGCGGCCCGAGAGCAGGCCGAGCATGGCGCGGACGGTGGCGTCGTCCTCCGCCTTGCCGAGGATGCGGCGGCCGAGCGCGATCGTGGTGTCGCCGGCCAGCACGACCTCCCCGGCGGCGCGGGGGACGGCATGGGCCTTGGCGAGCGCGACGCGCTGGACATAGGCGCGGGGCGCCTCGCCCTTGAGCGGGCTTTCATCGACATCGGGAGCGGCGATGCACGCGGGCGTCACGCCGAGCCGCGCGAGGAGCTCGGCGCGGCGGGGGGAGGTGGAGGCGAGGATGAGGGTCAAGGGCTTGGTTCCCCGGCGAAGGCCGGGGCCCAGCCGCGCAGGTTACGGTAATCGAGCGCTGCGCTCACCAACGAAACGCCCGCAACTGGACCCCGGCCTGCGCCGGGGAGCAGATTACTTGAAGCGGTACGTGATCCGCCCCTTGGTCAGATCGTACGGGGTCAGTTCGACCAGCACTTCGTCGCCCACCAGCACGCGGATGCGGTTCTTGCGCATCTTGCCTGCGGTGTGACCAAGGATCTCGTGGTCGTTCTCCAGCTTCACGCGGAACATGGCGTTGGGCAGAAGCTCCACCACCTGGCCGCGCATTTCGAGCAGTTCTTCTTTTGCCAAACAAACCTCTGGGGATAGCCGATCGTCGCGGCGCACTTCGTGAAGCGCGCGCCTTAGCCGAGGATGCGGCAAAAGGGAAGCACGCGCACGCACGACGCCTCAACCCGACGCCGATACGGAACCTTTCATCGCCCGGCGCGCTTTGCCGATCGTAACGAAATAACGAGAGGGAGTAATAACATGGCGGAATATCGGAACGCAGACGGCACGACCACGGTGGTGGAGCGCCGCAGCAATGGCGGCCGGACGATCGGCATTATCGTGGTGCTCGCACTGGTCGTCGTCGGCCTGTTGTTCGCGACCGGCTTCTGGAGCGCGGACGTCAAGGGCGGCGCGCTGCCCGACGTGAAGGTCAGCGCCAAGGGCGGCGATCTGCCCGATGTCGACCTGAAGTCGAAGGAAGTCGTGGTGGGCACCAAGAAGACGACGGTCGATGTGCCGACCGTCGGCGTGAAGGACGACGACAAGAAGTAAGCGCCGACCAAGCGCGCGCAAAGGGCATCCCGTCAACCGGCGGGGTGCCCTTTGTTGCGAGCGGTTCGCAGGCAAAAGTTGCGAAAGTGCCACTCGCAAAGGCTTGCGGGGACGACAAGGTTACACGCGTCACGCCACCGGAAGGGTGTGCGAGCCCGGGCAGTAGCGGGCTTAACGTCACACGGAGTCGCACCGTCGGCGGGGTGGGGGAGCCAGCGGTGTAAAAGAGCGGGCCAGCGCCGGGTGCCATTTCGGCTGGGGCGCGGGCCGGTGCGGAGGATATCGGGCGGCGGGGGTGTAGGACAGCGGTTAATCCGGGCGGTCAGGCGGCGCGGCGCAGCGTGTAGCGATCCCCCTCCGCCGCCACATGCCCGAGTCGTACGAGCGCCGACAGCGTGGCGGCAATGCGTGGCTCGGCCTTCAACCCTTGCGCATAGCGGCGCGCGATCTCGGCACTGGTGAGCCCGGCCCCGCCGCGCAGATCGGCAAGGACGGCGGCGGTCTGGCCGATCGCGTCGCGCGGGAAAGCGGGCTTCTTCGTCGCGGCGGCGGGGAGCAGCGCCTCGATCTGTTCGGGCTGCGCTTTGGGCGCGAGCACGGTGACGCCGGCGCGGGGGATTTGATAATCAGGGCGGAGCCAGCGGACCTTGCCGGCCTTCTCCTCGGCATGGCGCTCGGCATTGAGCGCGACGAGGCGGGTGACGATCGCCTCGTCGGAGAGGTCGCGCGGCCAGCCATACGCATCGGCGACGGCGGCATCGATCCGGTCGTGCAGCTCGGCGATGATGTCGACGCGGCCGCGGCGGCGCTGGTCCTGCTCGGCTTCGGTAAAGGCGGCGTGCTGGCGCAGTTTCTCGCGCAGATTGTACAGGCCGGTGAGCGTCAGGTCGGTATGTTCGGCGAGCACCTCTTTCCGCGTCGCGTCGAGTTCCTCGGCGAGATCGCCGATGATCTGGCGCTGTTCGGGGGTGGCGTCGGGGAAGGGGAAGGGGTCGAAGCTGGAGGTTTTCACATAGACTGCGGGTCGATCAAAAACGCCGATCATACCCGCGTTTGCTAAATACCAACTGGCATGAATTTGCGAGTGAACGATTCCGAGCGAAGCTGAATCACCGAGCGCTAGACAAATCAATTTGTTGTCAGGCAACACGCTTGCGTCCAAGAACTGGAAAATGCGATGTTTTGCAGTTTCAACAGTCACGATGTAGCGCGATATCCCATGGAGCGCTGGGCGTAAATCTCTACGAGGTTCGCCGAAAATCCACCAGTTATCACGGTAACTCGCTCTATTATTGGAATCCCGCTCGGGCTTTACTGTAACCAGCAAGTGCTGATACGCTTCTGGATAGCGACGCCGGACTTCAATCTCGGTTAAACCAAAGAAGTCGATAACCAGCTGTCCGCGCGAGCGGCCCATTAGGTCGCGCCCGTTGCGATAAGCGCGGATGTGCTGTCCTAAGCCATTTCGCTGACCAAGCCCAAGATGCTCCGCCTCGACGCGCGAGACGATAAAACCAGCACCGTGAAGCTTCACGCCTGGCGAACAAATCCAATTGTTGGCCAGTAGCGATCTCGCGCGTGTCACATCTGTACCGACGCTGAGATCGGAGTGAATCTCTCCCTCCGTGGCGGTCATGTCAATTTTTGGAGCATCGGTGTCCAATCCGCTTTCCTGTGACACCTGATATAGAACACCCTCGCGCGAGCCGGCCTCGACGACTGTCATCGCGATCCGTACCGCTGCCGCGTCGCGTGTCGCCTTGGTCCAAGCATGATCGGGGACTGCCATCACCAAGCTGATCGGTTGGCGCGCATCGATTCGTGCTGCCATTACGCGCCGGCTAAATTCCATCGTGATCGAATTGGTGGTGACGAAGCCGAAGCGCTTGAGCCGCGTGCCCTTCTCGGTCAGCCGTTCGGCGGCGCGGTCCCACCAATACATCACGAAATCGGCGGATTTGTTGATCTTGGGGTGCGCCTTCCACAGCGCCGTCGCATAGCCGTCGCCGAGCCGGGCGCGGAGGTCCTTGCCGCCGATAAAGGGCGGGTTGCCGACGATATAATCCGCCTGCGGCCAATCGGGCCGGCGCGGGTTCGGAAATTCGTCGAACGTCCCGTCATCGCGCAGCCGCCCCGGATCATGCTTCAGCACCGCATCCATCGCGGTAATGTTGCTGAGCCGTTCGAGGACCGGATCGGCGATCTGTCCGCCGTTGCGCATCTGCCATTGCAGATAGCCGAGCCACAGCACCAGTTCGGCGATCGCGGCGGCGCGCGGGTTGAGTTCCAGCCCGAGGAAATTACGCGGGTGGACGGTCGCGGTCTCCAGCGCGAGCGCTTCCTGCCCGCCGAGATCGGCGAGCACTTCGAGCACGTCGCCCTCCAGCCGCTTCAGCAGTTCGAGCGCGACATAGAGGAAATTGCCGGTGCCGCAGGCGGGATCGAGCACGCGCGTGGCGGCGAGCTTTTCGTGGAAATCATGCACCGCGCGGATCGCGCCCTGCGGATCGGTGCTGCGCTCGCGCTCGACCGTGCCGAGCACTTCGGTTTCCCATTCGCGCTGTAACGGCTCGATGATCGTCGCGATGACGAGGCGTTCGACATAAGCGCGCGGGGTGTAATGCGCGCCCAATCGCTTGCGCTCCACCTTGTCGAGCGCCTGTTCGAGCAGCGTGCCGAAGATGGCGGGCTCGACCTCGGTCCACACGTGGCGCGCGGCCTCGTACAGCTCGCCGATTTCCTCCTTGTGGAGCGGAATGGCGGTGCGTTCGGCGAACAGGCCGCCATTGAACTTGCGGATCGTCTTGCGCAGCACGGGCGAGAAGCCGCCAGTGTCCATCGTGCGCCACAGATCCTCCAGCATCGGCGCGAAGCTGTCGGGATTGGCGCGGGCGTCGGCGAGCACGTCGGTGAAGCTGCCGGGTTCGAGCAGGCCGGTATCCTCGGCGAACATCGTGAACAGGCAGCGCATCAGGAAATGCGCGACGGGCTCGGGCTGATAGCCGCGTTCCTCGAGCAATTTGCTGACATGCGCGAGGCGGCGGGCAATGTCGCGGGTGACGGCGGCGGCGTGCTTGGCGGGATCGAGGCTGTGCGGATCGAGCCACATCTTGCGCAGGCGTTCGCGGATATCGGGATCGCGCAGATCGTCGAGATAGATGCGATAGCCCGAGCGATCGGGGAATTGGCGGTAGTTTTTGCCTTGCCCTGAGAAATCCGCGAAGATTTCGAAGGCGTGGCCGACATCGGCGACGATGATGAAGGGCGGCCAGCCGTGCTCGGTCGGCAGGGCGCGGGCATATTGTTCGGCCTGTTCGCGGGCGTTGCGCATCAGCACGTCCCAGCCGCGTTGCGCGCTGCGGCGGCCGCGGACCTGCGTCGGGGCGAAGCCGGGCAGGCCGGGCTGTTCGGCGGGGAGTGCGACTTCCTTCTTGCCGCCGGGTTCGCGGCTTTGCTTGGCTTCGAGCACGAAGGCGCCGCGTTTGTAGAGATCGATCCGGCCGTGCCCGGTCTTGCCGGCTTCGTCCTTGAAGGTGACGGCGCGTTCGAACACGTAATCGTTGCGGGTGTGGCTGGCATCGGCCGGATCGGGCTGCGGCAGGTCGAGCAGCGTGCAAAGCTCGGTCAGGAACAGGACGTAATTGGCGCGCTCGGCACCGCCTTCATTGGCGCGCCAGCGGTCGATGAATCTGTCGATTGCGGCAGCGTCCCCCATGATCGGAGCGTAGGCGGGGTAAGGGTTTGGCGGCAAGGGCAAAAGGGGGGCGGGGAGGCGAAGCGGCGTCGTGGCGAAGCCACGCCGTCGGTCGGAGGCTTGTGGCCCCCGCCGTCCGGTCGCGCTTGCTGAGCTTCGCTCAGCCTCCGCTCGCCGCCAAGGCGGCGAGCAAGAGCAGCGCGACGATATTGGTAATCTTGATCATCGGGTTAACCGCCGGACCTGCCGTGTCCTTATACGGATCCCCCACCGTATCGCCCGTCACCGCGGCCTTGTGCGCTTCGGAGCCTTTGCCGCCGTGATGGCCGTCTTCGATATATTTCTTGGCGTTATCCCACGCGCCGCCGCCGCTGGTCATCGAAATCGCGACGAACAGGCCGGAGACGATCACGCCGAGCAGCATCGCGCCGAGTGCCGCAAAGCCCTCGGCCTGGCCCGCCACCGCGGTGATGATGAAATAGACCAGCACGGGGGAGAGCACCGGCAACAGGCTCGGCACGATCATCTCCTTGATCGCCGCCTTGGTGACGAGATCGACCGTGCGCGCATAATCGGGCTTGGTCGCATAGGTCATGATGCCGGGGTTGTTGGCGAATTGATCGCGCACGTCGGTGACGACCTCGCCTGCGGCGCGCCCGACCGCGGTCATCCCCATCGCGCCGAACAGATAGGGCAGCAGCGCGCCGAGCAGCAGGCCGACGATGACATAGGGGTTGCTGAGCTGGAAATTCACCGTGAGATCGGGGAAATCGCGCGCCAGGTCGGAGGTGTAGGCGTTGAACAGCACGAGCGCGGCAAGCGCGGCCGAGCCGATCGCATAGCCCTTGGTCACCGCCTTGGTGGTGTTGCCGACCGCGTCGAGCGCGTCGGTCTTGTGGCGCACGTCATCGGGCAGGCCGGACATTTCGGCGATGCCGCCAGCATTGTCGGTGACCGGGCCATAGGCGTCGAGTGCGACGACCATCCCGGCCTGCGCCAGCATCGCGGTGGCGGCAAAGGCGATGCCGATCACGCCCGCCAGCTGATACGCGGCGATTACCGCGATGACGATGACGATGGTCGGTAGCGCGGTCGATTCCAGGCTGATTGCCAGGCCCTGGATGACGTTGGTGCCGTGGCCGGTCTCGGACGCCTTGGCGATACTGCGCACCGGGCGGTAATTGGTGCCGGTGTAATATTCGGTGATCCAGACGAGGAGCCCGGTGACGGCGAGGCCGATCATCATGCTCCAGAACAGCTTCATGCCGGTGAAGGTGACGCCCGCGCTGCCCGCGATTGCCTCGGGCGTGGCGCCGCTGCCGTCGAGGAAGGCGTTGCCGCCGATCGCCGCATTCATGTCGCCGAGCGTGTATGCGCACGCGAAGTAGATCGCCGGGATCGACAGGCCGATCGCGATCCAGAAGCCCTTGTACAGCGCGCCCATGATGTTGTTGCTGCCGCCGAGGCGGACGAAATAGGTGCCGATGATCGAGGTCAGGATGCACACGCCGCCGACGATCAGCGGGAGGGTCATCACTTGCAGCAGGTGGTCGGCATTTTTGAGCGCCAATGCGACCGAGATCATCGTGACGCCGATCGTCACGACATAGGTTTCGAACAGATCGGCCGCCATGCCGGCGCAATCGCCGACGTTGTCGCCGACGTTATCGGCGATGGTGGCGGGGTTGCGGGGGTCGTCCTCGGGGATGCCCGCCTCGACCTTGCCGACGAGATCGGCGCCGACGTCGGCCGCCTTGGTGAAGATGCCGCCGCCGAGACGCGCGAAGATCGAGATGAGCGAGGCGCCGAACGCCAGCGCAGTGAGGGCTTTCACGACGACGGGGGCACCAGCGTTCACGCCATTGGTGCCCGCAAGATACCAGAAGGTGCCCGATATCGCGAGCAGGCCTAATCCCGCGACGAGCAGGCCGGTGACCGCGCCCGAGCGGAACGCCATCGTCAGGCCGCCTTGCAGCGAGCCGCGTGCCGCCTCCGCCGTGCGGACGTTGGCGCGAACCGAAATGTTCATGCCGACGAACCCTGCGACGCCCGACAGCACCGCCCCGATCGCGAAGCTGACCGCAGAAACCGGGCTGCCCAGCCCATCGAGGAACACCCAGACGAGCGCCAGGACGATGACGCCGACGAGTCCGATCGTGCGATACTGGCGGCCGAGATAGGCCTTCGCGCCTTCCTGAATGGCGGCGGCGATGTCCTGCATCTTTTCGTTGCCGGCGGGTGCGCGGAGGACTTGCTGGCTGGTGATGAGGCCGTAGGCGACGGCGATCAGCCCACAGATGATGGCGGCATAGACGATCGTCATGCGTATCCTTTCCCTGCGTGTTCGGTGGATGGTCACACGGTGGTGTGCCTCCACGCTTTGTCCGGTCAGACTAACGCGCAGGGATGGCTTGGCAAGCCACTCGAATCAGCCGTGGCTGTAGCCCAGCCGATCGGGCAGCGGGACGGGGGTGCCGTGATCGGTGAGCGTCAGCCCAGCACCTGCCGCGAAGTGGCCGATGCGGGTGGCGGGGACGGGTGGGAGGACGCCTGAGGGGAGGGTGAACAGGAGCTGGTAATCGTCGCCCCAGGTGACGGCGCGGAGCCGGTCCTGTTCGAACGCGGGCGGGACGGGGACCGCGTCGAGCGCGATTTCGACGGCGAGGTTGCTGGCGGCGGCCATGCGCTGCGCATCGAGCAGCAGGCCGTCCGACACGTCCATCATCGCACTGGCGTGCGGTGCGAGGGCGATGCCGTCGGCGATGCGGGCGATGGGGCGGCGATAGGCATTGGGTTCGGTTTCCGGACGTTCGAAGCCGAGCAGCGCCGCGCCGATCGTGCCGGTGACGTAGAGGTGGTCGCCGGGCTGGACGCCGGATCGGACGGGCACGGGCCGGTGCGTCGCGCGGCCGACCGCGGTGAGGGTGAGCACGCGCGGTGCGTGCGGCGGGATCGACACGGTGTCGCCGCCGATCAGCGGGGCAGCGTAGTGGGTGAGGACTTGGGCGAGGCCATCGAGGAAGGTTGCGTCCCAATCGTTCGGTGCGCTCCACCCCGGCGAACGCCGGGGCCCAGTCGCGCTGGCCGATGGAAACGCGTGCTGCGCTTCGCCACTGACCGCCTGCACCTGGGCCCCGGCGTGCGCCGGGGTGGATGCAGGAGTGGTGCCTGCCCGTAGCGGATAGTTGAGCATCACCCCGACCGGCTCCGCGCCCTTGGCTGCCAAGTCCGACAGCGCGCAGGCGATGAGGCGCCAGACGACATCGTCCGCCGCCATGTCGGGGGAAAGTGCACGCCCTCGACCATCGTGTCGGTGCTGAACACCAGGGTGTCGTCGCGCGGGGTCAGCGTCGCCGCGTCGTCGCGCAGGTCAGCTGCCCCGGGATGGAGCGGCAGCGCGCGCAGGCGTTCGATGAAGTCGGCTTCGGTCACGCCGCGCGGTGTAGCCGCTTCGCCGTCCTTTGTCTGCTAACGCCGGGCGCTCCCGCTTACGACGCCTTCATGTTCGACGCGATGTTGGCGAAAGTGATCGCCAACTGGTTGCCGAGCCCCTGCATCGCGCCGATCGCGGCCACGGCGATGAGGGCTGCGATCAGCCCATATTCGATCGCGGTCGCGCCGCGGCGATTCTTCCAGAATTTCTTCATCGGTCTGCCTCGCGGTGGGGGAGGCATCTTTATAGGTCAGGGAAGCTGCACGCGGCGTGAATCCGCCCCTCCGTAGAACTACGCGGGAGGCGGATCAGCGCTTTCGTGGTGCGCCGGCGCGCGTGCGATCAGGACGGGCCGACCGACGGCGATGCTTCGCTGGGGAAGCCGGTCTTCTCGGTCGCCTCGGCGTGTCCCTCGATCACGGCGGGGGTCGTCCAGCGGCGCTTGACGAGTTCCGGCTGACGACCATCCGACGGTGCGACGGTGTGCGAAAAATCAGTCATGATCGTCTCTCGCTTGAAGGAGCGTTGATGCCTTCGCCTAGGCGGAAACGGAGACGTTGCGAGGATTTACGAATCGTACCGCGATCTTTTGCGACAAACCGATCAACGCTCGCGCTTTGCGCCGTCGAGCGTCCGAAGGATGGCGGTCGTTTCAGCAGCGCTTTTGCTGCGCTCGGCCTTGGTCGCGCCGAATTTGGCGCGGTTGGCGGTCGCCGCGGCCTCGTCCTCGCTGCGCCGCTTGGCCTTGCGCGCGCGGCGGAGGTTGACGACCTCCGCCATGCTCAGCCGCGCACGTCCTTGGCAATTCCGTCGAGCAGGCCGTTGACGAAGCCCGCCTCGCGCTTGTCGAAAAAGGCGTGCGCGACATCGACATATTCAGTGATGACGGTGCCGACCGGCACATCGGCGCGCGCGAGCAGTTCGTAGGTGCCCGCGCGCAGGATCGCGCGCATCGCCTTGTCGAGCCGCGCGAGGCTCCAGCCCTTGGCGAGCTTGGCGGCGATCGTCGTGTCGATTTCCTCCAGCCGGGCATGGGTGCCCTTCACGATATCGTCGAAGAAATCCACTTCGGGCTCGGCATATTCGGCGTCCTCGATCGTCGCGCCAAGGCGGTGATTGTGGAATTCGTTGAGCAACTGCACAATCGGCGTCGCTTCCATATCATGCTGATACAGCGCCTGAACGGCGGCGAGGCGAGCGGCGGCGCGCGCTTTCGAGCGCTCGGCGGTGCGGGGGGATGCGTGAGAAGACATGGGCGGGCCTTAGCGGAGGTTCATGCTCAAGTGAACCTGTTCCCCGGCGCAGGCCGGGGTCCAGGGCTTCAAGGACAGCGTGTGTACCCTGGGCTCCTGCCTGCGCAGGAGCAGGACAGCGGTTTAGAGCCGCAATGCCACCGACCGGGCGTGCGCGGGCAGGCCCTCTGCCTCGGCCAGCGCGACGGCGGCGGGGCCGATCGCGGCGAGGCTGTCCGGTCCCAATTGCAGGAAGCTGGTGCGCTTCATGAAATCGAGCACCGACAGGCCACTGGCGAAACGGGCGCGGCGGCCGGTGGGGAGGACGTGGTTCGGCCCCGCGACATAATCGCCGATCGCCTCCGGCGTGTGGCGGCCGAGGAACACTGAGCCGGCGTGGCGGATGCGGTCGAACAGCGCTTGCGGATCGTCGCAGGCGAGTTCGAGATGTTCGGCGGCGAGGCGGTCGACCAGCGGGAGCGCTTCCTCGAGACTGGAGGTGACGATGATCGCGCCGTTCGCGTCCCACGCGGCGCGCGCGACCTTGGCGGTGGCGAGCGTGCCGATCTGGGCGTCCACCTCGGCCGCGACGGCATCGGCGAAAGCGGGCGAGTCGGTGAACAGGATCGACTGGCTGGTCGGGTCGTGCTCGGACTGGCTGAGCAGATCGGCGGCGATCCAGTCGGCGCGGTTCTGGCCGTCCGCCACCACGACGATTTCGGAGGGACCGGCGACCATGTCGATGCCGACCACACCGTAAAGCTGGCGCTTGGCCTCCGCGACCCAGGCGTTGCCGGGGCCGGTGATGACATCGACCGGGGCGATTCGTTTGGTGCCGTAAGCCAGCGCGGCGATCGCCTGCGCGCCGCCGACGCGCCACAGCTCATCGACGCCCGCGATGTGTGCGGCGGCAAGGACCAGCGGGTTGATCTCGCCATCGGGAGTGGGGGTGACCATGACAAGCCGATCGACGCCCGCGACTTTGGCGGGAATCGCGTTCATCAGCACGGAGGAGGGATAGGCCGCGCGGCCGCCGGGGACATACACGCCCGCCGCCGCCACCGCGTTCCAGCGCGCGCCGAGCCGGACGCCCGCGTCATCGGTGGTGTCGCTGCCGAGCGGCTTTTGCTTTTCGTGATAGGTGGCGATGCGGGCGGCGGCCAAATCCAGTGCCGCGCGCAACGCCGGGTCGAGCGCTTCGTAAGCGGCGCGCCATTCCTCGCGCGGGATCTGCCAGCCGCTGGCGTCGAGATCGTGGCGGTCGAAGCGCGTCGTATAATCGGTGAGCGCGGCATCGCCCTCGTCGCGGACGCGCGCTATGATCGCGGTCACGTCGCGCGCGACATCGGCATCCGCTTCGCGGCGCGCGTTGACGAGCGCGGTGAACTCGGCGGCGAAGGTGGGGGATGTGGTGGTGAGGCGGATCATGCGGCGCGCTCCTGCGCGACCGCGCGGCGGAACGCCTCGACCAGTGGCACCACCTCGCCGCGCGTCTTGAAGGCGGCGCGGTTGACGATCAGGCGGCTGGTGACCTCGCAGATCACCTCGACCTCGACCAGGCCGTTCTCTTTCAGCGTGCGGCCCGACGACACCAGATCGACGATGCGCGGTGCGAGGCCGAGCAGGGGCGCGAGTTCCATCGCGCCGTTCAGTTTTACGCACTCCGCCGAGACACCGCGCGCGGCGAAATGCGCTTCGGTGACGTGCGGATATTTGGTCGCGACGCGGACATGGCTCCAGCCGCGCGGATCGTCGTTCGCGGCCATGTCGGCGGGTTCGGCGACCGACAGGCGGCAATGGCCGATGCCGAGATCGACGGGCGCGTACAGCTCCGAATAATCGAACTCCGCGAGCACGTCCGACCCGACGATCCCGAGCTGCGCCGCGCCGTGCGCGACGAAGGTGGCGACATCGAACGCGCGGACGCGGATCAGGTCGATGCCGGGATTGTTGGTGGTGAAGCGCAGCGCGCGGCTGTCCTCGTCGCTGAACGCGGGTTCCGGCACGATTCCCGCAGCGGCGAGCAGCGGAACCGCTTCGGCGAGAATGCGCCCCTTGGGAACGGCGATGATGATCGGTTGGGCCATGGTGGGGCGGGCTTTACTTGGGGGGCGGGGTGGGCGCAACAGACCCCGTCGGTGGAGAAATTCGATCATGGCGGATGAGAAAACCAATCGCGGCGCATTCCTGATCCAGCAACACTATTGCGATGCCAATGCCGCGCCGATTTATGGCCGGATGGCGGGGGCGGTGGCGGCGGGGCTGACGCGGGGTACGGCGGTGGGCGCGCGGGTGCTCGATTGGCCGGGCGAGCCGACGCGCGATGCGCTGCCATTGCGGCTGTTTGGCGGGCTGCATGCACTGGTGCTGGCGGGGGCGGATGACGCGCTTGCGGCGGTCTACGCCGGGCGGGTGACCGATCAGGCGGCGATCATCGCGACGCTGGAGCGCGTCCTGGCCGAGCATGAGGCAGCGTTGCTGCCGTGGCTGGACGGGCCGCCGCAGACGAATGAGCCCGGGCGATCGGCGGCGCTGATGCTGGGGCTGATCGAGATCGCGCGTCGGCATGGGCCGAAGATCGAGCTGCTGGAGATCGGGTCGAGCGCGGGGCTCAATCTGCTGATCGACCGCTATCGCTTCGATCTGGGCGGGACGATGTATGGCCCGGAGGATGCGCCGGTGACGATCACGCCCGCATGGAAGGGGCCGCCGGCGCCCGCCGTCCCGCTTGAGATCGTGTCGGTGCGCGGGTGTGACGTGAACCCGCTCGATGCGACCGATCCGACGGTGGCGGCGCGGTTGGCGGCCTATGTCTGGCCCGAGACGCGCGAACGGCTGACGCGGGTGCGCGCGGCGATCGCGATGCAGGTCGAGCGCGGGGTCGATCTGGTGCAGGCCGATGCCGCCGATTGGATCGAGGCGCGGCTGGCGGAGCCGCAGGCGGCGGGGGCGACGCGGGTGCTGATGCATTCGGTGGTGTGGCAATATCTGCCGGAACCGGTGGCGGAGCGGATTCGCGTGGCGATGCGGGCGGCGGGCGAGCGCGCTACGGTGGAGCGGCCGCTTGGCTGGGTGATGATGGAGCCCGATCGGGCGCTTGGGCATCAGGTGATCCGTGCGCGGTCGTGGCCGGGAGAGGGCGGCTGGACGAGCGTGGGCACGAGCCATGCGCATGGGGCTTGGGTGGACGCGAGCGGGGCGGCAGGCGATGCCGCGCCGGGGGTGGATTTGCCCGAGGCGGCGCGGGTGCGCGTGTAAGTTCCTCCCCGCGCCGGGGAGGATTCAGGAAGGCAACCACTCCCGGATCGCCGCGACCACCGCATCGGGCGCTTCCCACGGCACGAAATGCCCGGCGTCGACCTTCACCAGCGTCAGATCGGGGACGTAGCGTTCCAGTCCCTCGAGCTGGCTCGGGAGCAGCGCCGCGTCGCCGAGGCCCCACACCACCAGCACCGGCTGCGGCATCGGCGGGAAGGGGCCGTCGAGAAAGGCTGGTCGCGCCCGGGTTTCGTCCATTGCGGGAACGATGATCGGGCTGGCGCGGTACCAGTTGAGCATCGCGGTCAGCGCGCCGGGTTGCCCCCATTGTTCGAGATAGATCGGCTTTTCGTCTTCGATGCGGCTGAAATCGGTGTGGCGCAGGAAGCTCGATTCGAAGAACGCGGGCAGGCCGATCTTTTCGACATGTGCTTCGAAATTCGGATTGCGGAAGGCGGTGATGTACTGGCTCGCCTCGCGCTGCGCCATGTCGTCGAACAGCGTCTGCTGAAAGATGAAGGGATGCGGCGCGTTGACGATGACGAGGCGGGTGACGCGCGTCGGGTTGTTGAGCGCCGCCATCCAGGCGATGGCGCCGCCCCAATCGTGGCCGACGAGCGTGAAGGTCGTCAGGCCGAAATGGTCGGCGAGCGCGAGCAGGTCGGCGACGATCGCGGCGGGTTTATAGGCATCGACGCCCTCGGGTTTGGAGGAGCGGGCAAAGCCGCGCTGGTCGGGGGCGATGACGAAATGGTCGCGCGCGAGTTGCGGCAAGACGTGCCGCCACGTGCGGTGCGATTCGGGGAAGCCGTGGAGCAGGATGATCGGCGGGTGCGCGGGGTTGCCTGCGGTGGCGACGTCGAGCGTTACGCCGGTGGGGAGCGGGATGGATTGTAGGGTGTAGTCTGACATTCAAGTTCCCCTCCCGCTTGCGGGAGGGGTTAGGGGAGGGCCTGACCTTCACTCGCCGCGCAGTGCATCCGACATGCCCTCCCCCAGCCCCTCCCGCAAGCGGGAGGGGGAAGAAGGACGGACGGGTTAGGGATAACTCACCGTCTTCGGGATCGCCGGGATCGGGATCCATTCCTTGTCGTCGCCCACCACCTTGGGGAATTCACCGGCGGTCCAGGCGCGCTTGGCTTCGTCGATGCGGTCCTGCCGCGAGGAGACGAAGTTCCACCAGACGTGGCGCGGCGTCGCGAAATCCTCGCCGCCGCACAGCATCGCACGCGCACCGGTGGTGGAGCGCAGCGTCGCGGCCATGCCGGGTTTGAGCACGTAGAGCGTCATCGGATCGAGTGTCATGCCGTCGAGCGTCGCGTCGCCAATCGCGATATAGATCGCGCGCTCATCAGCGGCGGCATCGATCGGCACGCTGCCGCCCGCATCGAGCACGATGTCGGCATAGATCGTCTCGGCATAAGTGGTGGTCGGCGCGGTGACGCCCCAGAGATTCCCCATCACGACGCGCGCGCGCGCGCCGGGGGTTTCGACCGTCGGCAACTGGTCTCGCGCGACATGTTCGAACGCCGGGTCCATTTCTTCATCCGCCTCGGGCAATGCGAGCCAGGTCTGGATGCCGGACAGCAGCGGGCCGACCGCACGCTCGGCACTGGGCGAGCGTTCGCTGTGAACGATACCGTGGCCGGCCGTCATCAGATTGACCGCGCCGGGCTCGATCACCGCGACGCTGCCGACCGAATCGCGGTGTGCGATCGCGCCTTCGAACAGATAGGTGACGGTCGCGAGGTTGATGTGCGGGTGCGGGCGCACGTCAATGCCGGTGCCGACGCTGAGCCGTGCCGGGCCCATCTGGTCGAAGAAGATGAAGGGCCCGACCATCGTGCGCGGGCGCGAGGGCAGCGTTCGGTGGACCTTGAAGCCGCCCAGATCATGCGTGACCGGGGTGATCGTCTGGAGGATCAGGTCGTCATTGCTCATGCTGTCTGCTCCACCGGCCAGAGGATGTCGGCCAGGTCTTCGGGAAAATAGGGTTCGTCGAGTGCGGATAGCTCTGCTTGCGAAAACCAGTGCCAGCGCGTCATCACGCGCTGTTCGAGCGCGGTGTGGCCGCCGGTGTCGATCTCGGCAGAGTTGGCTCGGACCAGGAAATAGCGTTCGTCCGCGCTGACCGGCACGCCTTCGATCGTGATGAATTCGACGTGGCGCTGCAGGATCTCCGGGCCGGGGTCGAGGTCCAGCCCGGTTTCCTCGCGCAATTCCCGGCGCGCAGCCTGTGCATAGCTTTCGCCCGGATCGACCGCGCCGCCGGGGGTGCACCAGAAGGGCGGTCGGTCGTCGGGGGTGAAGCGGAACAGCAGCACGCGCTGATCCGGATCGAGCAGCAGGATGCGCGCGGCGGGGCGGAGCGCGCGGGTCATTCGCCGGGCGCGGTCGCGCGGATCGCCAGTGCGTGGATGCGTGTCGCGAGCAGATCGGCAAGTGCGGTGTTGACCAGACGCTGCCGCGCGACGCGGTTGAGGCCGACGAACTTCGCGCTCTCGACCGTGACCGAGAAATGCGATTCGCCCGTCCCGTCATCGCCCATGTGCCCGGCATGCTGCGCACTGTCGTTGGAGATGTGGAGCTTGGTGGGGACAAGTGCCGCGTCGAGACGCTCGCGCATTTCGTCGACGATCGGGCGGGGGGCGGTGGCGGGCTGGTTCATCGCGCCTATATAGTCCGCTTTTGGATTTGAGGGAGCCGCGTTGGCACGCGAAGACGACAAGAAGCGCGAAAAGCCGTCGCCCCGTTTTCACGGTCGGGTCGAAGGGACGGGACGCGCGTGTGCGGAGCCGGGCTGCGAAGCGGCGGGCGAGTTCCGCGCGCCGCCAGTGGAGGGGGCGGGCTATGGCGCTGAGGGGCCGCGGCCGTATCGCTATTTCTGCCTCGACCACGTCCGCGCTTTCAACGCGCGCTACAATTTCTTCAACGGCATGAGCGCGGAGGAAATCCACGCGCAGCAGCGGCCCCATGCCGGGTGGGAGCGCGAGACTCGGGCGTTTGCGCATTCGGGTGCCGACGTGCCGCCGAAATGGGCCGACTTCAGCGATCCACTCGACGCGATCGGCGCGCGTTTCCGCCGGGCAACCGCAGGCGAGGAGCAGCGCAAGGACGGGCGGCCGCTGTCGGCGCTCGACCGGCGCTCGCTCAAGGTGCTGGGGCTGGCGATCGACATCGACCGGCGGGCCTTGCGCACGCGCTATGCCGAACTGGTGCGCAAGTACCACCCGGATCGCAATGGCGGCGACCGAAGCTTCGAGGCGAAATTGCAGGACGTGATCGCCGCTTATACGCAGTTGAAGGGGGCGGCGGCCTTCGCCTGAGCCAGCCTTATGCTTCCTTCGTTTCGACGATGCCGAGGTGATGATAGTGCCGGTGCAGCCACCGGAGCGCCGGGGTCACCAATATGCCGTGCATCAGGATCGAGCCTGCAATGATCAGCCCCAGCGTCGCCCACAGGCTGGTCTGCTGTTCGAAGGCGGCGTGGTTGAAGCCGTAGCTGAGGTAATAGACCGACCCCAGGCCGCGGATGCCGAAAAAGGCGATGATGCCGAGTTCGAGCCGCGGGCGCTTTACCCCGATCAAGCTGATCCACCCGGCGAGCGGGCGAATGACGAGCAGCATCATGCCCGCAAACGCCGCTTCCTTCCACCCCACCGGCGCAAGCAGGCCTGCCGCCAGCATCCCGCCGAACAGCAGGAGCAGGAGCATCATCAGCAGCCGTTCCGATTCATCGGCGAAATCGTGCAGTCGCTTGTTGAAATCATGCCCGCGCGCCGACTGGCGGATCGTCAGGCCCGCCACGAACACCGCGAGAAAGCCGTAGCCATGCGCGAATTCGGTCAGCGCATAGACCAGCAGCGTCGCACCGAGGGCGATGAAGCCGTCGCCGGTCCGCGATAGTGCGGTGCCGGCCGGCATCCGGTAGATGATCCAGCCGATCACCCGGCCAAGGCCAGCGCCGAACACCAGTCCTGCGCCGAGCTTCCACAGCACGTCATCGAGCGCCCAGTGCGTCAGCACCGCGCCGCTCAGGCTGCCCGCCGCCGCGATCGCAATGGCGAGGTGGATGAAGGGGAAGGCGAGTGCGTCGTTCAACCCCGCTTCGCTGGTGAGCGCGAACTTGGCCTCAGCTTCCTCCTCATTCTCGTCATGCTCTATCTGCACGTCGCCCGCGAGCACCGGATCGGTCGGCGCGAGCGACCCCGCGAAGAGCAGGGCGGTGGCAAGACCGAGGCCGAGGAAGTGATAGCCGAGCAGCATGACCAGCAGGATCGTCAGCGGCATGGCGATGCCGAGCAGCCGCCACGTGACGTTCCAGCTCTTCCACGCGACCAGCCGTTCGATCTTCAGGCCGCCGCCCATCAGCGACACGATCACGATCATCTCGGCCGCGCGCTCGACCAGCTTGGGGCTTTTTTCGGGATGCGGCGCCCAGGCCGAGAAAGGCGGAAAGGAGAAGAGCACGACCCCGATACCGACGCAGACGATCGGCAGCGAGAGCGGCAATTTCTTGAGCACGATCGGTAACCAGGCGATCACCAGGATCATCGCACCCAAGGCGAACAGGATGGGGATATAGTGCGCTTCGAGCCTGGGGCCCTGCGCGGCGATGCTGGTGGCTTCCGACAGAGAGAGGATCAACGGCACTTCCGATCAGGGAGCGCTGCGCGGACGCGTGCGGCGCTCCCCTTTCAACCGATCGCGGGCGAAAACGTGCCATGCGATCGCCTGGGCGCGTCACGCGATCCGCTTGGCCACTTCCTCCAGTTGCTCCGCGACCTTGCCCCACCCGTCGGTGAAGCCCATCGCTTCGTGCTGCGCCTTGGCCTCGGCGCTCCAATGGCGGGCGGTGGCGGTGTAGCGGGTGCCGCCGGCTTCGTCGCTAAATTCCATGATGCCGATCATGAACGGTCCCTGCGCGTGCCAGCCGTAGGTGAAGGCGTCGGTGAAGACGATGCGCTCGTGCGGGATCACCTCCAGATAAACGCCCTCCTGCGGCATTTCCTCGCCATTGGGGCCGCGCATGATCATCGCCGCGCGGCCGCCGGCGCGCATGTCCTGCGCGATCAGCTCGACGCTCCACGGCTTGGGGCACCACCATTCGGCGAGATGATCGGTGTAGGCGCGCCACACCGCTTCGCGCGGGGCGCCGATCAGGCGCGTGATCGTGAGGTCGTGGCTGTCGGGCATTTTCGTCTCCTCAATCGCGGTCGGGCGCGCCGAGCGGGAAGAAGTGGCGGTACGGCCGGGCTTCCTCGACGCAGCGCGTGAACGGCGCCCAGGCGAGCAGGTTAGCGCGATAGGCTCTCAGTGTCGCATGGGTGTCGGGGATCGGGTGCGCCCAATCGGCATAGAAAAGCGACGGCGCAGCGGCGCAATCGGCGAGCGTTGGCGTGTCGCCACCTGCGGCCCAGGTCCGCCCGGCAAGCTGCGCGTCGAGCCAGGCATAAGCGGTGTCGAGCGTCTTGCGCGCATCCTCGACCCCGGTCGGATCGCGCTTGTCGAAGGGGCGCATCGCGTTGCCGACCAGCTTCTGCACCGGCGTCATCACGCGGTTGTCGAACACGCGATCGAGCAAGCGGATTTCCAGCGCATCCCCTTCGGGCACGAAGCGATGTGCGCCGGGATGATGCCGATCGAGATATTCGATGATGATGCTCGCCTCGGGCACGGTCCGCGCGCCGTCCGCCAGCACCGGAAATTGGCCGAACGGCCAGCGCCGCGCGAGTTCGGTCGCGGTGTCGAGATGATCGGGGCCGAGCATGCGGAAGGTGAACGGCGTGTCGTTGGCGTACAGCGCGATCAGCGCCTTCTGACAGTAAGACGAGAAGGGGTGGGCGAAGAGCTCAAGCATCGGCCACCGCCGATTGGCCCGCGACCGCCGCCTCGATTGCGGCGACGTCGATCTTGCGCATGGTCATCATCGCCTCGAACCCGCGCTTGGCGGCGGCGCGGTCCGGGTGGGAGAATGCCTTCATCAAGCCGCGCGGGGTGATCTGCCACGATATGCCCCATTTGTCCTTGCACCAGCCGCACGCATTCTCGCTGCCGCCGTTTCCGACGATAGCGTTCCACAGGCGATCGGTCTCGGATTGATCGTCGGTATAGATCTGGAACGAGACTGCGTCGCTGTGCGGGTGGCCAGGGCCGCCGTTCATCGCGACAAAGGGCATTCCGCAGACGGTGAATTCCACGGTGAGCACCTGGCCCTGCTGCCCGGCAGGAAAATCACCGGGCGCGCGGTGGACGGCATCGACGCGACTGTCGGGGAAGGTAGCGGCATAGAAGGTCGCGGCTTCCTCCGCCGCGCCGTCATACCACAGGAAGGCGGCGATCTTGTTCGTCATCGGGATGCGTCCTTCACGCTCTAGAGCCGACGAGCGCGAAGGTGGCGCCTTGCGGATCGACCCCGACCATCGAGAAATCGCCGCCGGGGATCGGGGTTGGCGGTTGGACGATGCTGCCACCGTTTGCGGTGATCGCGGCGACGGCCACATCGATGTCGGGCACGCGGAAATAAAAGGTCCAGGCCGACACCGGCATTTCCGGCATCTTGGGCATCACCGCGCCGAGCATCCCGTGCCCGGGGGGCGATCCGTCGGGCGCGCGTCCGGCGTGGCGCAGGAATTCGTATTTCCCGAGCGGGCCCATATCCATTTCGCCATCCTTAACCCAGCCGAAGCGCTGTCCGTAGAAATGGAGCGCGGCGGCGGGGTCGGCGGAGGACAGTTCGTTCCACGCGCAATGGCCGGGGCGGGGCATGTCGTAAGAGAAAGACAGGCTGGTCGCGTCGGGTTGGTCGGCCGGTGGTGTCGGCTTCATGATGTAGAAGGGCGCGCCCTGCGGATCGGCCACCAGCGCCATGCGGCCGACGCCCGGTATATCCCACGGGCCCATATGCACCGCGCCGCCGCCATCGGTAATCGACCCCGCCATCGCATCGACATCATCGACCAGGACATAGCCGAGCCAGCCGGGACGCGCGCCGCCCTCCTGCATCTGCGGAGTGAGCGGCATCATGCCGGCGACGGGGCCGGTGTCGGATGCGATCATGCGATAATCGATCGGGCCGCTCGGCGCGGCTTCGATCTGCCACCCGACGACGGCCTGATAGAAAGCGCGGGCACCGTCGGGATCGGGGGTGATGAGTTCGTACCAGATGAAGTCGCCGTGATAGTTCGCCATCTTATTTCTCCAGCAGGACGACGGTTTCGAACCCGCCGAAGATCATGCGTTTGCCGTCGAACGGCATGGGCGGGTCCATCATGCGCGGCTCGTCGCGCAGCTTTTTCATCGCAGCATCGCGCGTCGCCTTGTCGGGCCATTCGATCCACGCGAAGGCAACCGTCTCTTCCGGTGTGGCGGCGACGGCGCGGGGGAAATCGGTATGCTGTCCCGCCGGTACGTCGTCGCCCCAGCTCTCGACCACGCGCGTCGCGCCGAGTTCCAGGAAGATCGCGTCGATCGTGCGGGCATGGTCGATAAATGCTTGCTTCGCGTCGCACGGAACGGGGATCACGAAGCCGTCGATATAGGGCATGGCGTGTATCCTGTCGGTCAGGCCGCGGGTTCAGCGGGGGCGGGCATGGCACCCGGTGCATCGGGGTCCATCCAGAACGGGCCGAATCCGTGCCCGTCGGGGTCCTCGACCCCGCGCGAATACATGAACCCTTCGTCCTCCGCCCCGTGCACCTCGCGGCCTCCCGCTGCGAGCGCGGCGGCGGCGAAGGCGTCGACGGCGTCACGGGAGTCGAGCGCGAGCGCGAAGAGCGGGCCGCCCATCGCACGCGTGTCGCCCGGCTGCTTGGACGACAAAGTGCGATACAGGTCATGGCTGATCAGATTGAAGGTGATCGCATCCGACCAGACCATCGATGCGGCGGACGCGCCGGAAAAGGCCGGGTCGCGCGTGCAGCCGATCGCCGCATAAAAGGCAGACGCGGCTGCGACATCTGCCACCGGCAGACTGATGAATATCCTCCTAGACACGGCGCCATTCTCCCGAAGCGACTCGCTATTTGCCTTTGATGCGTCGGTAAGTTATCAAAAGCAACCATGAAGTTAGAAAAAGTGACTGATCGAAGTGAGAAAAAAGCCAAGCGCTGGTATGATGACGCGTGCGGCACGGCGCTGGCGATGGAATTGGTGGGGGAGCGCTGGTCGCTGCTGATCGTGCGCGAACTCATGTTCGGACCGCGCCGCTTCGGCGAATTGCGCGGCGGGCTGACCGGGATCAGCGCAAACGTGCTGACGCAGCGGCTGGAAGGAATGGAGCGGGTCGGCATCCTGCAGAAGCGCAAGCTGCCGCCGCCCGCATCGGTGCAGGTCTATGAACTGACCGCGCTTGGGTATTCGGCCGAGGTCGTGATCCAGGAACTTGGGCGCTGGGCGGCGCAATCGCCGCTGCACGACCCGACGTTGCCGTTCAGCGCGGCCTCGGCGATGCTGTCCTTCCGCACGATGATCGACCGTAGCCGCAGCGGCGACTTTGGCGCGACCGTGGGATTCCGGTTCGGTGCAGACACGTTCGTCGCGGTGGTGAATGCGCGCGGGATTGCGATTCGGCGTGGCGATCCGGCGGATGCAGCGGCGGTGACGTTCGAGACCGATCCGGCGACGCTCGCCTCGGTTGTCTATGGCGGACGGCCGATTGCCGATGCCGAGGCAGCGGGGACGTTACGGATTTCGGGCGACCGCGCGCTGGCCGAACGCTTCGTCACGCTATTCCCGCTTCCGGCGAAGCTGGGTTCTTGAGTCCGCGCCCAACCTTGGCCTAAGGCTGTCGCCATGACGAACATTCCGAACACACAGCCCGGCTCTTTTGATGGTGAGGGGCGCGCGACGACGATCCTCGACGCGCCCGACCAGATGCGGAAGGTCCGCGACCTGTTCGGGATCGATTCGGACATGGAAGTCCCGGCCTTCTCGGTCGCCGACGAACGCGTGCCCGATCTCGATCCGGCCTATGTGTTCGACGCCGACACGACGCTCGCGATCTGCGCTGGGTTCGCGCACAACCGCCGCGTGATGGTGCAGGGTTATCACGGCACCGGCAAATCGACGCACGTCGAACAGGTCGCGGCACGGCTCAACTGGCCGTGCATCCGCATCAACCTCGACGCGCATATCAGCCGCATCGATCTGGTCGGCCGCGATGCGATCGTGCTGCGGGACGGGCAGCAGGTCACCGAATTCCGCGAGGGGCTCCTGCCCTGGGCGCTGCAGACACCGACCGCGTTGGTGTTCGACGAATATGATGCGGGCCGCCCCGACGTGATGTTCGTGATCCAGCGCGTGCTGGAGACCGAGGGCAAGCTGACGCTGCTCGACCAGAATCGCGTGATCCGCCCGAACCCCTATTTCCGCCTGTTCGCGACCGCCAACACGGTCGGCCTCGGCGATACGTCGGGCCTGTATCACGGCACGCAGCAGATCAACCAGGGTCAGATGGACCGCTGGAACATCGTCGTCACGCTCAACTATCTGCCCGCCAAGGTGGAGGCGCAGATCGTGCTCGCCAAATCGGGTGAGTATGACAAGCCAGAGGGCGTGCGCCAGGTCGAGAACATGGTGCGCGTGGCCGACCTGACGCGGCGTGGCTTCATCAATGGCGACATCTCGACCGTGATGAGCCCGCGTACCGTTATCACCTGGGCGCAGAACACGCTGATCTTTGGCGATGTCGGTTTTGCTTTCCGCTTGTCGTTCCTCAACAAGTGCGACGAGACCGAGCGGGCTTTGGTGGCCGAATATTATCAGCGCGTGTTCGGCAAGGATCTGCCCGAGAGCGTCGTCGGCGCGGCAAAGGCGACTGCATGATCCTCGCCTTGCTCCTGCAGGCCGTCGCCGCGCCGCCCGTTCCGTGGGCGGTGACGACGTCGGCGGGCGCGAAGAGCAAGGCGACGACGACATCGGCCTGGTCGAGCGACAATAAGGCGCGCCTCGTCGTGCGGTGTGACGTGACGGATGAGAAGATCGTCTCGATTCAGTTCATTCCCAAGCCCGGCTTCGCCGCCGCGCTGCCGCGGCCGGTTTCGATCAAGGCGGATGACGACGGCTGGCTCGGCACCAACTGGCAATTTCCGGGCACTGGCGCCTTTATCAGCCAGGATGTGATCGTCACCAATCTCGCGCAGGTGATCGCGCATGGGAAAACGATTCATGTCCGCGTGATCGACCCCGACAATGCCGTGGTCGAGGCGAATTTCACTGGACCGGGCGAGGCGCCGATCCGCCAGGTTTTGAAGGCGTGTGAGTATGAACTGGGCGTGATCCCGCCGCGCTCGGCCCCGCCGCCTGTGGCACCGAAGGCGCCTACGCCGCCCGATCCCGACGCGGAGTAAGGCATGAGCAGTGCAACGCCCACCCTCGGCCGCCTCAACCATGTCGGCGTGGCCACCCCCTCGATTGAACGATCGATCGCGATGTACCGCGATCTGCTCGGCGCGACCGTGATCGGCGCACCGTTCGATCTGCCGGCGCAGGGCGTGAAAGTGTGTTTCATCGACACGCCCAATACGCAGATCGAGCTGATCGAGCCGTATGACGAGAGCTCGCCGATCGCGGGGTTCCTGCGCAAGAATCCGGCGGGCGGGCAGCATCACGTCTGTTTCGAGGTAGCCGATATCCATGTGGCGGTCGCCGACCTGAAGGCGAAGGGTGCCACGGTGCTGGGCGAACCGCGCATCGGTGCGCATGGCACCCCGATCGTGTTCGTCCACCCGAAAGACATGGGCGGCGTGCTGGTCGAGCTGATGGAAACGCCCGCGCACTAGCGCGGGGCGGACGAAGGGCATATCGTCGCGCGCATGAACAAGCCCGTTCCCGATCTGCACCCGGACGACGATCTCGGTCCGCTGGACGCGCAGGGCCAGCAGATCTGGTCGCCCGAGGAAGCGGCGGCGATCGCGCGGTTGCAGGCCGATCCGCGCTATCAGGCGGATGTTGCCGCAGGTCTCGCGTCGATCGCGCGCGGGCAGGGATTTTCCGCCGAACAGGTTTTGGCTGAACTGGCGCGGCGTCGAGCCTCGCGTTGAGGGGCCTGCACTGGACGCCCGATGCGACGATCTCGATCGGATCGATCTGTTCAACCGGCAACGCAGCGATTCCTGGGCCGAGCGCGTCGAACGCCGCATCGTCGCAAGAGCGCGGCGCCTGGCTGCAGCACCTTTTCAAGGGCGAGTATGTGACGTGGGCGGCGTACGGTTGCTGTCTATCCCTGACATCCAATACATCATCACCTATCGCATCGAAGACGCTGCGCTGTGGATCGTCCGCATCCACCATGCGCGAGAAGACAGGGAGAGAGCATGACCTATGAAATGATCCAGAGCGAACGGCGCGGCGACGTGCTGGTGGTGACGCTCAACCGGCCCGAGCGGCTGAATGCCGCGCCGCCGCAGGCGTTCGAGGAAATCGCCCATGCCATCGCCAATCTCGGCGGCGCGCGTGCGGTGCTGTTCGGCGGGGCGGGCCGCGCCTTTTGTTCGGGCGCGGATGTCGGCGGCGGGGCGCTGGGCAGCGATGACCCCGGCAACAGCACCTTCAAGGCGCTGACCGAGAGCTATAACCCGACGATGGCGGCGATCGCCGATCTCGCGGTGCCGGTGGTGAGCGCGGTGCGCGGGCCGGCGGCGGGAATCGGGTGCAGCCTCGCGCTCGCGGCGGATTTCTGCGTGGCGAGCGAGACGGCGTATTTCCTGCAGGCGTTCGTCAATATCGGCCTCGTCCCCGATGGCGGTGCCAGCTGGATGCTGCCGCGCCTGATCGGTCGTGCGCGGGCAAGCGAGATGATGCTGCTGGGCGAGAAAGTGCCCGCCGCCAAGGCGCTCGATTGGGGGATGATCCATAAGGTCGTGGCGGACGATGCACTCGATGCCGAGGCGTTCGCGCTGGCCGAGCGGCTGGCGGCCGGGCCGACCGTCGCGATGGGCCTGATCCGGCAGCAGCTCCGCACGGCGTATGAGAGCGATTACGCCTCGGCGATGCTGCAGGAAGCGGAGAACCAGCGCGCGGCACGCGGCACGGCGGATTCGATGGAGGGCGGCATCGCCTTCCTGCAGAAGCGCAAGGCGGTGTTCCGGGGAGCTTAAATTCCCCTCCTGCTTGCGGGAGGGGTTAGGGGAGGGCATGTACGCCGCTCATTTCCTGACATGCCCTCCCCCAGCCCCTCCCGCAGGCGGGAGGGGAGTGCTAGAGGCCTGCGCATGACCGACAAACCGACCCTCGAAGACTGGCAAGCGCTCGCCGCGAAGGAAGTGAAGGGGCGCGATCTTACCTGGCCGACGCCCGAGGGGATCGACGTCAAGCCGCTCTACACCGCCGAGGATGTCGAGGGGATCGACCCGGGCCTGCCCGGCTTCGCGCCGTTCACGCGCGGGGTGCGTGCGTCGATGTATGCCGGGCGGCCGTGGACGATCCGCCAATATGCCGGCTTTTCGACCGCCGAGGCCTCCAACGCTTTCTACCGGCGCAACCTGGCGGCGGGGCAGAAGGGGCTGTCGGTCGCGTTCGATCTCGCCACGCACCGCGGCTATGACAGCGACCATCCGCGCGTGACCGGCGATGTCGGCAAGGCTGGCGTGGCGATCGACACGATCGACGACATGAAGATCCTGTTCGACGGCATTCCGCTCGACAAGATGTCGGTCAGCATGACGATGAACGGCGCGGTGATCCCGATCCTCGCCTTCTTCATCGTCGCGGGCGAAGAACAGGGGGTGCCGCAGCACTTGCTCGACGGGACCATCCAGAACGACATCCTCAAGGAGTTCATGGTCCGCAACACGTACATCTACCCGCCCGAGCCGAGCATGCGGATCATCTCGGACATCATCGCCTACACCTCGGCCAACATGCCGAAGTTCAACAGCATCTCGATTTCCGGCTATCACATGCAGGAAGCCGGGGCGACGCAGCTGCAGGAACTCGCCTTCACGATCGCCGATGGGCGCGAATATGTGAAGGCGGCGATGGCGAGCGGGCTCGACATCGATGCCTTTGCCGGGCGGCTGTCCTTCTTCTTCGCGATCGGCATGAATTTCTTCATGGAAGTCGCCAAGCTGCGCGCGGCGCGGAAACTGTGGCACCGCGTGATGACCGATCTCGGCGCGAAGGACGAGCGCAGCAAAATGCTGCGCACGCATTGCCAGACGTCGGGCGTGTCGCTGACCGAGCAGGACCCGTATAACAACGTCATCCGCACCACGATCGAGGCGATGGCGGCGATGCTGGGGGACGCAAAGCCTCCACACCAATGCGCTGGACGAGGCGATCGCGCTGCCGACCGATTTCTCCGCCCGCATCGCGCGCAACACGCAGATCGTGCTGCAGGAAGAAACGGGGATGACCAAGGTCGTCGATCCGCTCGGCGGCAGCTACTATATCGAGAGCCTGACCGAGCAATTGGTCGAAAAGGCGTGGGAGATTATCGAACGAGTCGAGGCCGATGGCGGCATGGCGGCCGCGGTCGCCAATGGCTGGCCCAAGGCGATGATCGAGGAGGCCGCAGCAGCGCAGGCCGCGCGCGTCGACAAGGGCGAGCAGGTCATCGTCGGCGTCAACAAATACAAGCTTGCCGAACAGGATGCGATCGACATTCTCGATGTGGACAATGTCGCGGTCCGCGAGGCGCAGATTGCGCGGATCGCGAAGGTCAAGGCGGGGCGCGACGAGGCGAAATGCCTCGCGGCGCTAGGCGCTCTGCAAGCGGGCGCGCGGGGAAAAGAAAACGTCCTCGCGCTTGCGGTCGAATGCGCCCGCCAACGCGCCACCCTGGGCGAGATCAGCGCCGCCTTGGAGGTGGTGTTCGACCGCTACCGCACTGCGCCGACCCCGGTGTCGGGCATTTACGGCGGGGCGCACGAATTTGACGCGGCGTGGCAGGGGCTGAAGGAAGGCGTCGTCTCGCTGGAGCGGCGCAACGGTCGCAAACCGCGGATGCTGGTCGCCAAGATGGGGCAGGACGGGCACGATCGCGGCGCCAATCTGGTGTCCTCGGCGTTCGGCGATCTCGGGTTCCAGGTCGTGCCGGGGCCGCTGTTCCAGACACCGTCCGAGGCTGCGCAACTCGCGATCGAAAGCGATGTCGACGTGGTCGGGGCGTCGTCGCTCGCGGCTGGACACAAGACGCTGATCCCCGAACTGATCGGCCATCTCCGCGAGGCCGGACGCAGCGATATCAAGGTGATCGCGGGCGGCGTGATCCCGGCGCAGGATTATCAATTCCTCCGCGATGCGGGGGTGCAGGGAATCTTCGGCCCCGGCACCAATCTGGTCGAGGCGGCCGGTGAAGTGCTCAGGTTGCTCGGGCACAACATGCCGCCGGTTGAGGAAGCCGCGGAGTGAGCGGCCCAAGCGCGTCGGCGGAACCCGATCCGCAGCAGGACAAAGTGATCCTGCTCTACGATTATTCGAAGCATTTGCTGTCGCTCGCCCTGTTCGGGATCGGCGGGATCGTGTCGCTGGCGCAATCGCCGCAGGGGCAGAAGATTCCGGCGCTGATCGTCGCGATGATGCTGGTGATGCTCGCGCTGTCCGGCCTGTGTGCGCTCAGTTGCAGCGCTGCGATTCTGCGCGCGCGTCAACGGGATCTGCCGGTGGGTCGCGGAGCGTGGACGAGCAGCCAGCTCGCCATGATGTTTCTGGGCACCGGCGTCGGTGGTTTTCTCGTTATCTGGATCAAGGCAATTTTATGAGCGTTCGTACCGACTGGACTCGTGACGAGATTGCGGCGTTGTTCGATCTTCCCTTCGACGATTTGATGTTCGAAGCGCAGAGCGTCCACCGCCAGCACCACACGCCGGGCGAAGTGCAGCTGTGCACGCTCTTGTCGATCAAGACCGGCGGCTGCCCGGAGGATTGCGGCTATTGCTCGCAATCGAAGTCGGCGGACTCGGGCGTCAAGGCGACCAAGCTGATGGACTCGCGCGCCGTGCTGCAAATGGCGGCGCAGGCGAAGGATTCGGGGTCGCAGCGCTTCTGCATGGGGGCGGCGTGGCGCAACCCCAAGGACAAGGACATGCCCGCCATCGTCGAGATGGTGAAGGGCGTGCGGCAGATGGGGATGGAAACCTGCATGACGCTCGGCATGTTGACGCCTGCCCAGGCGGCGATGCTGGCCGAGGCTGGGCTCGATTATTACAACCACAACATCGACACCTCGCCCGAACGTTATGACAGCGTCATCACGACGCGGACCTTCGCCGACCGGCTCGAGACGCTGGAGCATGTCCGGAGTGCGGGGATCAACGTTTGCTGTGGCGGGATCGTCGGGATGGGCGAGACGCGCGAGGATCGCGTTGGCTTCGTCCACGCGCTCGCCACCTTGCCGCGCCATCCGGAGAGCGTCCCGGTCAATGCTTTGGTGCCGGTGAAGGGCACGGTGCTGGGCGACATGCTGGCCGATACGCCGCTCGCCAAGATCGACGATATCGAATTCGTCCGCACGGTGGCGGTCGCGCGCATCACGATGCCGATGAGCATGGTGCGGCTGAGCGCAGGGCGGGAGAGCATGTCCGAGGCGACGCAGGCCTTGTGCTTTATGGCGGGGGCGAACTCGATCTTCACTGGCGATAAGTTGCTGACGGCGGGCAATCGCGGTGACAGCGCCGATGCGGCGATGTTCGAGCGGCTGGGCTTGCGGCCGATGAAGGGGGTGGAGCCGATGCGGGTGGCGGCGGCGTGAAAGTATTTTGGCCTGTTGCCACCGCCCTAGTGGTGTCGATTTCAGCGCCGTGCACCGCTGCTTACGACGCCGACGCGACCCGATTTGCCATTGTGTGCGAGGGTGACGCTGTATTCTCCAACAGCAGAGTTCAGAACGGCGCCTCTCGGCAAAATCCGACGGGACCTCAGATTTTTGTCATTGATGAAACCAATTCAGCTGTGTTTCGCGCGCTTGAGCCTCGCCAAGAATTCGATCCCATCTGCGGATCAAACGAAAAAGAATTGGCCAAGGCCTACATCTCACCGGGCATGGTTACCGCCAGTTCGTTCGAGCGGTCGTCCGATGGAACAGTTACCGAGTGCAATCTGGAGATCGACCGGAAGGCTGGTACGGCGGTTTACGAAATGAAGATGGAATTTGGGTTCGGCGGTTATAATAATTTCGTTTGGACGATGAAGTGTTCGCGAACTTCTGTTCCAAAATTTGACAAGAGCAGGAACAAATTTTAGATGTTCAAGAAAATCCTCGTCGCCAATCGTGGCGAAATCGCGTGTCGCGTGATGCGCACCGCCAAGAAGATGGGCATTGCCACCGTCGCGGTGTATTCGGATGCCGATGCGCGCAGCCCGCATGTGTTGATGGCGGACGAGGCGGTGCGGTTGGGGCCGCCGCCGGCGAGCGAGAGCTATCTGCTCGCCGATCTGATCCTGAAGGCGGCGAAGGACACGGGGGCGGATTGCATCCACCCCGGCTACGGCTTCCTGTCCGAGCGCGAGAGCTTCGCCAAGGCGTGCGCCGAGGCCGGAATCGCCTTTGTCGGCCCGCCGCCGAACGCGATCGCAGCGATGGGCGACAAGATCGAATCGAAGAAGCTGGCCAAGCAGGCCGGCGTCAACGTCGTGCCCGGCTTCCTGGGCGAAATTGCCGATACCGAGGAGGCGGTGAAGATCGCGACCGACATCGGCTATCCGGTGATGATGAAGGCCTCGGCCGGCGGCGGCGGCAAGGGGATGCGCCTCGCCTATAGCGAACAGGACGTCCGCGAGGGCTTCGAGGCGACCAAGCGCGAGGGGCTCGCGTCGTTTGGCGACGACCGCGTGTTCATCGAGAAGTTCATCGAAAGTCCGCGCCACATCGAAATCCAGGTGATGGGCGACCAGCACGGCAACATCGTCTATCTGGGCGAGCGCGAATGCTCGATCCAGCGGCGGCACCAGAAGGTGGTCGAGGAGGCGCCGTCGCCCTTCGTGACGCCCAAAATGCGCAAGGCCATGGGCGAGCAAGCAGTCGCGCTGGCGCGGGCTGTGGGCTATTATTCGGCGGGAACGGTCGAACTGATCGTGTCCGGCGCGGATACCACCGGCGAGGGGTTTTATTTCCTCGAAATGAACACCCGGCTGCAGGTCGAGCATCCGGTGACCGAGGCGATCACCGGGCTCGATCTGGTCGAACTGATGATCCGCGTGGCCGCAGGCGAACCACTTGGCTTCACGCAGGACGATGTCACGCTCAACGGCTGGGCGGTGGAGAATCGCGTCTATGCCGAGGACCCGTATCGCGGCTTTCTGCCAAGCATCGGGCGGTTGGTGCGGTATAATCCGCCGGAGTCGAGCGAGACGCCTTACAAATCCCCCTCCCCTTCAGGGGAGGGGTTAGGGGAGGGGCTGTCCGACAGCGTGGCGCCTGCGACTTCCCCTCCCCCGACCCCTCCCCTGAAGGGGAGGGGGAAGCAGCACCCTATACCCGCGTCGACGACGGCGTCCGCGAGGGCGGCGAAGTCAGCATGTTCTATGACCCGATGATCGCCAAGCTGATCACCTGGGCACCGACGCGCGAAGAGGCGATCGATGCGCAGATCGACGCGCTCGACCGGTTCGAGATCGTGGGACCGGGCAACAATGTCGATTTCCTGTCCGCGCTGATGCAGCATCCGCGCTTCCGCAGCGGCAACATCACCACCGGTTTCATCGCCGAGGAATATCCTGACGGCTTCCACGGTGCGCCGCCATCGCCCGAACTGGTCGAGGCGCTCGCCGCGATCGCCGCCTTTGCCGCGACGGCCGAGGCGGATCGCGCGCGGCGGACCGACGGGCAGCTCGGCAAGCGGCTGCGTCCGCCGTCGGAATGGTCGGTCAAGATCGGCGGGGCGGAGCATCTCGTCGCGATCTCGACGCGCGGCATCACGGTCGACGATGCCGATATCGATATCGCGCTCGAATATACGCCCGGCGACCGGGTGGTGGAGGCCGAGCTCGACGACGCGCCGCTCACCGTCCGCATCGCGCGTACGCGGACCGGTTTCAAGCTGACGACGCGGGGTGCCACCCATGTCGCGCGCGTGCTGCCCGCGCATGTCGCGCCGTACGCACAGCATCTGATCGAGAAGGTGCCGCCCGATCTCTCGCGCTTCCTGCTGTGCCCGATGCCGGGCCTGCTGATGCGGCTGGACGTGGCGGCGGGCGACAAGGTCGAGGCGGGCCAGCCGCTCGCCGTGGTCGAGGCGATGAAGATGGAAAACATCCTGCGCGCCGAAAAAGCGGGGGTTGTGAAGTCGGTCAATGCCGCGCCCGGCGACAGTCTGGCGGTCGATGCGGTGATTCTGGAGATGGAATAGTCGCAGCTCGCGACATTTTACGACAATGTTTCGGTGGACCGCAGGCGCGTGCCTGGGCCACATCACGCTGATGTTACGTTCCCGTCTCGTTTTTGCTCTGCTTGCCGGTTCGGTGTCGCTCGCGTCCTGCACGGTCGGTCCCGATTACCGACCCGCGACCCCGGCCGCGCTCGGTGTGCCGGATGCCTATTCGGTCGCGGCGGACGCGCGCGCCCAGGCGGATCTGACGCGCTGGTGGACGAGCTTTAACGATCCGCTGCTGACCAGCATCGTCGAGCGCGCGCGGACCAACAATCTCGATGTTGCGCAAGCGGTCGCGCGGTTGCGCCAGGCACGCGAGTCGCTGGTGCAGTCGCGCGCGCAATTGCTGCCCACCGTCAGCGGCTCCGCTGGCTATACCCGATCGCAAAGCATCGTCGGGGGCGTCACCACGCTGCCGGGCGGGGCGACGGTCGTTACCGGGCGCGGATCGGGCGATACGCTGTCGGTCGGGCTCGACGTGCAATATCAGGTCGGGCTGTTCGGCGAAGTGCGCCGCACGGTTGAGGCGAGCCGCGCGCAATATGCCGCCTCTGGCTATGATTACGCCACCGTCCTGTTGTCGACCGAGGCGGAGGCGGCGCGCAATTACATGCTGGCACGGCTGTACCAGGCGCAGCTCGCCAACGCGCAGAATTCGCTGCGCCTGCAGGACGACAATCTGGAGATTGCGGGCTTCCGCGTGCAGGCCGGGCTGGTCTCCTCGCTCGATGCCGAGCAGGCGCGATCGCAGCGGGCGAGCACCGCCGCGACGATCCCGACGATCGAGCAGAATTACAATGCCGCAGTCGCCCGGCTGGGCGTGCTGACCGGACAGGCACCGGGTGCGCTGAAGGCCGAGATGGCGGCGGTGAAGGCGATCCCGATCGGGCCGGACAGCATCGCGGTCGGCGTGCCGATCGACACGCTGCGCCAGCGGCCCGACGTGCGATCGGCCGAGCGCACGCTCGCCGCCGCGACGGCGCAGATCGGCGTGGCGAAGGCGCAGCTTTACCCGGCGCTGGCGATCAGCGGCAGCCTGTCGACCGACGCGTCGAAGATCGGCAGTCTGTTCGAGACGATCGCGGGGCAGGCGTTCGCCGGGCTGACGCAGGCGATCTTCAACGGGGGGCGGCTGCGCTCCGCAGTGCGCGGGCAGGAAGCGGCGGCGGACAGCGCCCTAGCTGCGTACAAATCCACCGTGCTCGGCGGCCTTGAGGATGTCGAGAATGCGCTGGTCGCGCTCGACAGTGCCAAGCGCCGGGCCGAGCAATTCAGCATTGCGCTCGACGCCGCGAACAACACCGCGCTTCTGTCGCGCAGCCAATATCGTGCGGGTCTGACCGATTTCACCACGCTCAACACCGCGGAGAGCAGCTTGCTCACCGCGCGCAACGGCCTGGCGCAAGCGCAGTCCGACCGCGCGACCGCATTGGTGCAACTCTATCTCGCGCTCGGCGGCGGCTGGGACAGCGCCGCCGACCCGACCGCCCTCGTCACGCAGGAACGCTAAATGGCCGATCCCGTTCGTACCGATCTCAACGACTTTCTCGGCGCGAAGCCGGTGCCCGTGTGGCGGAAGTGGGCGAAATGGGCCGGCGTAGCGGTCGGCGTCGTGCTGCTGCTGTTGCTGCTGAAAAGCTGCTTCGGAAGCGCCGAAAAGCCGGACTATGCGACCGAGGCGGTAACGCGCGGGTCGCTGTCGGTAAGCGTGTCGGCAACGGGCAAGCTCGCGCCAACCAACCAGGTGCAGGTTGGCTCCGAACTGTCGGGTCTGGTCACCAAGGTGGTGGTCGATGTGAACGACCGCGTGACCAAGGGTCAGGCACTCGCGCTGATCGATCCCTCGCGCTTTCAGGATACGGTCAATCAAAGCGAGGCCGCGCTGAACGCCGCGGTGGCGACGGTCGCGCAGAATCAGGCGACGCTGGCGCAATCGCAAGCCCAGCTTGCGCGCCTGCAAGAGGTGAGCCGCCTGTCCGGCGGACGCGTGCCGGCCAAGACCGAGCTTGAACAAGCGATCGCCGACCGTGACCGCGCGGTCGCCAATCTCCGCGCTGCGCAGGCAAATGTCGTCTCCGCCCGCGCGACGTTGTCGTCGAACCAGACGCAGCTTGTGCGCGCGGTGATCCGCTCGCCCGTCAACGGCGTGGTGCTGGCGCGGCAGATCGAACCGGGCGCGACCGTCGCGGCAAGTTTCAACACGCCGACGCTGTTCGTCATCGCCGAGGATCTGTCGACGATGAAGCTGGAGGTCGCGATCGACGAAGCCGACGTGGGATCGGTCAAAGAAGGGCAGAGTGCGACCTTCACGGTCGATGCCTTCCCCGGCAAGACCTTCCCGGCATCGATCACGCGCGTCGATCTCGGATCGAACCTCAGCGCGCAATCGAGCACGACGACGACCACCAGCACCACCGGGCAGGTCGTGTCCTATGCGGCAACCTTGAGCGTCGCCAATGCCGATCTGCAATTGCGCCCCGGCATGACCGCGACCGCCGACATCACGACGTCGGCAAAGAATAACGTGCTGCTGGTGCCCAACGCCGCCTTGCGCTTCAAACCGAGCGGCGAGACGAAGTCCGGCGGCGGGATCGCCGTGGCGATCGGGCCGCCGCGCGTGCGGCGCGGTGCTGCCGGTGCCGACAAGGGCGTGAACGTCAAACGCGGTGGTACGCAGACGGTTTATGTCGCGGATGCGGACGGCAATCCAAAGCCGATCGACATCACCACTGGCGAGACCAATGGCGCGATGACCGAGGTGATCGGCGGCGCGCTGAAACCCGGCGACAAGGTCATCACCGGCGAGCTCGCCAAGGGGGCAAGTGCGAGTTCGGGCAGCGCGCGGCGGCGGTCATCCGGCGGGGCGGGCGGCGGTGGCCAGTAACGCACGCCTTGCCGCCGCGTCCAGCGTGGCCGCACCCGATGCGATCATCTCGCTGCGCGGGGTGACCAAGACCTATGGCACGGGGGCGACTGCGTTCCTGGCGCTAAAGGGCATCGATCTCGACATCGCGCAGGGTGACTTCGTTGCAGTGATGGGCGCGTCTGGATCGGGCAAATCGACCACGATGAACATTCTCGGCTGTCTCGACGTGCCGACCGGCGGGACGTTTCAGTTCAAGGGCGTGCATGTCGAGACGCTCGACCGCGACCAGCGCGCCTTGCTGCGCCGCAAATATCTCGGTTTCGTGTTCCAGGGGTTCAATCTGCTGGCCCGCACCACCGCGCTTGAAAATGTCGAGCTGCCTTTGCTCTATCGCGGTGACCCCAAAAAGGCGCGGCACGACGCGGCGATGGCGGCGCTCGACAAGGTCGGGCTGGCGGATTGGTGGGATCACACCCCGGCGGAGCTGTCGGGCGGGCAGCAGCAGCGCGTCGCGATCGCGCGTGCGATCGTTACCGCGCCCGCCGTGCTGCTGGCGGACGAGCCGACCGGCAACCTCGATTCGGAACGTTCGGTCGAGATCATGGAATTGCTCCGCGGATTGAACCGCGACAGCGGGATTACCGTGTTGATGGTGACGCACGAACCGGAAATGGCGGCCTTTGCGCGCACCATCGTGCATTTCAAGGATGGGCTGGTCGAGCGGATCGAGACGGGGGAATCCCCCTCCCGCCTGCGGGAGGGGCTAGGGGAGGGGATGTCTGCGAAAAACGCCCGTTCTGAACAGGCCCTCCCCCGACCCCTCCCGCAAGCGGGAGGAGAGTAAGTCATGCTCGGCACCACCTTCCTTCTCGCGATCCGTTCGATCGCGCGGCATAAATTGCGTTCGGTGCTGACCGCGCTCGGGATCATCATCGGCGTGGCCGCGGTCGTCTCGATGGTGACGCTGGGCAAGGCGACCACGGCGGCGGTGCAGCAATCGATCGCCTCGCTTGGCACCAACATCCTGCAGATCCGCCCCGGCCAGGGTTTCGGTCGCGGTGGCGGTGGGCCGCGTCCGCCCGATTTCAAACCGTCCGATGTCGATGCGATCGCGCGGCAGGTGGCGGGCGTCACCGCCGTCGCCGCGCAGGCACAGGCGACCGCGACCGCGATCTATGAAGGTGCCAATTGGTCGACCACGATCAACGGCACCACCAACGGCTATTTCGACGTGCAGCCCTGGCCGTTGACGAGCGGCCGCGCCTTCACGCCGATCGAGGAGGCGTCGGGCAAATCGGTGTGCATCATCGGCAATACGGTGGCGAAAAATCTATATCACGGCGAAGCGCCAGTCGGCACGCGGATGCGGATCGGTGCGATCAGTTGCGACGTGATCGGCGTGCTCAGCACGCGCGGGCAATCGGGCTTTGGCGGCGATCAGGACGATGTCGTGATCATGCCAATCAAGGCGGTGCAGCGCCGCTTCACCGGCAACCGCGACATCCGCCTGATCCTGGTCGGCGTCGACAAGGCGTTTGCGAGCAGCACGGTGCAGGACTCGATCGAGGATCTGCTGCGCGAACGGCGCAACATCACCCAGGGCAAGGACGACGATTTCTTCGTCTTCGACACCAAGCAGATCAATGACACGCTGACCGGCGCGACCACCGCACTGACCAGCATCGTGACGGCGGTGGCGGCGATCAGCCTGATCGTGGGCGGGATCGGGATCATGAACATCATGCTCGTCTCGGTGACCGAGCGCACGCGCGAAATCGGCATCCGCCTCGCGATCGGCGCGGTGGCGAGCGAGGTGCTGCTGCAATTCCTGGTCGAGGCGATCGCGCTGTCGATGCTTGGCGGGCTGCTCGGGCTGGTGCTGGCGCAAGGCGTGATCCTGGCGCTCGTGCCGGTGCTGAAGGTGACCTATCTGTTCGATTTGCAGATCAATCTGATCGCCTTTGCCATTTCGGCGCTGATCGGCGTGGTGTTCGGCTTCTTCCCGGCACGCCGCGCCGCCTCACTCAACCCGATCGACGCACTCCGCCACGAATAGCGGCGCGGAAGGGCAGGAAGAAGAGGTTTGCCCGCTTGCGCGCGGAGGGGCTGGCGGGCAGACGCGTTCCATGACCAGCTGGAAACTGAGCCTGCCCTGCACTCGCGCCGAGGCGGAGGCAATCGATGCGTCGGACGATGTCGCAGAGGGCATGGTGCTGATGACCACCGAGCTGGAAGAGGACGACCGCGAGCACTGGCGGCTCGACGCCTATCTGGAAGCCGAACCCACGCCCGAGACGATCGCCGCGCTTCTCGCGCTGGTGCCGAGCGCTGGCGCGGCTGCGCCGGTGATCGAGCGGCTCGACGATGCCGATTGGGTGACGATGAGCCAGCAGGGACTCGAGCCGATCGCCGAGGGGCGCTTCGTGGTGCATACCTCGGCGCACCCGGTGACCCCGCCGCCGGGCGGCCGCGCTTTCCTGATCGAGGCGGGGCAGGCGTTCGGGACCGGGCATCACGCGACGACTTCGGGGTGTCTGGCGATGCTCGATGCGCTGTCGGGCGAGCGCTTCGACAGCATCATCGACGTCGGCACGGGCACCGGTCTGCTCGCCTTTGCCGCGCGGCATTTGTGGCCGGATGCGGCCGTGATCGCGACCGACATCGACCCGCGCGCAATCGTCGTGACTGCGGAGAACGCCGCGCTGAACGCGATCGAAGGCGTCGATCTGATCGTCGCCGATGGTGCGCTGGACGACGGCATCACCGCGCGGGCGCCCTATGATCTCCTGATCGCCAACATCCTGGCCGGGCCGCTCGTCTCGATGGCCCCGGAAATCGCGGCGATCGCCGCGCCCGGGGCGACGATCGTGCTGGCTGGGTTGCTGGAAACGCAGCGCGCCGACGTGGTTGCGGCGTTCGAGGCGTGCGGCTGTGCGATGAACGAAGTCGACCGGCGCGGCGACTGGTCGATCCTGCGGCTGACGGCGGGGACGGAACGCTACGTGCCGACCAAGCCGATCGATCCCAAGGGCCGCGACGGGTGGGCGCTGGATTTGTAGGCGCTTAGTTGGCGGTCGGCTGCCACCCGTCCACTTCCGCTCTCAGCGAAGCGACGAACGAATTGTAGATGACCTTGGCGCGGCCCAGACCGGCCTGTCCGCGCCCACGGTCGTCGATCGGAAGCTCCCCGCGAACGCCGAAGCCGTCCCGCAGAAATTCGCGATCATCGTAGCGCGTCTTGAAGGCGTTCAGGAAATTACGACAGTCCGTCGCAATATCGGCGCGCTGCTGGAAATCGAGCGTGCCGAGCGCGCCATCTACCGCGGCCCGCAACGCCTTAACGCTACCGAACGTGTCGTCAGCAATCCGTTGCGACAGAAAGGCCTGCAAGTGCGGCCAGTGTTCCTCACCCAAGGCCCAACGCTCGCGCTCGGCCCTGCTCACCCCTTTGCCAACGCATAAGCCTGCGTCCCCAGCGTCAGCACTTCATCCTCCGGCAGCACCGTCGCGACCGGCACATCCGGCAACCCTGCCAATTCCGCATAGAGCGGCGCGAAATCGGTCTCGACCGTCAGCCGCAGCAGCTCATCGAAGCTCGGAATGACGAAATAATTCTGCTGGAAATCGTCGATGCGGTACTCAGTGCGCATCACGCGCTTCAGGTCGAACGCGATGCGGTTGGGGCTGGGGTCGTCCAGCGCAAAGCGGCTTTCGGCGAAGCTCGACACGATGCCCGAGCCATAGATGCGCAAGCCCTCGGGCTCGGCGATCAGGCCGAATTCGACCGTGTACCAGTACAGCCGCCCGAGATATTTCAGCGCATCCAGCCCCAGCGCGCGCTGCCCGCCGCGGCCATAGGCGGCCAGATAATCGGCGAAGACCGGGTCGGCGAGCATCGGGACGTGCCCGAACACGTCGTGGAACACGTCGGGTTCCTGCAGATAATCGAGCTGGTCGGGCCGACGAATGAAATTGCCCGCGACGAAGCGGCGGTTGGCCATGTGATCGAAGAACACGTCGTCCGGCACCAGCCCCGGCACTGCGACGACTTGCCAGCCAGTCAGTTTCATCAGCCGCTCCGACAGTTCGTCGAAATCGGGGATGCCGGGCTTGCTGAGCTTGAGCACATCGAGCCCGCGCAAATACGCATCCGATGCGCGACCGGGCAGCAATTTCGCTTGCCGGGCGAACAAAGTGTCCCACACGGCATGTTCTTCGGGCGTGAAATGGCCCCAATCCTGTGGAATCGTCCAATCGGCGGACGCACCCTCGGGCGGGCGGTCCAGAACATGCGTATCATCGGCCATGACCTTAGCCTATCATAGCTGCACTGCGGCAGGAACCAGGTTGCGAATGAAACCACCGTCTAAACGATTGCTCGCCGTGGAAGTGCCGCGCGGTGCTTACGGCCTCGCCACGCTCGCCTTCTCGCGATCGATGCTGGCGCGCGGGCCGCGCGGCGATGGGCGGCCGGTGCTGCTGCTGCCCGGCCTGTTCAACAGCGATCGTTCGAACGTCTTTCTGCGGCGCTATCTCGCCTCGCTTGGCTATCGAGCCGAGGGGTGGGGCATGGGGCGCAACCTCGGTGCGCGGGTGATCGGCACGCAGGGCGAGCGGTTGATCGAGCGGGTGCGCCAGATGCGCGATGCCTCGGGCGAACCCGTAACGCTGATCGGGGTCAGCCTGGGCGGGATCATGGCGCGCTTCGTCGCGCACCGCGCGCCCGATCTGGTGCGCGAGGTCATCACGATCAGCTCGCCGTTCGCCGGCACCCCGCGCGCGACCAATGTGTGGCGCGCGTTCGAGGCGCTGACCGGCGAGCGGATCGACGCGCCGGAGGTCGTCGCGCGATCTGCGATGATCGCGCAACCGATGCCAGTGCCGACCACCGCGATCTGGAGCCGCAGCGACGGGCTGGTCAACGGCATGATCTGCCACGATGACGATGCCCGATCGGTGGAGGTGCGCAGCAGCCACCTCGGCGTCCAGGTGCGGCCGCAGGTCTTGCTGGCGGTGGCGGAAGTGTTGGGGGGCGCTGTTTGAGATTAGCCGCTGTCCGAATCCCTATCCGTCACCCCGGCCTTGTGCCGGGGTCCACCAAGCGGCTTGGCGATATCCTGGCATTTAAATCACAGCCCTCGCGGCACGGTGGCCCCGGCACAAGGCCGGGGTGACGATATCCTGCTGATTCAGCGATCCGCCCGATACCCCTCATACCGCTCGCAATCGTCGCGCTTGTGCTGGCGGCATTCCTTTTCCCACTTCTTGCGCTCGGCACCTTCGCGTTCCTCGGCCTTGCGCATCTTGCGGCCGTAGTTGCGGTCGGCCTCGGACTGGCTCGTCGTGCTCCAATCGACCGCCTTGCCCGCAGCCTTCGCCGGCAGCGTGACGACATCGACCGCGGCCTTGGCGAGACAGCCGCCGCTCAGCGCAGGAAGCAGCAAGACGGCGGCGATCAGGGCTTTGCGATTCATCCCGGGACCTTCCTCTTCGCGCGCCATGCGGTCCGCGCTTCCACCCCGATATACGCGAAGTCGGTGAAGAAACCGTCGACGCCAAGATCGAGGAAGCGATCGATCTCCTCGGTCAGGCGACCGTGGACGGCTGGATCGGTGCCGGTGCGCAGGCTCGGCGGCAGGAACATGTTTTCGGCACGGAAGGTCCAAGGGTGGAGCCGGAGGCCCACCGCGTGCGCGTCCGCAACCAGCGTGGACGGCGCGGCGTCCCCCTTCTGGATCATGTCCTTGTTGGGGCCGATGCCGTACGCATAGGCCGCCACCGCCTTCAGGCCAGCAGGCGTCGCCATCGCGGCATAGCTTGGTGCGGCACCGTCCGGGGGCGCACCGTCTGCATCCATCAATTGGATCAGGCGCAGCCCGGTCATGCCGTGCAGCCGTTTGAGGTTGTCGACCTCGAACGACTGGATGAACACCGGGTCGCTTGGTTTCGACCAGCCCGCCGCCTTCAGTTCCGCGACCAGCCGCGCCTCCATCGGATGGCCGATCTTGGCGAAGTAGCTCGGATGCTTGGTCTCGGGATAGATGCCGACATGATGCTTCTTCGCCAGCGCGATCACCTCGGCGAGCGTCGGCACCTCGAACTGACCGTCATATTTGGTATTGTCGGGGCGCAGCCTGGGCAGCCGCTCGACCGCGCGCAGCGTCTTCAATTCGGCGAGCGTGAAATCCTCGGTGAACCAGCCGACATGCTTCTGGCCGTCGATCACCTTTTCGGTCCGGCGCGCGGCGAATTCGGGGTGGTTGGCGACGTCGGTGGTGCCGGTGATGTCATTCTCGTGCCGCGCGACGAAGACGTCGTCCTTGGTCAACACCAGATCGGGTTCGATGAAATCGGCACCCTGTTCGATCGCCAAGGTATAGGATGCGATCGTATGTTCGGGCCGCAGCCCGCTGGCGCCGCGGTGCGCGATCACGATCGGTGGGGTAAGTGCTTGCGACATCGGCACAGTCTGCGCCGAAGCGGCACCGGATGCCAGAGCGAGCGTCATCCCCAGGACATTTCGCTTGCGCAAGGATCGCGGAAAAAGTCTCATACTGCCACCTATCCAGGGAAACCGAACGCACACGACCGCGTTACCCCAATCTCACAGGAGCCGCGATCCCCATGCACTTCACCATCAACGGCACGGTTCACGAGGCCGACCCCGATATCCGCGCGTCGCTGCTCGACGTGTTGCGCGAACATGTCGGACTGACCGGCACCAAGAAGGGCTGCGACCACGGCCAATGCGGCGCGTGCACGGTCCTGGTGAACGGTCGTCGGATCAATTCCTGCCTCACGCTGGCGGTGATGCATCAGGACGATGACATTTTAACGATCGAAGGCATCGGCAGCGCGGACAATCTGCATCCGCTGCAGGCGGCCTTCGTCAAGCATGACGGATATCAGTGTGGATATTGCACGCCGGGGCAGATTTGTTCGGCGATGGGGATGCTGGACGAGGTCAAGAAGGGCTGGGCGAGCCATGTCAGCGACGATCTGACCGCGGTCAGCCTGGACGAGCACGAGATTTCGGAGCGAATGAGCGGCAATCTCTGCCGTTGTTCCGCCTATCCCAACATAGTCGATGCGATTTCGGAAGTGGCTGGCGCATGAAGACCTTCGATTATGCGCGGGCGGAAAGCCCCGAGGCGGCGGTCGCGGCGGGCGGTCGCTTCATCGCTGGCGGCACCAATCTGCTCGATCTGATGAAATTGCAGATCGAGACGCCGGAGAAACTGGTCGATATTTCGCGGCTCGACCTGGCGCAGGTCGAGCGGCGCGACGATGGCGGGCTGACGATCGGCGCGCTGGTGCCGAACAGCGATCTGGCCGCCAACGACCATGTCGTGGCGGACTATCCGGTGCTCGCTCGCGCCTTGCTGGCGGGTGCATCGGGGCAGCTGCGCAACAAGGCCTCGACCGGCGGCAATCTGCTGCAGCGGACGCGCTGCTATTATTTCTACGACACGGCGATGGCGTGCAACAAGCGCGCGCCGGGTTCGGGCTGTTCGGCGATCGGCGGGTTCAACCGCATCCTCGCGATCCTCGGTACCAGCGAGCAGTGCATCGCGACGCACCCCAGCGACATGGCGGTGGCGATGCGCGCGCTCGACGCAACGATCGTGACGCTGCAACCCGGCGGCGACCGGCGGCGGATTTCGATCCACGATTTCTATCGCCTGCCGGGCGACACGCCGCATATCGAAACCGTGCTGCAGCCGGGCGAGTTGATCACGCATATCGAACTGCCGCCCGCGCCCGCTGGCAAGCAGTCATACCGCAAGGTGCGCGACCGCGCGTCCTACGCTTTCGCTTTGGTCTCGGTCGCCGGAATCGTCTCGGTCGAGGACGGCAAGATCGCCTCTGCATCGCTCGCGTTCGGCGGCTTGGGGCCGATGCCATGGCGTGATGCCGCGGTCGAGGCTGCGCTGGTCGGGCAGGAACCGACCGATGTGACCTTTGCGGCGGCGGCCGATGCGTTGCTCGCCCATGCCAAAGGCTACGGCTCGAACGATTTCAAAATCCCGCTCACCCGGCGCGTGCTGACCGCCGTGCTGCGCGAGCTGACCGGAGCGTCGACATGAGCACCACCAACGCCCTGACGATGGACAAGCCGACGCCGTCGAGCCTGCTCGATACGGCCACGCAAGGCATTATCGGCAAGGGTATCGACCGGGTCGAGGGGCCGCTCAAGGTTTCGGGCAGCGCGACCTACGCCGCCGAACATGCGATCGACAATCTCGCATACGGCGTGCTGGTCGGCAGTAAGGTGGCGCGCGGCAAGATCGTGTCGGTCGATGCCGAGGGCGTGCTGAGCCTGCCCGGCGTGATCGACGTGGTGACCGATTTCGCCACCTTCGCACGCAATCCGCAGCAGGGTGGGGAGACCGAAGCCCCGACGCAAGGCGTCGAGGACGTGCACTATTTCGGCGAAATCGTCGCGATCGTACTGGCCGAGAGTTTCGAAGCCGCGCGCGGTGCCGCGCAGCAATTGCACATCGAATATGACGAGGCCGAGGGCCGCTTCGATTTCGAGGCGCTGAAAAGCGAGGCGGAAAAGCCGGGCGCCGAAAACCAGGTGCCGATCCACTTTTCCGAAGGCGATATCGATGCCGCTATGGCCGATGCCGCAGTCGCGATCGACGTGACCTATACCACGCCCAGCCAGAACAGCGCGGCAATGGAGCCGCACGCCTCGATCGCGGTGTGGGACGATACCGGCGCGTTGACGCTGTACGGATCGTACCAGATGCCGACCTCGGACGCGCAGCAGCTCGCCAAGGCGCTGGGTCTCAGCCAAAAAAAGGTGCGGATCGTCGCGCCCTATATCGGCGGCGGGTTCGGGTCGAAGCTCGGCATCGCGCCGGAATCGGTCGCGGCGGCGATAGCGGCGCGGTCGCTCGGGCGTCCTGTCAAGGCGGTGATGGCACGCCAACAGGTCTTCGACGCGACCGTGCGCCGTTCGAACACCGAACAGCGGATGCGGCTGGGTGCCGACGCAAACGGCAAGCTGGTCGCGCTGGGGCACGACATCCTGACCAGCAATTTGCCGGGCGAGGACTATTACGAACCGTGCGGGATCGGCACGCATTTCGCGTACGCGGCGCCGAATTGGCATATTGATCACGACATTGTGCGGCTCGATTGGCTGCTGTCCGGCTCGATGCGCGCGCCCGGCGAGGCCTCGGGGATGTTGGCGCTGGAGTGCGCGATGGACGAATTGGCCGAGGCGGCGGGGATCGACCCGATTGAGTTGCGCCGGATCAACGAACCGGACAGCGACCCCGATACGCAGGCGCCCTTCTCGACGCGGCAATTGCTGCGCTGTCTGGACGAAGGCGCTGGTAAGTTCGGCTGGGACAAACGCGGCAAGGCGGGCACGGTACGCGAGGGCGAATGGCTGATCGGCCTTGGCGTCGCGGCGGCGGTGCGCGGCAATATGTTGCAGGAATCCTCGGCGCGCGTAACACTGACTGCAGGCGGTCAGGCGATCGTCGAAAGCGCGATGACGGATATCGGCACGGGTTCCTACACCATCCTGGCGCAGATCGCCGCCGAACTGCTCGGTCTGCCGATCGAGCGCGTGACGGTGAAGCTCGGCGACACCGACATGCCGCCTGCAGCAGGTTCGGGCGGGTCGTGGGGTGCGGCGTCGAGCGGATCGTCGGTCTATCTCGCGTGCGAAGCGATCCGTAAGCAGATTGCCAAGGCGATGAAGGTCGATTCCGAAGCGCTGACCTTGAAGGACGGCGAGGCGATCGCCGACAATCGCAAGGTGTCGCTCGCCTCGCTCGCCGGGGACGACGGGATCGTCGCCACCGGGACCATTGCGCCGGGCAAGCAGGAAAAGGCGACCAAGCAGGCGAGCTATGGCGCGCATTTTGCCGAAGTGGCGTTGAATGCGGTGACCGGCGAGGTGCGCGTGCGCCGGATGCTCGGCGTATTCGCGGCAGGACGCATCCTCAATGAAAAGACCGCGCGCTCGCAATGCCTGGGCGGCATGACGTTCGGAATCGGCGCCGCGCTGACCGAGGATTTGATCCACGATCCGCGCAACGGCAAGCTCGTCAATCGCGACCTTGGCGAATATCACGTGCCGGTGAATGCCGACGTGCCGCAGCAGGAGGTCGTGTTTCTGGAAGAACGCGACGTGCACGCCAACCCGATCCACGCCAAGGGGATCGGCGAGCTGGGTATTTCAGGCGCGGGCGCGGCGATTGCCAACGCGGTGTACAACGCCACTGGCGTGCGCGTGCGCGACTACCCACTTACGCTGGACAAGATTTTGGATGGCCTGCCCGCGGTGTAAGCGGGCACGCTAGGGGGGCGGATGATCTATGGCCGAATTCAAGATGGACGCCGAACACCCCGGCCTCGCGATGGATCGCGGGGTGCAGGCGGTGCTGGGCGCGGGGCTGAACCGGAGCGAAGGCGCGCTGAAGGTCAGTGGCTTGGCGCGTTATGGCTATGAGCACCGCGTCGAAGGGCAGGTGGCCTATGGCTACCTGATTACCGCACCCGCCGCGAAGGGGACGGTGACGAGTTTCGACGATGCGGCCGCGCGAGCGGTGCCCGGCGTTATCGACGTCATCCTCGATGACCCCCGCATTCCGCGCCAGGCGGCTGCCTTCGGTCCGGCGCACGCCGGCAACGAGGCGATCGACCATTGGGACCAGGTCGTCGGAGTCGCCATCGCCGAAAGTTTCGAGGCGGCGCGGGAAGCGGCCAAGGCAGTGGTGGTGCATGTCACGCCCGAACCGGCCGTGTTCGACACCATGGCCAATGTCGCGCACGCCAGCGGCCCGCCCAAGGACTCGCGCCTGCAGGACGTTGCCAAGGGCGACATCGAGGCGGCGATGGCCGCGGCCCGCGCCTCGGGCGGGGTGACGATCGATCAGGTCTATACCACACCCAACCAGGTCCATGCCGCGATGGAACCGCACGCCTCGATCGCGGTGTGGGACGGCGACCGGCTGACGCTGCATTCCAGCCTGCAGATCCTGAATGTGGCGAAGCAGGTGCTGGCCAAGGCGGTCGGCATCCCGGCCGACAAGGTGCGCATCCTCTCGCCCTATATCGGCGGCGGGTTTGGATCGAAGATGCTCGGGCCCGAGGCGGTGCTCGCCGCTATCGCAGCGCAGAAGATCGGCCGCCCGGTCAAGATCGCGATGGCGCGTGCGCAGCTGTTCCACAACGTCTATCGCCGCACCGACACGCACCAGCGCATCCGCCTCGCGGCCGACAAGGACGGCAAGCTGACCGCGCTCGGGCATGACAGTGTAGTGAGCCAATGCCCCGATGGCGGTTTCATGGAGCCGGTCGCCTTGGGATCGCTGTCGCTCTACGACGCGCCGGTCCGCCATTTCAGCCACAAGGTCGTGACGCTCGACATGGTGATGGCGGGTGCGGTGCGCGCGCCGGGCGAGGCGGTCGGCACGCTCGCGCTCGAAACCGCGATCGATGAGATGGCCGAGGCACTGGGCCGCGATCCGATCGATTTCCGCAAGTTGAACGAACCTGCGATCGATCCGCTGACCGGCGCGCTCTTTTCGACGCGCGCGCTGGTCGAGTGTATGGATCAGGGGGCAGAGGCGTTCGGCTGGGCGCATCGTGCCGCAACCCCGGGTCAACGGCGCGAGGGCGAATGGCTGATCGGCATGGGCATGGCCGCGGCGGTGCGGATCAACCTGCTGGTCGATTCGGAGGCGCGGGTCACGCTGAAAAGCGATGGCCGCGTGCTGGTCGAAACCGACATGACCGACATCGGCACCGGCACCTATACGATCCTGGCGCAGATCGCAGGCGAGGCGCTGGGCGTGCCGGTCGAGCAGATCGACGTGGTGCTGGGCGATACCGATCTGCCGCCGGGTGCGGGATCGGGCGGATCGTTCGGCGCGGCGAGCGCGGGGTCGTCGGTCGCGCTGGCGTGCGAGGATATCGTCGCGGTGCTGGCCGATCGGATGGGCGCGGCGGCGGAGGACATGACGCTGAAGGACGGCCACGCGGTTGCGGGCAATCGCCGCGTTCCGCTCGGCGAGCTGGTCGGTGCCGAGGCGCTGGTCGGCAAGGGCAAGATCTCGCAAGGATCGAACGCCAAGACCTTCAGCCAGGCCGCACACGGCGCGCAATTCGCCGAGGTCGCGGTCAACGCGGTGACCGGCGAAGTGCGCGTGCGGCGGATGCTCGGCGTGTTCGAGGCGGGCCGCATCCTCAACGCCAAGCTGGCGCGCAGCCAGGCGATCGGCGGGATGATCTGGGGGATCGGCTATGCGCTCATGGAGGATGCCGTACTCGATCAGCGCCACGGCCAGTTCGTCAATCACGATCTGGGCGAATATCACATTCCTTCCCACGCCGACGTGCCGCCGCTGGACGTGCTGTTTGTCGAAAAGATCGACCATCACGCCAATCCGATCGGGGTGAAGGGGCTCGGCGAATTGTCGATCTCGGGCGCGGGCGCGGCGGTGACCAACGCGATCTATAACGCCTGCGGCGTGCGTGTGCGGGACTTTCCGCTGACGCTGGACAAGGTGTTGGCCGGGTTGCCGGAGGTGTGACGCAATTCTCCCCTCCCTGAAAGGGAGGGGCAGGGGGTGGGTCGGCTCGTGGAGAGTTCGACGCCGCCTCAGACCAACCCACCCCCAACCCCTCCCTTCCAGGGAGGGGAGGAAGAGAGCTTATGCCCGATAACGACACCGTCCTGAACGCCGCGCGCACCTGGAAGGGCGAGCCGCTCGCGCTCGCCACCGTGGTCTCTACCTGGGGATCGGCGCCGCGCCCGCGCGGCAGCCATATGCTGGTCCACGCCGATGGCCGCTTTGAAGGATCGGTGTCGGGCGGCTGCGTCGAGAGCGACATCCTCGCCACTGCGGCGCAGGTGATCGCCGGTGCGCCGTTTCAGCTCAAGAATTACGGCGTCGCCGATGCGGCGGCCTGGGAAGTCGGCCTGCCATGCGGCGGCGAGATTGCGGTGCTGGTCCAGCCAGTGTCGGCCGAAGGGTTCGACCCCGAACTGTTCGACCGCATCGCCGAGGCGCAGGCTGGGGGCAGGGCACTGACCGTGACCACCGATCTCGGCACCGGGCAAAGCTCGCTCCGCCCGATCGAGGGGGCGGCGTTCGTCAATCGCTACGATCCGCCGCGCCGCTTGCTGATCGTCGGCGCGGTGCAGATTGCGCAGGCGCTCGCTGGCCTCGCGCGCGAACTCGGCATCGCGACGACGGTGATCGACCCGCGCGCGCGTTTCCTGACCGAGGAGCGGTTTCCCGGCGTGACGCTTGACGATCGCTGGCCCGATGAGGCGGTCGAGGCGTTCGATCCCGGTCTCGCCAGCGCAGTGGTGACATTAAGCCACGACACCAAGATCGACGATCCCGCGCTGATCGCCGCGCTCGCCCGCCCGACGGCCTATGTCGGTGCGCTCGGATCGCGCCGCAGCCACGCCGCGCGGCGCGAGCAACTCGCAGCGGCGGGGGTGGCGGAGGCCGATCTCGACCGGATCGACGGCCCGGTCGGGTTGGACATCGGCGCGGTCGGCCCCGCCGAAATCGCGCTGTCGATCGCCGCCGCGATGGTCGCCGCGTTCAACCGCAAGTCTTGAGCGGATGATCGCACCCGAGGAGTGCGTCCTGGTGCTGCTCGCGGCGGGGCGGTCCGAGCGCTTCGGTGCGGCCGACAAATTGCAGGAAGATTTCCTGGGCCAGCCGCTTGCCTTCCACATCGTCACCGCGCTGGAGACCATGCCGTTCAAAGCGCGCATTGCGGTGTGCTCGAACACCGATCTCGATTTTGGTGCCCGTGGCTACATCGTGTTGCAGAACGGCGCGCCGGAGGACGGCATGTCGGGTTCGGTCGTGCTTGGCGTTGCGGCGGCGCGGGCGCTGGGGTGCGAAGCAGTCGTGATCGCGCTCGCCGATATGCCGCGCGTCACTGCTGCGCATGTCACGCACTTGCTGGGCGCCTTTGAGGGGCCAGACAGCGTCGTCGCGTCAAGCAACGGCGCGCACCATACCCCGCCCGCGGTATTTGGCGCCGGGCATTTCGACACGCTGACGAAGCTTCAAGGCGATGCCGGTGCGCGCGACCTGATCCGCGCCGGCCGCCACGTGATCGCGCCAGGGGCGGAATTGCTCGATATTGACCGGCCCGAAGATCTGGAGCGCTTGCGGGCGTTGGTTTAGCGCACGTAGCTCGCGCCATTCACGTCGAGCACCGCCCCCGTCATCGACTCCGGCGCATCGAGCGCCAGGAAGCGCGCGATCGTCGCGACTTCGTCCGGGTGCGCGACCCGGCCGAGCGGGATGTCGGCGAGCAGTTTTTCGCCGTCGCGGCTCGCCAGATAGTCCTCGGCCATGCCGGTCATCGTGAAGCCGGGGCACACCGCGAAAGCTAAGATGCCGTCCGCGGCATAGCCGCGTGCGATCGACTTGGTCATTGCGACCATCCCCGCCTTGGACGCGGCATAATGCCAATGCTGTGGCGAATCGCCGCGATAGGCCGCACGGCTCGCGATGTTGACGATCCGCCCGCCGGATTCGCGCCCCTGCCAGTGCAGCACGGCGAGGCGGCACAATTCGGCCGAGGCGGTCAGGTTGATGCGCATCGTGCGCTCCCACCCTGCGACCCAGGCGGCGTCGTCGCAGTCAATCGGGTTGGCGTCGAACACGCCGGCATTGTTGATCAGCACGTCGATCCGCCCGTCGAGCCGGTCGAGTGCCGCATCCCACAGCGCGCGCGGTGCGGCAGGATCGGCAAAGTCGGAGGCGAGCGCGGATGCGCCGCCAATGGTGGCCTGGCCGACGATCGTCGCGCCCGCCGCTTCCAGGGCAGCGAACGTCGCTGCCCCAATGCCGCGCGAGGAGCCGGTGAGGAGGATGTTGGTCATGGGTGAGGCTTAGCGCGCGCCAGCACCGCGCGCTACCGACTCCCCTAAGCCGCGACGCTCGCTGAAAACGTATCCGCTGCGTTCTTCAGGCTGCCCAGCCGATCGTCGACCTCGCCGAAATCGTGCTCCAGCGTATCGATCTCGGCTGCGACATGTTCGGTATCCTCGCGGATCGCGGTGATCGTATTCGACATCGAATCGGCGGCGAGCGCGGTTTCATCGACTGCGGCGGTGATCGCGGTGACGGTTTGCGCCTGCGCCTCCATCGCGAAGCGAATCCGGTCGGCGCTTTCCTGCACTTCGGCGACGGTCGATTTGATCGAGGCATTGGTTTCTACGGTCGATCGCGTCGCCGATTGGATCGCCGCGATCTTGGCGGCGATGTCGTCGGTTGCGCGCGCAGTCTGGTTAGCGAGGGACTTCACTTCCTGCGCCACCACGGCAAAACCGCGCCCGGCATCCCCAGCGCGCGCCGCCTCGATCGTGGCGTTGAGCGCGAGCAGATTGGTCTGCCCGGCAATGTCGCGAATCAGGCCCAGGATCGATTCGATCGATTTGGCATGGTCGCTCAACGCCTCCGACATGCCGACCGCAGCCCCCGCTTGGGCCGAGGCGCGCGTGGCGATCTCGGTCGCGGCTTCCACCTCGCCGCGCGCATCCTCGATCGCGCGGATCAGGCCGGCGGCGGTCTGCGCCGCTTCGCGCATCGCCATCGCCGATTGTTCGGCCGCAGCGGCGACTTCGGTGGTCTTGCCGATCATCCCGCGGGCCGATCGCGCGGCGCCTTGCGCCTGCACGCGGATGCGGTTGCCAAGCGCGGCAGTGCCCTCGATCGAGGTGGCAATCTTGTCACTGAAATCGGCCGAGCGTGCGCGGCGTTCGGCACGCGCCTGTTCGGCATCGCGCGCGCCGAGATGCGATGCCATTACGTCCGCCTCAACCAGGCCGAGCCGCTGCACCGCATCGGCCAGCGCGCGCATCCGTGGCGACCCGACCCCGAGCTTCGCTTCGATCGTCTTCAGCGTGCGGCTGTGCGCGAAGCTGAGCGACGACAGCAGAGCGGGCAGGGGAATGCCCGCCTTCTGCGAATCGGCGGCGTGGCGATTGGCCATGCGCATCCAATCGTCGTCCAGCGCGTCGGCATATTTGGCGCGAGTATATTTGGCGCTGTGGGCAACGCGGGTCGCCTTGTAATCCGGCGTGAAGAAGGGGCGGATATGCGCGCTGACCGGCAGCGACAGATAATGGTCCCAGAACGCGCCCGCGATCTCGGCTTCGTGTCCTTCGATCAATGCAGCGATTTCGACCGAGGCGGCGGCGATGCTGCCGTCCCAATCATATTCGCGCACGCGCTGCGCCGCCGTGCGGTTTTCCCCGCTCCAGCCCCCCAATATTGCGCTCTCCTGCGCCATGTCTTTTCCCCTTCAAGGGTTATGCGGCAACCTTGGCGACGAACTCGCTGGCGCTATTCTTGAGCAGACCAAGCTTATGATCGAGTGAATCGAAGCCGCGGCCGACATGGTCGATTTCGGAAGCGACGGTTTCGGTATCCTCGCGGATCGCAGTGATCGTGCTCGACATCGAATCGGCGGCGAGGGCGGTTTCGTCGACCGCCGCCGTGATGGCGGTGACGGTCTGCGCTTGTGCTTCCATCGCATAGCGGATGCGATTGGCGCTTTCCTGCACCTCGGCCACGGTCGATTTGATCGAGGCGTTGGTCTCGACCGTCGACCGGGTAGCGGACTGGATCGCAGCGATCTTTGCGGCGATGTCGTCGGTCGCACGTGCAGTCTGGTTGGCGAGGCTCTTCACCTCCTGCGCCACCACCGCGAAGCCACGCCCGGCATCGCCAGCGCGCGCCGCCTCGATCGTCGCGTTGAGCGCGAGCAGATTGGTCTGCCCGGCAATGTCGCGAATCAGGCCGAGGATCGATTCGATCGATTTGGCATGGTCGCTCAGCGTGTCGGACATGCCGACTGCGGCACCCGCCTGCGATGCTGCGCGAGTCGCGATTTCGGCGGCGGCCTCGACTTCGGTGCGCGCATCCTCAATCGCGCGAATCAGCCCGGCGGCGGTCTGTGCGGCTTCACGCATCGCAACCGCAGATTGTTCGGCGGCGGCGGCGACTTCGCTGGTCTTGCCCAGCATCCCGCGCGCCGAGGTCGAGGTCTTGACCGATTGGCCGCGCAGCACTTCGGATTCCTGCGTCGCCTGTTCGACCGTCGCGGCGATGCCTTCACGGAAATCGGTCGCCAGCCGGTCGCGCTCGCCCTGCGCGGTATAGGCGCGGAAGGCGTTGTAGATTTCGACGGTGATTTCGGCTTCGAGGCCGGTAAGGCGCATCACCGTATCGATGAACACCGGCAGGCGCGGATCGTCGCCCTTCACGCGTTTGAACAAGATGTCGAGTGCGGCGCGGTCGCTGGCGCAGGTCATCGACAGCAAGGCCATAGTCGAGACCCCGGCCTTATAACCCGAGGCTACAGACCGCTCCATCGATTCGACCCAGAGACGCCCGGACACGTCGCAGAAGCGATTGCGCAAATACGTCACGCCCAGTTCGACCATCTTGGCTTCTTCGTGCGGCTGCCAGCTTTGTTCGCCCGGGCTGGCGCGCTTCCACTGCGCCCAGAAGGCAAGCGCGATCTCGCCCGCATCGGGTTCGAGCACGCTCCACACCTCGCGCGCGGCCGATTCCAGCGTATTGTCGAAATCGAACGCGCGAAGCCGCGCGCGGATATCGATCGTCGCGGCAACCATGCCGGGGGCGGGCAGCGTGTTGGTCAAGGCGAAACTCCGTGTCGATGCCGCGCGGCTCAGCGTCCGCGCGGTTCGGCCACAGGACTAACGGGATTTGGTTAACGCTGCGTAAGCGTGCGTGCCGTGCAACTGCGCTTATCCGCTACAAACCTTGCATCATGATGCGCGCCGATTAAGAGGGCGGCACACATCCCACGATCACCCATGAGGACGCATTCGCCTTGGCCAGTCCCAGCAGCACCCGAGCCCGCCCCGCCCGCCCGCTCAGCCCGCATTTGTCGATCTGGAAACCGGGGCCGGCGATGGTCGTCTCGATCCTCCACCGCATCACCGGCGACGGCATGGCGACGGTCGGCACGGTCGTGCTGGTCTGGTGGCTCGCGGCGATTTCGGGCGGCGCGGCAAGCTATGCGACCTTCCAGCATGTCTTCATGGAGCTGTGGGGCGGCGCGATCGGCTATCTCTTCGGCATCGGCCTGACGCTGTCCTTCTTTCAGCATCTCGCGACCGGTATCCGGCACTTCGTGCTCGATGTCGGCGCGAATTACGAATTGAAGAGCAATCGCGCGGGATCGATCGCGACGATGGTCTTCTCGGTCCTGGCAACCGCGGCCTTCTGGGCCTATCTGGTATTGGTGAAGTAAGATGGGCAACGGAACCGAACTCGGCCGCGTCCGCGGTCTCGGCAGTGCCAAGGAAGGCACGCATCACTGGTGGTCGCAACGCGTGACCGCGGCGTCGAACCTGTTCCTGATGGTATGGTTCTTCATCGCGATCGCCCGGCTTCCGGCGTATGATTACGAAACCGTGCGGACGTGGTTGGCGTCGCCCTGGGCGGCGGTGCCGATGCTGCTGCTGATCGTCTCGGTCTTCTATCACTTCCGGCTCGGGCTGCAGGTGCTGATCGAGGATTATCAGAAGGATACCAGCCGCGTCGTGCTGCTGCTCGCGCTCAACTTCTTCACCGTTGGCACTGCTGCCATCGCCATTTTCGCGATCCTCAAGGTCGCCTTCACCGTTACCGGAGCCGCACATGGCTGAGGCCTATAAGATCATCGACCATACCTATGACGCCGTCGTCGTCGGTGCCGGCGGTTCCGGCTTGCGCGCGACGATGGGGATCGCCGAGGCGGGCCTGAAAACCGCCTGCATCACCAAAGTCTTTCCGACCCGCAGCCACACCGTTGCAGCACAAGGCGGCATTGCCGCGTCGCTCGGCAACAATTCGCCCGACCATTGGTCGTGGCACATGTACGACACCGTCAAGGGCTCCGACTGGCTCGGGGACCAGGACGCGATCGAATATATGGTGCGTGAGGCACCTGCCGCCGTGTACGAGCTGGAGCACGCCGGCGTGCCGTTCAGCCGCAACGAAGACGGCACGATCTATCAGCGCCCGTTCGGCGGCCACATGCAGAACATGGGCGAAGGCCCGCCGGTGCAGCGCACCGCCGCCGCCGCCGACCGGACCGGCCACGCGATGCTTCACGCTTTGTATCAGCAGAGCCTGAAGTATGACGCCGATTTCTACATCGAATATTTCGCGCTCGACCTGATCATGGAAGACGGCGTGTGCCGTGGCGTGATCGCTTTGTGCATGGACGACGGATCGATCCACCGCTTCCGCGCGCACAAGGTCGTGCTGGCGACCGGTGGCTATGGCCGCTGCTATTTCTCGGCGACCTCCGCGCACACTTGCACCGGCGACGGCAATGCGATGGTGCTGCGCGCAGGGCTCCCGCTGCAGGACATGGAGTTCGTGCAGTTCCACCCGACCGGCATTTACGGCGCGGGCGTGCTGATCACGGAAGGCGCGCGCGGCGAGGGCGGGTACCTCACCAACAGCGAGGGCGAGCGCTTCATGGAGCGCTATGCTCCCTCGGCCAAGGACCTCGCCTCGCGCGACGTCGTGTCGCGGTCGATGGCGCTGGAAATGCGCGAAGGCCGCGGCGTCGGCAAGAATGGCGACCATATCTGGCTCCACCTCGACCATATCGACCCGAAGGTGCTTGCCGAGCGGCTTCCGGGCATCACCGAGACCGGCAAGATCTTCGCGGGCGTCGACCTGACGCGCCAGCCTTTGCCCGTCACGCCGACGGTGCATTACAATATGGGCGGCATCCCGACCAATTATCATGGTGAGGTCGTCCAGATGAAGGACGGCAACCCCGATGCGGTCGTCCCCGGCCTCTTCGCGGTGGGTGAGGCGGCGTGCGTTTCGGTGCACGGCGCGAATCGTCTCGGCTCGAACTCGCTGATCGATCTGGTGGTGTTCGGCCGCGCGACCGGCTTGCGGATCAAGGATACACTCAAGCCCAACACGCCGCACAATCCGTTGCCCAAGGGTTCGGAGGAAATGGCGCTCGCTCGGCTCGACACGTTCCGCAACGCCAAGGGCGGCACACCGACCGCGCAGATCCGCCTGGAAATGCAGCGCACGATGCAGAAGAATTGCGCGGTGTTCCGCGACAATGCGCTGCTCACCGAAGGCGTCGCCGCGATCGAGGCGACCTACAAGAAGCTTGGCGACGTTGCCGTCGCCGATCGCTCGCTGATCTGGAACACCGATCTGGTCGAGACGCTCGAGCTCGACAATCTGCTGGCCCAGGCGATGGTCACGATGCAGTCGGCGGCAAACCGCAAGGAATCGCGCGGCGCGCATGTGAACGAGGATCATCCTGACCGCGACGATGCGAACTGGATGAAACACACCACCGCGACCTTCACCGGTTGGGGCGGCAAGGGCGGCAAGGTCGAAATCGGCTACCGCCCGGTGCACGATTACACGCTCACCGACGACGCGGAGTATATCAAGCCGAAGAAGCGGGTTTACTGATCCGGAAAGAGGGCCGCGCATCCATCGGGCGGCCCTCACGGCCCGAACCTGGTCTGCGCCCGGCCCTCCGCTTGACACATTCCGTGCAACGCACAGGATGGTGCCATTCCCGGGGGGCACAAGAATGCGGCGAATCGTTCAGGGGATCATCGCCGTCGCGCTTGCCACGATCCTTTCGCCCGCCCACGCTCAATACGAACCGCCCCGCCACACCCAGCCCACCCCGCCGCTCGGCCGCAGCGATGAGGATATGGTCGTCCAGGCCAATAACGGCATCACGATCGAACGCGGCCGCACCCCGCAGGAGGACCTTGCCGAACATCGCCGGCTCGACCGCGCGCTCGCTCGGCTCGCGCCGCAGCGCAAGGGGGTGATCGACGTCTATGTCGTGGCCGTCGGGCTGGACAGCGATGCGGTGTTCGGGCGCGAGGCGCGCGAGGCGGGGCGTGTGCTCGCCCGGCGTTATGGTGCGGAGGGGCGAACGATCGTGCTCGCCGGTACCGACGGCCGCGCTGCCAGCGACCTGCCGCGCGGCAGCCCCGGCAACATTGCGACCGTGCTCGCCCGCGTGGCCGAGGTCATGGACAAGCGTGAGGACGTGCTGATCCTCTACACCACCAGCCACGGTGCGCCGCTCGGCATCATCTACAATGACGGCGACCAGGGCTTCGGTGCGATTTCGCCGGTGCGTCTCGCTGAAATGCTGGAGACGCTCGGCATCAGGCGGCGGCTGGTGATGATCAGCGCGTGCTATTCGGGCGTGTTCGTCCCCGCGCTGGCGAGCGAAGACGGCGTCGTCATTACCGCAGCCTCATCGGATCGTACCTCGTTCGGGTGTCAGGCGGACAGCGACTGGACGTTCTTTGGCGACGCGCTGATCAACAACGCCCTGCGCAAGCCCCAGCCGCTGGCAGAGGCCGATCGCGAGGCCGTCGGCCTGATCGCGCAGTGGGAGGCGCGTGGCAACCTCGTGCCTTCGGGGCCGCAGATCGAGATCGGCGCGCGCGCGGACAAGTGGCTGGACGTGCTCGACAAACGCGTACCCCCGGTGGCGAGCAAGCCGGTCGGGCGGCCCGCGATCAGCCTGCTCGACGCGCGCTAGCGGCGGGGGCAGGGGAACAACCCCGCCCGCCGCCTGTTCTGGGCGCATGAACGCAACCCGCTATCCGCTGCTCGCCAATCCGCACATCCGCTTGTCGGGGCCGGTCGATCAATTCATGTATTCGAACTTCCGCCAGCAGCTCGACGCCTGCCCGTCGGAGGGCACGATCGTGATTGCGCTGACGACGCTGGGCGGCGATCCTGAAGTGGCGCGCACGATGGCCGACGATATCCGCTTGCTGGAGGATCATGACGGGCGCGAGATTCTGTTCCTGGGGAAGGTCGCGGTCTATTCGGCGGGGGCGACCTTCATGGCGGCCTTCCCGGTCGATCGTCGTTTCCTGACGCGCCACACGCGGCTGATGATCCATGAGCGGACGATCTCGAAGCAGATCAACCTCAACGGCCCACTGCGCATGGTCGTCGCCTCGATCAAGGCCGCGCTGCACGAAGTCGAACATTCGATTCTGATCGAGGAAGAGGGCTTCCGCGATATCGTCAAGAACAGCCGCGTCGATTTTGAAGAACTGCGCGAGAAGGCGCCGTCGAATTGGTACATCGAAGCGGAGGAAGCGCGCGAGCTGGGGCTGGTGCTGGACGTGATCTGAGGGGGACTGCTCCCCTCTTCTTCTCTCTCCCCTCCCGCTTGCGGGAGGGGCTGGGGGAGGGGATGTCCTGACGGAGTGCTACGGATGAACTGCCCTCCCCTAACCCCTCTCGCAAGCGGTAGGGGAATGGATTGGCAGGGAGGGGAAAAATCTCCTGCGCCACCCCTGCATATCCGCTCCACCCAACCGCCTTTGGCCTTGCGGCGCGCGCGTGCTTAAAGGAACAGCCTCCCCAATCCTGGAGGCATCGATGTCCGAACCCCGTCTACCCCGCACCCCCGGCATGAAATTGCTGTTCACGCTGCTGATCGGCGCGGTGCTCGCGATCCCGCTCTTCACCGTCTACCTGCTCGTCTACGATCGCCAGAACCAGTCGAACACCGCGCGCGCGTCGATCGCCGAGGGGTGGGGCGGGCCGCAGTCGATCTCCGGTCCGATCCTGGTCATCCCCTATTCCGCGACAACCACCGAAACCGTCACCGAAAACGGCAAGCAAGTCGCGAAGACCAGCACGGCGTGGCATGAACTGACGCTCTCGCCCGATGTCGCGACGATCCAGTCGACGGTGAAACCCGACGTGCGCAAACGCTCGATCTATGAGGCGGTGGTGTATGAGGCACGCAATCGCGGCACCGCGCGCTTCGCCTTGCCCGCCGATCTGTCGCGCTGGGGCACGACGCGGGCTGCGCTGGCGCTCGACCGGGCCGAGCTGCGTTTCGGCATTTCCGATGCGCGCGGTCTGTTCGGCGCACCGCCCGCGGTCACGGCGGATGCCAGGCCGCTCGAACTGCAACCCGGCAAGGGCCCGCGTGAGACGGGCGGTTCCGGTTTCTTCACTGCGCTCGATGCTTCGCCGTTGGCCGCGAAGCCGATCGGCGTGACGTTCGACTATGCGGTGCGCGGCAACCAGTCGATCGCGCTGCTGCCACAGGGTGGCGACACGCGCTGGACGGTCACCTCGCGCTGGGCCAACCCCAGCTTCCAGGGCGGCTTCCTGCCGACCGAGCGGCAGGTCGGCGCGAACGGCTTCACCGCGACGTGGCGCGTCGGCAATCTGGCGCTCGGTCGAACGCTGATCTCGACCGACGAACATCCCGAGGCGACCGTCGCCGCCCCCGAACGCGGCCTGCCCGGCGACAGTGCCGCCGCACGCGTCGATCTCGTCACCCCGGTCGATCTCTACGCGCAGGTCAACCGCAGCGTGAAGTATGGCTTCCTGTTCATCGGCTTCACCTTCACCGCACTCCTGATGTTCGATCTGATCGGCGGGGTGAAGGTCTCGCCGATCGAATATGGCCTGGTCGGTGCTGGGCTGGTGCTGTTCTTCGTGATGCTGCTCGCCTTTGCCGAGGTGATCGGCTTCACCCTGGCGTACTGCGTCGCGGGCGGTGCGATCATCGCGCTGCTGACGGCCTATTCCTCCGCAGTGTTGCGCAGCTGGCGGCGTGGCGGGCTGATCGCCGGATTGCTGACCGCGCTCTACGGCGTGCTCTATGTCCTGCTCAGCCTGGAGGATCTGTCGCTGCTGATCGGCTCGCTGCTGCTGTTCGCGGCGCTGGCGGCGGTGATGTATCTCACCCGCGGAATCGATTGGGGCGGGCGCGATGTGCCCGCCCCGTCCAAAGGCTAAGCCGACACGCCGCCGTCGATGTCGATCGCGGTGCCGGTAATGTAGGAAGCCTCATCGCTGGCGAGGAAGGCGGCAAGCGCCGCCACCTCGTCGGCGGTGCCATATCGGCCGAGTGGGATTAGCGGTTTCAGCGCCGCGGAGAAGTCCCCGTCCGCCGGGTTCATGTCGGTGTCGATCGGCCCGGGCTGGATCACGTTGACGCGGATGTTTCGGCTCGCCAGGTCGCGCGCCCAACCGCGCGCGAGTCCCGCCACCGCCGCCTTGGTCGCGCCATAGACGGCAAGGCCCGGCATGATCGAATGGTGCGCATTGATGCTGCCGATGATGATCACGCTGCCGCCGTCGTGCAGATGCGGCATCGCTGCGGCCGTGCCCGAATGCACGCCGCCGACGTTGGTGGCAAAGGTGCGGTCGTAGCTGTCGCCCTGATCCTGCGTGACCGGCGCACCCTGAAAGATGCCGGCATTGTGGACGAGGATGTCGATCCCGCCCAGCTTTTCGGCGGCTTGCGTGATCGCGCTCGCTTGCTGCGCCGCGTCGCTGGCATTGGCCTGCACCGCATGGCCCTGCCGCCCGGCGGCGGTGATGGCGGCCACGGTCTGGTTCGCCGCGTCCTGATTGCCCGCAAAGGTGATGACGACGTCGGCGCCCTCCGCCGCCAGTCGCCGCGCGATCGCCGCGCCGATGCCGCGCGATCCGCCGGTGACGATCGCTTTCTTGCCTTGGAGTCGATTGCTCATGGTCTTGGTCCTTCGCGCGGCCCGTCGCTTGGCGGGTCTTCGGCGCTGGCCGGGAGATTGGCGCGCGGCCCGCCGCGTTCAATCCGATCCCGGAGCAAGTTAATCTTCGTCGCGTCCAAGTGCGGTGCGCAATCGTATCGCGCCGCGCAATCACGTTTGCGGGGAAAACACGCGCGCAAGGGTTTGCGAGCCGCGCCGCGCTTGTGTACGGCTTTCCGCATCGTCCGGCACTCTGCCGCCCTCGGAAACTCGAAAGCGCGAAGCAAGCGATGGCTGAATTTTCTCTCCCCGCGAACAGCAAGATCAAGTCCACCGGCAAGACTCACAAAGCGGCGCCGGACGCGAAGCGCATCAAGAATTTCAAAATCTACCGCTACGATCCCGATTCGGGCCAAAACCCGCGTTACGACACGTTCCAGATCGATCTCGACGATTGCGGGCCGATGGTGCTCGACGCGCTGATCAAGATGAAGTCGGAGCAGGACAGCTCGCTCACCTTCCGCCGTTCGTGCCGCGAGGGGATTTGCGGGTCGTGCTCGATGAACATCGACGGCAAGAACGGCCTCGCCTGCACCACCGCGATCGAGGATGTGAAGGGCGACATTCGCATCACCCCGCTGCCGCATATGGAAGTGATCAAGGATCTCGTCCCCGATTTCACGCACTTCTATGCGCAATACAGCTCGATCAAGCCGTGGCTGCAGACCGTTACCCCGCCGCCCGCTGGCAAGGAGCGGCTGCAGTCGCCCGCCGAGCGCGAGAAGCTCGATGGCTTGTACGAGTGCATTCTCTGCGCCTGCTGCTCGACCGCGTGCCCGAGCTATTGGTGGAACAGCGACAAGTTCCTGGGCCCGGCGATCCTGTTGCAAGCCTATCGCTGGCTCGCCGACAGCCGCGACGAAATGACCGGCGAGCGGCTCGATGAGCTGGAGGATCCGTTCCGCCTGTATCGCTGCCACACGATCATGAACTGCGCGAACGTCTGCCCCAAGGGATTGAACCCGGCAAAGGCGATCGCCGAGATCAAGAAGATGGAAGTCGAGCGGGTTCTCTGACGTTTTGGGATTGCATCCTTCGATACGCGTCTTCGACCTCGCTCAGCCGCTACTCAGGACGAACGGCAGCGCGACAAACCTCCGTTCGTTCTGAGTAGGGACTGAGCTTGTCGAAGGCCTGTATCGAAGGACACTCTTTGCCCAATACCCCCGCCCAACCCCCCTTCACCTATGACGACGATCCCGATCTGCCCGGCTGGAAACGCTGGCAGTTTCGCGACACCACGCGCTTCAACGCCTTTCTCGAACCGCTGTCGGTGAAGGTGGAGGGCAGCATCGCGCGGGTGCGGATGCTGCCGCGGCACGAACATTCCAACATGCGCGGCGATGTTCACGGCGGCGCGCTGCTTGGCTTCATCGATTGCGCCCTTTTCGCCGCCGCGCGCGGCCTTGGCGTATTGCAGGCGGGCGGCGCGGTGACGCTCGATCTCTCGGCGCAATTCATCGGCGGTGGCGCGATCGCCGTGCCGCTCGAGGCGCATGTCGAATTGCTGCGCGAGACCAATCGGATGCTGTTCCTGCGCGGGTTGGTCGTGCAGGAGGGGGTGCCGACGATCGCCAGCTTCACCGGCACGCTGCGCAAATCAACGCCGCCACCGTCGCTGGTATGACGTGCGATCTCTCTTTCTTCTCCCCTCCCTGGAAGGGAGGGGTTGGGGGTGGGTTGCTCTCGATGGAGCGAAGCCCCCGCCTCATGCCGACCCACCCCCAGCCCCTCCCTTTCAGGGAGGGGAGAGGGATTTCGCATGACTAGCATCTTCGCGCGCTACGAAGCGCTGATCGCCGCCGGAGAACTGCGCACCGACCCGGAACAGGCCGCCGCCGCGCGCCGCCTGGCCGATCTCGCCACCGCGCTCGAAGCCGCCCCCAAGCGCGGCTCGATCCTGTGGCGCGCGCTGGGGCGGAAGCCCGAGCCTCCGCGCGGCCTGTATCTGTGGGGCGGCGTCGGACGCGGCAAATCGATGCTGATGGACCTGTTTTTCGGCTGCCTCGACATTCGCCGCAAACGTCGCGTCCATTTCGGCGAGTTCATGCTCGAAGTGCACCAACGCCTCGCCGCCGAGCGCGCCAAGGAGTTGGGCGACCCGATCCCGCCACTCGCCAAGGCCATCGCCGAGGAAACGCGGCTGCTCGCGTTCGACGAGATGATGGTCACCAACAGCCCCGACGCGATGATCCTGTCGCGGCTGTTCACGCAGTTGCTCAACGAGGGCGTTACCGTCGTCACCACCTCCAACCGCCCGCCCGCCGATCTCTACAAGAACGGCCTCAACCGCGAACATTTCCTGCCCTTCATCGCGCTGATCGAGGCGAAGATGGACGTGATCGCGCTCAACGGCCCGACCGATTATCGCCGCGATCGATTGGGCACGGTCGACACCTGGCTCGTGCCCAATGGGCCCAAGGCGACGGCGATGCTGTCGGGCGATTTCTTCCGCCTGACCGATTACCCGCCCGAAGACCGCGCCCACGTGCCGAGCGAGGACATCGTGGTGCAGGGCCGCACGCTGCACGTACCCAAGTCGCTAAAGGGCGTCGCCGTGTTCAGCTTCAAGCGGCTGTGCGGGGAGGCGCGGGGGAGCGCGGATTACCTTGCCATCGCGCGGCGCTATCACACCGTCATCCTGGTCGGCGTGCCGAAGCTGGGGCCGGAGATGCGTAACGAGGCGGCGCGCTTCGTCGCGCTGATCGACGCGCTGTACGAACATAAGGTCAAATTGCTCGCCGCCGCCGATGCCGAACCCGCCGAACTCTACGAGGCAGGCGATGGCCGCTTCGAATTCGAACGCACGATCAGTCGGCTCGAGGAAATGCGCTCCGAAGACTATCTGGCGCTCGGCCACGGCGCGGACTGACCAGCCGCTGCACGGCGCTGCGCAGCGCGGGTTCGGCATGACGCGCCACCAGCGAGGCGCTTGCAAGCATCACGGCGACGGTGAGGCCGATCGCGACCCCCAGCGGCACGCCTGACCGCGCCAGCACGCCGATCAGCACCGCGCCCGCCACCTGATGCAGCAGATAGAGCGGATAGGTCATCAGCCCGATCACCCGCGCGACCCCATCGTTAATCCGGTCGGCCAGCCACGCCTGCATCCGTGGCGCTGCGGCGAGCATCGCTAACCCCAGCACGAACAACGCTTCCCCTGCGACGGTCGCGCTTGCGGGGCCGCCGATATGCGCGGCGATCTCGATCATTCCGGTCCCCGCCGCGAGCGCGAGCAGCAGCCGCGACCCGCGCGTCGGCACCGCCAAAGCGATCCCTCCCGCGAAGAAGCAGCCATGCGGCAAGAGCAGCAGGATCGCCGCCTGATTGGTGATGATCGGTTCGGCCGCGGAGCCAAGCAGCAGGCAGACCGTCCAGAATGTCGCGCTCGCCAGCGCCAGCGCCCAACCAACAAAGGCGATCCGCCGCGCATCGCCCGCCGCCGCCAGCGCGACCAGCAGATAGAAGGCGCATTCCACGCCGAGCGTCCAATAAGACCCGTCGATCTGCGCGCCGATCGGCCAGAAGCGGATCGAGCGAAACCAGTCGGCGGCGAGCGTCGCGTCGCCTTGCCCGCCCATAATAAGGATGAGCGCGGTCAGCGTCGCGCAAATCCACGCCGCCGGCACCAGCCGCAACACCCGTCGCGCGAGGAAATCCTGCCACGATGCGCTCACGGCGGAGCGCGCGATCACCATCCCCGAAATCACGAAGAACAGTTCGACCCCGACCAGCCCCGCGCGCGAGAGCGGCACCGGCGTGGCGGTAACGCCGTGCAGCGCGCTCGCCACGCGCCCATCGGGCAAAGTCCAGAAAGCGGCGCTATAATGATACCCCATCACCAGCGCCGCACAGGCAAAGCGCGTCAGGTCGATCGCGAGGATCGTGCGGGGCTTGGGCAAGGCCATATCGCGCGATACGGCAATCGTGCTTAAGATGGCGTAACCGGCGCGCCATCCCGATCGCGACCCGCGGCGGGCCAATATCGCACCCTAATTGCACATGCGAACTAATTGCAATAAGAAGACTCGCGCCGACTCCCTTTACGGTTGCCCCGAGGCGAAAACGCGCCTAAGCCGCGCGCCAACTGGCCCGCCTGTCCGCGGGCCGCAGTCGGAAAGGACCCTGCATGGCTCGCAAGAAGATCGCGCTGATCGGCGCCGGTAACATCGGCGGCACGCTCGCCCATCTCGCAGCTTTGAAGGGTCTGGGCGACATCGTCCTGTTCGACGTGGCAGAGGGGATTCCGCAGGGCAAGGCGCTCGATCTCAGCCAGTGCTCGCCGGTCGAGGGCTTCGATGCGAAGATCACCGGGTCCAACGATTACAATGACATCGCCGGTGCCGACGTGATCATCGTGACGGCCGGTGTCGCGCGGAAACCCGGCATGAGCCGCGACGATCTGCTCGGCATCAACCTGAAGGTGATGAAGGCGGTGGGTGAGGGCATCAAGACCCACGCGCCGAACGCGTTCGTCATCTGCATCACCAACCCGCTCGACGCGATGGTGTGGGCGCTGCGCGAATTCTCCGGCCTCCCGCACAACATGGTCGTCGGCATGGCCGGCGTGCTCAATTCGTCGCGCTTCAGCCATTTCCTCGCCGAGGAATTCCAGGTGTCGGTGAAGGACGTGACGAGCTTCGTGCTCGGCGGCCACGGCGACACGATGGTCCCGGTCATTTCCTATTCCGCGGTGTCGGGCATCCCGGTGCCCGATCTCATCAAGATGGGCCGTTCGACTCAGGAAAAGATCGACGCGATCGTGCAGCGCACCCGCTCGGGCGGCGGCGAGATCGTCGCCTTGCTCAAGACCGGCTCGGCTTATTACGCGCCCGCCACCAGCGGCATCGCGATGGCCGAGGCCTATCTTTACGACCAGAAGCGCGTCCTGCCCGCCGCGGCGCATGTCACCGGCCAGTACGGCGTCGATGATCTCTATGTCGGCGTGCCGGTGGTGATCGGCGCGGGCGGTGTCGAGCAGATCGTTGAAATCGCGCTCGATGACGAAGCCAAGGCGAACCTGACCGTGTCGGTCGATGCGGTGAAGGAGCTGCTGGTGGCGTGCAAGGCGATCGACGGCTCGCTGGCATGAAGGTGCGGGTGGCGAGCTTTTTGCTGGCCACCTTATGTCTACCCTCGTGTGGTATGGTGCAGGAGCGAGAAACGCTGGCATCTTTAAATTGCATGAAACGTGCAGACCAAGCGTTCCCTGCAGTTAGCCAAGCAGTTCGATTAGTTGCCCCTCCGGGCATGAGGCTCATCCATCCGGATAAAGTTGACATGTCAAAGCGCTGGTTCGGATCATTCGAGGTTAGGGTTCAGTTTCTGGAAGGCGTCACGCCGCCGGTGATTTGCAAGGGCAATTTGATTACCCGTAATTGGGAATCGATTACATTTCGTACCGTTATCAAGCGCCCCAAACAGGGCGAAAGCTGGAGCTTCTGAATGAGCATCCTCGTCGACAAGAATACCAAGGTCATCACCCAAGGCATGACCGGCGAAACCGGCAGCTTCCATACCAAGGCGGCGCTGGATTACGGCACGCAGATGGTCGGCGGCGTGACGCCGGGCAAGGGCGGGACCGAGCATCTCGGCCTGCCGGTGTTCAACACGGTCGACGAAGCCGTCGCCAAGACCGGCGCGACCGCCAGCGTCATCTATGTGCCACCACCCTTCGCGGCGGACTCGATCCTCGAGGCGATCGACGCGCAAGTCCCGCTGATCGTGTGCATCACCGAAGGCATTCCGGTGCTCGACATGGTGAAGGTCAAGCGTGCGCTCTCGGGCAGCAAGTCGCGGCTGATCGGGCCGAACTGCCCCGGCGTGCTCACCCCCAACCAGTGCAAGATCGGCATCATGCCCGGTTCCATCTTCAAGGAAGGTTCGGTCGGCGTCGTCTCGCGCTCGGGCACGCTGACCTATGAAGCGGTGTTCCAGACCTCGAACGCCGGGCTCGGCCAGACGACCGCGGTCGGCATCGGCGGCGATCCGGTTAACGGGACGAACTTCATCGACGTGCTCGAACTTTTCCTGGCGGACGAGGCGACCAAGTCGATCATCATGATCGGCGAAATCGGCGGCGATGCCGAGGAGCAGGCCGCGCAATTCCTGATCGACGAAGCCAAGCGCGGCCGCAAAAAGCCGATGGCCGGCTTTATTGCCGGTCGTACCGCACCTCCGGGACGCCGCATGGGCCATGCGGGTGCTATAGTAAGTGGCGGCAAGGGCGACGCCGAGAGCAAGATCGCAGCGATGGAAGCGGCGGGCATCAAGGTTTCGGCCAGCCCGAGCGCGCTCGGCGAGACGTTGTTGGAAGTGTTGAAGGGTTAAATCTACCCTTCTCCCATTGGGAGAAGGTGGCGCGAAGCGCCGGATGAGGGCAGGTGACAGCGCGCCGCTGACCTCACTCTTCCGTCGCTTCGCTCCTCCCTCCCTCTCCCGGTGGGAGAGGGAAATTGGAGAAGACGATGGGCTACGAGAATCAGGATTTCGCGGATGTGGCAGGCGGCGTAAGCCCCGCCTTCATCGAAACGCTCTATGCACGCTTCAAGGCGTCGCCCGAAAGCGTCGAGCCGTCATGGCGTTCCTGGTTCGAGGGTCTCGAAGGCTCCACCGAAGGCGCCTCCTGGCAGCAGCCCAACTGGCCGTTGTCGTCGACCGACGATCTGACCGCCGCGCTCGATCCCACGCAGATGGAGCCAGCGCCGAAGCCCGCCAAGGGCGGCGCGGCTAAGCCCGCCGCTGCCGCCCCCTCGCAGGACGCGATCATCCGCGCCGCGAGCGACTCGATCCGCGCGATGCTGCTGATCCGCACGTACCGCGTGCGCGGCCACCTCGCCGCCAATCTCGATCCGCTCGGTCTCTCCAAGCGCGAGATGCCCGATGATCTCAAGACCGAATATCACGGCTTTTCAGACGCCGATATCGATCGCCCGGTCTATCTCGGCGGCACGATGGGGCTGCACTGGACGACGGTGCGCGAGCTCGTCGACATTCTGCGCGCCAATTATTGCGGCAATGTCGGCCTCGAATATATGCACATCGCCGATGTCGAGGAGCGCCGCTTCCTGCAGGAACGCATGGAGGGCAAGGACAAGGCGATCGAATTCACCGATCTCGGCAAGAAGGCGATCCTCAACAAGGTGATCGAAGCCGAGCAGTGGGAAAAATTCTGCGGCAAGAAATATGTCGGCACCAAGCGTTTCGGGCTCGACGGCGGCGAGAGCATGATCCCCGCGCTCGAAAGTGTGATCAAGTACGGCGGCGCGATGGGCGTCAACGAAATCGTCTTCGGCATGGCGCATCGCGGGCGGTTGAACGTCCTCACCAACGTGATGGCCAAGCCGTTCCGCATCATTTTTCACGAATTCGGCGGCGGGTCGGATAACCCCGACGATGTCGCGGGTTCGGGCGACGTGAAGTACCATCTCGGCACCTCGACCGACCGCGAATTCGACGGGATCAGCGTGCATATGTCGCTGGTGGCCAACCCCTCGCACCTCGAGGCGGAGGACCCCGTTGTGCTCGGCAAGACCCGTGCGATCCAGACGATCGCTGGGGATCTCGAAACACACAGCCGTTCTCTCCCCGTGCTGATCCACGGCGACGCGGCGTTCGCGGGGCAGGGGATCGTGTGGGAATGCTTCGGCTTCTCCGGCATTCGCGGCTACAATACCGGCGGCTGCATCCACTTCGTCATCAACAACCAGATCGGCTTCACCACCAGCCCGCAATATGCGCGCAGCTCGCCTTACCCGAGCGATGTCGCCAAGGGTGTCCAGGCGCCGATCTTCCACGTCAACGGCGATGACCCGGAGGCGGTCACGTTCGCGACCAAGATGGCGGTCGAATATCGCCAGAAATTCCACCGCGACGTGGTGATCGACATGTGGTGCTATCGCCGCTTCGGCCACAATGAAGGCGATGAGCCGAGCTTCACCCAGCCGCTGATGTATGAACGCATCCGCGCGCATCCGCCGGTCAGCGAAATCTACGGCAAGAAACTGACCGAACAGGGCGTGGTTGATCGCGCCTGGATCGATGAGAATATCAAGCAGTTCACCACCCTGCTCGAAGGCGAATTCGAAGCGGGCGCGTCGTACAAGCCGAACAAGGCCGACTGGTTCGCGGGGCGCTGGTCCGGGCTGCACGCGCCGGCCGATGCCGAAACCGAACGACGCGGCGTCATCACCGGCATCGAGCCCAAATTGTTCGATTCGATCGGTCGCACGCTGACGACGATTCCGGAGGGACTGACCGTCCACAAAACGCTCAACCGCGTGCTCGATGCCAAGCGCGAGATGTTCAAATCGGGCAGCAATTTCGACTGGGCGACCGGCGAGGCGCTCGCTTTCGCCTCCTTGATGTCGGAAGGCTATGGCGTCCGCCTGTCGGGACAGGATTCGGGCCGAGGCACCTTCAGCCAGCGCCACGCCGTCTGGGTCGATCAGACCGACGAGCACAAATATCTGCCGCTCAGCCAGATCGAGCATGGCCGCTTCGAAGTGCTCAATTCGCCCCTCTCCGAATATGGCGTGCTCGGCTTCGAATATGGCTATGCGCTTGCCGATCCGAAGACGCTGGTGCTGTGGGAGGCGCAGTTCGGCGACTTCATGAACGGCGCGCAGATCATGATCGACCAGTTCATCGCGAGCGGCGAGGCCAAGTGGCTGCGCGCCAACGGCCTGGTGATGCTGCTGCCGCACGGGTACGAAGGGCAGGGGCCGGAGCATAGCTCGGCGCGGCCCGAGCGCTTCCTGCAGCTCTGCGCGCAGGACAATATGCAGGTCGCCAACTGCACCACGCCGGCGAACTATTTCCACCTGCTGCGTCGTCAGATGCACCGGCCGTTCCGCAAACCTCTGATCGTCTTCACGCCCAAATCGCTGCTGCGCCACAAGCTCGCGGTATCGACGGCGAAGGAATTCCAGGGCGACAGCCACTTCATGCGCATTTTGAGCGACCCCTCGGCGCCCGCCGATGCGGACGTGAAGCGGCTCGTGCTGTGCACCGGCAAGGTCGCCTACGATCTGATGGAGGCACGCGACGCGGCGGGCGAAACCACCACCGCGATCGTCCGGCTCGAACAGCTCTATCCGTTCCCCGGCGAGCCGCTCGTCACGCGCCTCAAGCGCATGACCAATCTCGAGGCAGTGATCTGGGCGCAGGAGGAACCGAAGAACAACGGTGCCTGGACCTTCGTCGATCCGTTCATCGAAGAGGCGCTGGAAAAGGCAGGGACGAAGGTAACGCGCGCCAAATATGCCGGCCGCGCGGCCTCGGCATCGCCCGCCACCGGTTTGATGAAGCGGCACCAGCTCGAACAGGCGGCGCTCGTCGCCGATGCGCTGGGCCACAGCGTGCGCGACGAAGTGCGGCGCACGAAGAAGGGTTGAGGTGCCCCCGTAGCTGTTCCCTGGCGAAGGCCGGGGCCCAGTTGCGGAGGTTTATGTAATGAAGCGCTGCGACCGACCATCGGCGCTGCGTAACTGGGCCCCGGCCTTCGCCGGGGAGCGAGAAGGCAGAGAGAAGCGATGGCAACCGAAGTAACAGTGCCGGTACTCGGCGAATCGATCACCGAAGCAACGCTCGGCGAATGGCTCAAGCAGCCCGGCGATCCGGTCAAGCAGGACGAGCCGATCGCCAGCCTCGAGACCGACAAGGTTTCGGTCGAAGTCCCCTCGCCGGTTGACGGGGTGATGGGCCAGCACGCCGTGCAGGTCGGCGATACCGTGCTGGTCGGCGCGATGATCGCGACGATCGACGCGGGCGGTGCCGCGCCCGCAACTGCTCCCGCGCCGCAGCCTGCCGTAACTGCCGCGCCCGCCGCGACCGCCGCGCAGCAAGCCCCTGCAGCGCCCGCGGGTGACACGCCCGCCGCGCTCAGCCCGTCGGTGCGCCGCGCTGTGCTCGAACATGGCGTCGATCCGGCGAAGATCACCGGCACCGGCAAGGATGGCCGCCTGACCAAGGACGATGTGCTCGCCGCCGCCGCAACGCCCGCGCCGGCCCCCGCGCCCAGCGAGCCGATGCCCGTCGCCGCTTCGGTCGCCGCCTCGACCGGTCGCAAGGAAGAGCGCGTGCGCATGACGCGCCTGCGCCAGACGATCGCCAAGCGCCTCAAGGAAGCGCAGAACACCGCCGCATTGCTGACGACGTTCAACGACGTCGACATGACCGCAGTGATCGAAGCGCGCGCCAAGTATAAGGACCTGTTCGAGAAGAAGCACGGCGTCCGCTTGGGCTTCATGGGCTTCTTCGTGAAGGCCGCGTGCCTCGCGCTAAAGGACATCCCGAGCGTCAACGCCTCGATCGAGGGCGATGAGATCGTCTATCACGATTATGCCGACATCTCGGTCGCGGTGTCGTCGCCCGGCGGGCTCGTCGTGCCGGTGGTGCGCGATGCGGACCAGATGTCGGTCGCCGAAGTCGAGAAGACGATCGGCGATTTCGGCAAGCGCGCCAAGGATGGCAGCCTCAAGATGGACGAAATGAAGGGCGGCACCTTCACCATCTCCAACGGCGGCGTGTTCGGCTCGCTGATGTCGACCCCGATCATCAACCCGCCGCAGTCGGCCGTGCTCGGCCTCCACCGCATCGAGGACCGCCCGGTCGTCCGCGATGGGCAGATCGTGATCCGCCCGATGATGTATCTGGCGCTGAGCTACGACCACCGCCTGATCGACGGCCGCGAAGCGGTGACGTTCCTCGTCGCGCTGAAGAACGCGATCGAGGATCCGACGCGGATCTTGATCGACCTCTAAAATACATCTCCACCCCGGCTAGAGCCGGGGCCCAGTCGGGAAGGCGGAGGTGGCGAAGCGCCTCGCTCTCCCCATATGTCATCCCGACTGGGCCCCGGCCTGCGCCGGGGAAGCGAGAGAAGACAGATGGCTGACCAAACCTACGATTACGACGTCCTCATCATCGGCTCCGGTCCCGGCGGTTATGTCGCGGCGATCCGCGCCGCACAGCTCGGCCTCCGCACCGCCTGCGTTGAAAGCCGCGAGACGCTGGGCGGCACGTGCCTCAACGTCGGCTGCATCCCGTCCAAGGCGATGCTCCACGCGTCGGAATATTTCGACGCCGCCGCCAACGGCACGATGGCCAAGATGGGGATCAAGGTCACGCCCGAGCTCGACCTGCCCGCGATGCACGCGCAGCGGATCGACGCGGTCAAGCAGCTGACCGGCGGGATCGCCTTCCTCTTCAAGAAGAACAAGGTCACCTGGCTGAAAGGCCGCGGCAGCTTCGTCGATGCGCATACCGTGCAGGTCGGCGATCAGACCGTCACCGCGAAGGACGTGGTCATCGCGACCGGCTCCTCGGTCACCACGCTCCCCGGCATCACGGTCGATAACGACAAGCAGGTGGTGGTCGATTCGACTGGCGCGCTCGAGCTGAACAAGGTCCCCGGCCATATGGTGGTGATCGGCGGCGGCGTGATCGGGCTGGAACTCGGCAGCGTGTGGCGTCGCCTCGGCGCAAAGGTCACCTGCGTCGAATATCTCGATCAGATCCTGCCCGGCTTCGACGGCGAAATCCGCAAGGAAGCCAACAAGATGTTCAAGAAGCAGGGCATCGAATTCAAGCTGTCGACCAAGGTGACCGGCGTCACGGTCGAGGGCGATAAGGCCACTGTGACGGTCGAACCGGCAGCGGGCGGCGCGGCCGAGACGATTGCGGCGGATTGCGTCCTCGTCTCGATCGGTCGCCGCCCCAACACCGATGGCCTCGCGCTGAAAAAGGCCGGCCTCTCGGTCAACGCGCGCGGCCAGATCGAAACCGATCACCGCTTCCAGACGAGCGTCCCCGGCGTGTGGGCGATCGGCGACGTCATTCCCGGCCCGATGCTCGCGCACAAGGCCGAGGATGAAGGCATTGCGGTGGCCGAGAATATCGCTGGCCTGACCGGCATCGTGAACCACGATGTTATCCCGAGCGTCGTCTACACCTGGCCCGAAATCGCGGGCGTCGGCCTGACCGAGGAAGCGGCCCGCGAAAAGGGCGAGGTGAAGGTCGGCAAATTCCCGATGGCGGGCAACAGCCGCGCCAAGACCAACCACGAGCCCGACGGCTTCGTGAAGGTCATCGCCGATGCCAAATCCGATCGCGTGATCGGCGTCTGGGCGATCGCGGTGCCCGCAGGGACGATGATCGCGGAGGCTGCGCTCGGCATGGAGATGGGCGCGACGAGCGAAGACATCGCCTACACCTGCCACGCGCACCCGACGCATAGCGAAGCGATGAAGGAAGCGGCGATGGCGGTGCGGGGCAAGGCGATCCATATTTAGCAAAGCTAAATATGGATCTCTAAGGCCTTGCCCCCGGCCGGCGGCGCTGCAGCGCCGTCCGACGACGCGGCTTTGCTCCGGCGGGTAACGCCTCCCACCTGCTGCTCAACCTCAGGCGCCCAAACCAACGGGCGGGCCAGCTTACAACTGGCCGCCCGCGTACAGCACTCCTTAATCCAGCTCGATCCGCGCCGAGGCAAAGCGGACGTTCGCTTTCAGGCTGATCTTTTCCGCAGCGTCCGCCGGGGGGAGCCGGTTACACCGCTGCTTGGCTCGATCACCAGGCTTGCATCGCCCGCTACGCCAATCGTGGACAGCGCATCGGTCACATCGAAGCTGGTCTCGTTCGGCTTGTCCGCCACCATGGCGGCCATGTCGTGCCCGGCCATCCCGTCCATGTCGTGATGCGGCGCAGTGGCGTTGAAGAAGTTGATCACGCCGACCAGCGTCCGCTTGCCGTTCTTGCCTTGCAGGTACACCTTGTAGAGCGTCGCCGGGATCTCGTCATAGGCGAGCCCGCTCAGGACGAGCGTCGCACGACGGGGCACCGTCGCGGACTTGTTTTGCGCCGATTTGGTTGCAAACAGCGCGGTACGCGCCGCCGGGGCGAGCGTCAGCGGCACGCTGGTGGCCCCGCGGTTCAGGATTACCGGTCCGCTAAGCGGGATCGCGCGCATCGGCTTTACCTGGAGCAAACCGGTCGGTTTGAACAGCACCGGGGGACATCCGCCACCCGCGGCGTAGCGATAGTTGAGTTGCGCCAGCGTCAGCATGTCGCCGACCTTGCGCGTCACCAGCGCCCCGCTGCCGTCGGTGAAGCTGAATTGCTGCGCCAATTGCCCCGGGTCGTTCGGCAGACGCGCGCTCGGCGCGACGCGCAGCCAGCATTCGTAGAGCCGGTCGATATTGGCGTGATGGCTATAGAAGATCGGGTCGTTCCCCGCCGTCGGCACATAACCCATATAGCCGCTGGGACAACTCGCCACGCCCGTCGCGCAATGCACCGCGCCATGTGGCGTCTGTTCCAGCGCGCTGTTGAACGGATTGTAGCTCGTCTTGCTCATCGCGTTGCTGGTCGAGGTGACGGCAGGGTCGAGCGCCTGCGTGCCGTTCGCGAGTTGCGCCTGGCGGCTCGCGACATAAAGCGGGTTGGCGACGGATGCGCCACCGGCATCGATATAGCTCGCCAGCCGATAGACATCGGGAATCCTGCCGTTGGTCTCATAATCCCAGAACGGCAGGCGCAGGTTCGGGTCGCCCGACGCCGCCTGCAGCACCTGCTCGAAATAATAGAGGTACATGCGGTGCCAGGTCAGGAACTGGATCGTTCCGTGCTGGCATGTGCACCAGGTGGCATTTTCATCCGGTGTGCTGGGCGTCTGGATCGATAGGCCGCTCATGCCAGGATAATTCAGCCCGGCCTTGCGCGAACACACGATCGGCGGCGTGTCGTTGGGACCAATGAAGCTATGGATATTGGCCCAATAGACCAAGCTGCGCTTGAAATTGGCACTGCCGCGCGGCGCGCTGTTCCACGCGATCATCTGCGCAAAGCCCTTGCGCAGGCTGGCGATTTCGGTCGGGCTTAGGTTGGTGATCGATTTGCGCAAGCCGACCACGGGCGGCGACACGGGCATTTGCGCGGCCCCGCCGCCGAGCGCACTGGCGGCGGCGGAACGGAGATTGGCGGTGGCGTGCTGCCAATAGCGTTGTTCGGCGACATGCGCGGCGTCGTGCGCGTCATGCGGCCGGACTGCGGCGCGCTCGGCGGCTTGCGCCGGGGCGGCGCCGAACGTCACGATGGCGGAAAGCAGGGCCGCGAAAGCGCCCAAGAGCGAATGGTTCAAGGCTATTCTCCTGCACTGCGGGGCCTGAGACACGCGGGCACAGGATAACCGACTCAGAATCGGTCATCGTTCGCAAGCTTACCATATTTTCACGCTGCTTTGCCACTTTTAGGACTGGAACGGACCTATCGGCGGTCGCTCCGGAGGTAGCGATCACTGGGCGCCAACGCGCGTGCGGTTTGACCTGCACGCTGGTCCATCGCACAGAGGCGTCATGCTCCCCCTCGCCCCCTGGCAATTCGGCTCGATCCTGCCGTGGCTCGATCTGTTCGGCATCGCGGTCTTCGCGATCACCGGCGCGCTGGCGGCGGCGGGCAGGGGGCAGACGTTCGTGACTGCCGCCTTCTTCGCGCTCATCACCGGGGTCGGGGGCGGGTCGGTGCGCGATCTGTTGATCGGCGCGCCGGTGTTCTGGGTACATGATCCGCTGGTGTCGGCGATCTGCCTGGCGGTCGCGGCGCTGGTGTGGCTGACGCCGCCCAACTGGTGGCGCGGCCCGCAGGGGCAGACGACGGCACTCGACTGGCTCGATGCGGTGGGCCTGGCCGCCTACGCCGTGTTCGGCGCGGCCAAGGCGCTTGCTTTCGGCATCCCGCCCGTCCCCGCCGCGCTGATGGGCGTGGTAACGGCGTGCGTCGGGGGCATCATCCGCGACGTGCTGGCGGGCGAGCCGTCCATCCTGATGCGACCGGAGCTGTATGTGACGGCGGCGGCGCTGGCGGCGGGGCTGTACGTCGCGCTGGTGGTGCTGGAGGTGTCGCCCACGCTGGCGGCGGGCATCGCGGCGGCGGCGGGCTTCGCGCTCAGGGCCGCGGCGATCCGGTGGAAGCTGGGGTTGCCGGGCTATGGGGGGCCGTAGACTAATCTGGCAGCTGCCAGATCACGCGTCGCATGGAATGGAACTCCATCGGCTTGCCTTGTTTGTCGAGCGCGGGGGTATAGCGGCCGCGTTTTGCGATGGCTGCGCACGTGGCCTGGTCCAGTGCGGCAACCCCACTGCTTTTCACGATCCGGCACTCTTTGACACGCCCGTCGACCCCAACCTTCCAGAGCGCTGTCGCGCGACCCTGCTGACGCGCCTGGACTGCTGAAGCCGGATAGTCGTCGGTCGTGATCCACCGTGCCGGTACGCCGAGCGTGTAGGCTTTCTTGGGTGGGCCAGCGTAGCGTTCGCGCTCGGTGGGATCGACGCCCCAGCCTTTCAGCAAATCGGCCTGACACGTCTCCAGCGCCGCCATCGCCGCCTTTATGCCAGGCACGGCGACGGTCTGCGTCCCACCTTTGGCAAAATCGAGTTTCACGCTGGCGGCATTCTCCAGTTCGTCGCTGACATCGTCATCCGTGTTAATCGTGGTCAGCGTTTGGCCGGCCTTTTCCAGTCCGTACGCGGTATAGACGCTTTCGATCACTCGGTTGGACGGAAGCAATGTCAGCGTCGCTTTTCCCCTCCGGTAAGCGGTTCGCGCGCCCGGAGCGAGCATCACGACTTCAAGGCTACCGCCCAGCGCGGCAGGCTTGAACCCGACGATGGTCTGGTCGGGCGCTGTGCCATAATTGCGCGATAGAATGCATTCGCTCGGGCCATATTCGACGGTCCATTTGCCGCTCGGTTTGATCGGAGCCGGATCGGGCACGACAGGTATCTGCAGCATCAAGACCGCCATGACGATCGATTTCATACCATCTCCAACACCTTGCCCAACGCATCCTATCACCCCATCTGCACCCGGCAACCCGTCGCTTGCGTCATCCGAACAAATCTGGAACAAATCGCCCCCATGCTGACTCATATCTCCGTACGCGGCGCGCGCGAGCACAATCTCAAGGGCGTGAGCGTGGACATTCCGCGCGATACGCTGACCGTAATCACCGGCCTGTCCGGATCGGGTAAATCGAGCCTCGCGTTCGACACCATCTATGCCGAGGGGCAGCGGCGCTATGTCGAGAGCCTGTCGGCCTATGCCCGCCAGTTCCTCGAGCTGATGCAAAAGCCCGATGTCGACCATATCGAGGGCCTGTCGCCGGCGATCTCGATCGAACAAAAGACCACGTCGCGCAACCCCCGCTCGACCGTCGCGACCGTCACCGAAATCTACGATTACATGCGCTTGCTGTGGGCGCGCGTCGGCATTCCCTATTCCCCCGCGACCGGCCTGCCGATCAGTGCGCAGACCGTCAGCCAGATGGTCGACCGCGTCATGGCGCTGCCCGAGGGCACGCGGCTGTATCTGCTCGCCCCGGTCGTGCGCGGCCGCAAGGGCGAGTATAAGAAGGAACTGCTCGAATGGCAGAAAGCCGGCTTCACCCGCGTCCGCATCGATGGCGAAATCCATGAGATCGACGAAGCCCCCGCGCTCGACAAGAAGCTGAAGCATGACGTCGAAGTGGTGGTCGATCGCCTCGTCGTCGGCCCCGACATGGCGACGCGCCTCGCCGAAAGCTTCGAGGCCGCGCTGAAGCTCGCCGAGGGGCTGGCTTATGTCGATCTGGTCGATGGCGTCGTCCCCGGTCGGGAAGACGAGGGCAGCGCCGGCGGCGCGATGAAGGGCGCGGGCATCCCCGCCAACCGCATCGTGTTCAGCGAAAAATTCGCCTGCCCGGTCAGCGGCTTCACCATCGCCGAGATCGAACCCCGCCTGTTCTCCTTCAACGCACCCCAAGGCGCGTGTCCGGCCTGCGACGGCCTGGGCGAAAAACTGCTGTTCGACGAAGACCTCGTCGTCCCCAACCACGCGCTCTCGATCAAGAAGGGCGCGGTCGTGCCCTGGGCCAAGTCCAACCCGCCCAGCCCGTATTACATGCAGGTCCTCGGCTCCCTCGCGCGCGAATTCGGCTTCAGCCTGGATACGCCGTGGGAAGACCTGCCCGGCGAGGTCAAGCTCATCATCCTCCACGGCACCGGCGGCAAGCCCGTCACGCTCACCTTCATCGACGGCAAGAAGTCGTACGATGTGAAGAAGCCGTTCGAGGGCGTCATCGGCAACCTCAACCGCCGGATGCTCAGCACCGAGAGCGCGTGGATGCGCGAGGAACTCGCCAAATATCAGTCCAGCGCCCCGTGCGAAGTCTGCCACGGCGCGCGCCTCAAGCCCGAGGCGCTGGCGGTCAAGATCGGCATGCGTGACATCTCCAGCGTCACGCGCCTGTCGGTGGTCGATGCGCTCACCTGGTTCGAAACCGTCCCCGCCGATCTCACCGATCAACAACGCGCCATCGCCGAGCGCATCCTCAAGGAAATCCTCGAACGGCTCGGCTTCCTCAACAACGTGGGGCTGGATTACCTCAACCTCGATCGCACCTCCGGCACGCTCTCCGGCGGCGAATCGCAACGTATCCGCCTCGCGTCACAGATCGGCAGCGGCCTGTCCGGCGTGCTCTACGTGCTCGACGAACCCAGCATTGGCCTGCACCAGCGCGACAATGACATGCTGTTGAAGACGCTCCGCCGTCTGCGCGATCTCGGCAACACCGTGCTGGTGGTGGAACATGACGAGGATGCGATCCGCACCGCCGATTATGTCATCGACATGGGGCCCGGCGCGGGCGTCCACGGCGGGGAGGTCGTCGCGCAAGGGACCTTCGAGCAGGTGCTCGCCAACCCCGACAGCATCACCGCGGATTATCTCGCCGGGCGGCGCGAAGTCGCCGTGCCGAAAACCCGGCGCAAGGGCAATGGCAAGAAACTCACCGTCCACAATGCCACCGCCAACAATCTGAAGGGCGTCACGGCCAGCGTGCCGCTCGGCACCTTCACCTGCATCACCGGCGTTTCGGGCAGCGGCAAGTCGAGCTTCACGATCGACACGCTCTATGCCGCCGCGGCGCGCTCGCTCAACGGCGCACGCGTGCTGGCGGGCAAGCACGACAAGGTCACCGGCCTGCAATATCTCGACAAGGTGATCGACATCGATCAATCCCCGATCGGCCGCACCCCGCGCAGCAACCCCGCCACCTATACCGGCGCCTTCACCCAGATCCGCGACTGGTTCGCCGGGCTCCCGGAGGCGCAGGCGCGCGGCTACAAGCCCGGCCGCTTCAGCTTCAACGTCAAGGGCGGCCGGTGCGAGGCGTGCCAGGGCGACGGCCTGCTCAAGATCGAAATGCACTTCCTGCCCGACGTCTATGTGACGTGCGACGTGTGCCACGGCGCGCGCTACAATCGCGAGACGCTGGAGGTGAAGTTCAAGGGGATGAGCATCGCCGACGTGCTCGACATGACGGTCGAGGATGCGGTCGAATTCTTCAAGGCCGTGCCGCCCATCCGCGACAAGATGGCGATGCTGCAGGAAGTGGGCCTGGGCTACGTCAAGGTCGGCCAGCAAGCAACGACCCTCTCCGGCGGCGAGGCGCAGCGCGTGAAGCTCGCCAAGGAACTGTCGCGCCGCGCGACCGGGCAGACGCTGTACATCCTCGACGAGCCCACCACCGGGCTGCATTTCGAGGATGTCCGCAAATTGCTCGAAGTGCTCCACCAACTGGTCGAGCAGGGCAATACCGTCGTGGTGATCGAGCACAATCTGGACGTGATCAAGACCGCCGATTGGGTGCTCGACCTCGGGCCGGAAGGTGGCGTCAAGGGCGGGGAAATCGTGGCGGAGGGAACGCCCGAGGTGGTCGCGAAGGCGAAGGGGAGCTTTACGGGGCGGTATTTGGCGCCGTTGTTGGGGGCGAAGGCGTAAAAAATGTATATTTATGTATTCCCAAATTAAATATAAGCAAAAAAACTAGATCGGCAGTATGGCTACATCATGACAATACAAATCTCCACATAAATGATATAAAGCTCCAAATTACGTAAAATGTAGTTATTAAAATCGACATCAATGTAATTGTTGAAGTCAACACAATCTTTGTAAACGCGTTTTGGTCTATGACCTGTGCCATAATGTTCTTAACAAGTCTAAGAGTTTTAACAAAATAGCTAAGCAACACAGCCAAGACAAGTATTATGCTCGACGTCAAAGAAGACACGACAAACGTAGTAAAAGGTATATATGCCGATTTCGCGTCTGTGCTTTCCCCATTGCCAATAAATACAGCGGTAAGCTTTGCCTCTGAATCTTCTCCGTTCATGCCCAGTAGAGACTGAGACTTGGATATCCATGCCGAATAAATAAACTCTTTTGTTTCTTGGCCTAGATCGGGTGTATAGTACGCGGAAAACTTGGTCGTTATTGCAGCAAATGCATCTCTCATAGTCATCCCGAAGGCCGACAAATAAACATCGATCGGAGAGACTTCCGAAAGAAGTGCGCGCGAATTATAAAGTCTTTTTATATCATAGGAAAAAGTGGGACAATTGCCGGGCTTAATTAAAGCGTCGCGAAATGCCTCCTTTACCGGCGCTTCCCAATCTCCGGCTAAATCGGACTTTTTGACACCGGCCTCTGATAAACCATTAATAAATATTGTGCTGGTTCGATAATACAGCATGTATGCGTCATAGCTAATTGTCGCGGAGGGTTGATTCCCAGGGAAGCAACTTTTCTTAATGTTGTATCTGACAAGTCTGGACGATGAATTTACGGGTATTTCATAAGATCTAAGAGTATTCGATATGTTTATATCGCCTTTTGACGCGTTATTGCTGCCAATCTTATACATTGCTTTTAAAAGGGCGGCAGCACCCTTTGAATTTTGGTCTGACTTATAATTCGTTAGTTTGTTTTTCGCCTTTGGATAGTTATCAATGGCTTGTGTTAATATCGCAGGTGCCACAACCGATGAATATTGGTAACTTCCATTATTTAATGACAAGCATACCATAATGTACGCGATTGCGCGAAAAAGAGAAAATATAATTACGAAGAACGTAATACTCATTGTAATATCGGAAATACATAATATCAACGAGATCGTTTTGTTGTTAAAGCGCTCTATCGTTCGCGCAAACATTCTAGTTTGGGCAATTGATACAAAATCTGCAACCAAGCATCCGACAACGCAAACAAATAATACTGTAAGTCCGCCGGTAGAGTTAGCAAATACGGTATTCAAAATTTCACGGATCAAGCTAACATTTGGAAATCCCGCTGCAATTAACGCGACTACGAGTGAAATTAGTGAGAAGCCAGTCGACCATAAAAACGCGCGTACCGATATAAGTTTTGAGCCCATCCAACGATCTGCAACAATATTTATCAGTAATTTCTGGCCGCCTGCATTCGATCGACGCAGAAGGGTGTTAGCGATCCGGTCCTTTGCCGAAAATGCCAATACGCTGTCGGCTATCCCCGCTAAAACGATCATAAAACCCAAAGTGGTAATGAGGTCGATCAACCGGCGTCCTTTGTTAGATTGAGGCAAGCAAGGCTCTTTTGATAACCAAAGATCATGGCTAGCGACAGGTGAAACTTTTCAAGCCGGCACTACGGGACAGCCCTATCATCGTAAGGCACCCGGGATCAGCGTGACAGTTTTGCCAAATCACCTAAACCCATCACTCCGCCCGCCCGACAACCCGCATCCCCCGCCCAGCCCCAGTCCCAACACGCGCCCGCACCCGCAAGAACAGCCAATCCGGGATCGCGCCATAAAAGGGCGTGCCGTCGTCCAGCACGCGCACATCCGGCCCCGGCCCGCGTGTGCTGGCCTCGCCGCACGCCCGCACCGCGCATCGGTCTAGTCGCTTCGGCTGTCCTACAACCCCCGCTCTCGGGTATCCTCGCCCCCCAAATCCAACTCCAGCGAGGACCAGATCATGCCCAACCGTCACCCCGACGCCCTCCCGCTCTCCCGCCGGACTGACCACGAGGCGGCTTTTACCGCCGCCGAGCACGAGATCCGCGCGCAGTGGCACGCGCTGGTCGATGCGCGGCTGATCGGCACCACCGCGCCGACCTCGGCGGAAAACCGCGCCGCGATCGCGGCGATGGAGCGCACGCTCGGGCTGCGGCGCTAAGGGTGCCGATGGTGCGACTCTGGTGTGACTTTATGGGCGCGCGGGATGTGGTTGCGCCTGATGTTCGCCTGAACGTCCGCACTGGGCGGGCTGCGGGGGCAGGGCTTGTGGGTGGCACTTTCGCAACTTTCGGGGCGCGGGTGGCGCGACTCTTTGGGACTTCAGGGCGCTGCGGCAAAGCATGTCCTGAGCGCCTGCCTTGCAGGCAGCCGAAGGGCCGCGCCGTGGAACGGCGCTGCTAGCGCCGTCCGCCGGGCGCGCCTTGTGGCGCGGTGGTGCTTCGCTCCACCTTGCCCGGCGCGCCGCAACCTTTCTCTTCGCCAAGCATTCCACCCCCACAACGATCATGTGGAGGAACCCCAATGCGCACGCTCACGCTCGGCCTGCTGGCCGCAACCATCGCTCTCGCTGGCTGCTCGGAATATGGCGACGGCCCGTCGCGCGGCTATGACAGCCGCTATGCCCAGTACGATTATGACCGGCCCGATCCCGCCTATAACGGCTATGACGCATCGCGTTATTACCGCGAGGACGGCCGCCGCTATCGTGAGCGTCAACTCAGCTACAACGACCGCGTCTATCGCGGCAGCGACGGCCGCTATTATTGCCGTCGTCCGGACGGCACGACCGGCCTGGTCGTAGGCGGTATCGCCGGTGGCGCGCTCGGTGCGGCGATCGCACCCGGCGGCTCGGGCCTGCTCGGCGCGCTGATCGGCGGCGTCGGCGGTGCGCTGGCGGGTCAGGCGATCGACAAGGACGGTCAGCGCACCGGTCGCTGCCGTTGATCATCCGGCGGTGCGGTGGCACTCTGCCCCGCACCGCCCCCTGACACCCTGAAGCGAGACCGCGCCATGGCAACGCCCCCAGAGCCCCCCAAGACGCCTAAGAGCGCCAAGCCGGCGACCCCCGCCCCGCGCCGTTCCGCGCGGAAAGCCAGCGCGGTCAAGGCTCCTTCCGCGAAGCGCGCAGCGCCCAAGCCAGCCGTCAAGCCTGAGGCCTCGCCCGCGCCCGCCGCGACGCTGGCAGCGGAAGCCAAGACTGCAGCCGCCGCGCGCCCGGTGCCGAAGCGCTCGACCAATCGCAAGGCGGTAACGCCCGCCGCCGCGACGCCCAAGGCCAAGCCCGGCCCCAAGCCCAAGGCTCCCGCGAAGCAAGCGCCGAAACCGGCGGCCAAGGTCGCGACCGCCGTGTCCGGCGCGCGTCAGTCGCTCGCCGCCGCGCTGCCCCCCGTCACGCCGCGCACCGCCTGGTCGCTGGGTGCTGTAGCGCTCGCTGCCGGAGCCGGGATCGCCGCGTTCCTGACGCGCGGCCGGATCAGGACGCTGCTCGGCGGCAAGCAGGCAGAGGGCCATGTCCCGACCGATTTGCTCGATCCCAAGCGCAATGCCGATGACCGCGCCGTCGCCGATTTCCGTCCCGACATGGACGCGGTGATGACCGCCGCCGAACGCGAAGCACTCCGCCCGCCGCCGGGCTTGCCGAACTGAGCCTATCGGATCACGCGGTGCGCGCAAACCGCCGCGTGATCCGGCGTCGTAACAGCCATTGGAACAGCGGGATGGTGAGTAGCGCCATCTGGCTGAAAGGCGCGACCCAGAACGCAACGGCGATCGACAGCAGCGCCCCCAGTACTACCGCGCCACCCCGCGCGCGGGTGTAAGCGATCTCGATCGCGGGAACGTCGGGCCGCACAATCCCAGCGCTGGTCGTCACCCGCACCAGCCGCATGTTGAGCAGCCCCGTCGCGATCAGGGTGCCGGCATACAACAGTGAGGGCACCAGCGCGCCGAGGTTCGCGCTCATGAAGGCCGTCGCGAACGGCATAAAGACGATCGCGCACAGCATCTGCAGGTTCGGGCCGACCAGCCGCTCCGAATACTGCCCCGCAAGCGCGAAGGCGCGGTGATGCCCCGACCAGAACGCCCCGATCACGAAGAAGCTTACGAAGAATCCGAAGAAGCTCGGGAATAGCGCGACCAGAGCGTCGACATAGTCCCGCCACGGCGATCCCGCGTGCAAATGCGGCGGGTGCACCTCGATGATCAACAGCGTGATCGCAATCGCGAACACCGCGTCGGAAAAGAAGACCAGCCGCTCCAGCGGATGATCGGGCCCTGCGGCATGTCCTGACATGATGTCCCCCTCGGCGCTTCTATCGCCCGATCGCCGCGCCGCGCGCAAGCGATGGATTGAACCGCGTGCGATACGCCCCATATCGCCTGCCATGAGCGAGAATAAAACGGTGTGGCACGGCACCACGATCCTGTCCGTGCGCAAGAATGGTCGCGTCGTCGTTGCTGGAGACGGCCAGGTCTCGGCGGGCCAGACAGTGATGAAACCCAATGCCAAGAAGGTCCGCCGCCTGGGCGACGGATCGGTGATTGGCGGGTTCGCCGGCGCGACGGCGGATGCCTTCACGCTGTTCGAACGGCTGGAGCGCAAGCTGGAGCAGCATCACGGCCAGTTGCTGCGCGCCGCGGTCGAACTGGCGAAGGATTGGCGCACCGACAAATATCTCCGCAATTTGGAGGCGATGATGATCGTTGCCGACAAGGATGTGACGCTGATCCTGACCGGCAATGGCGATGTGCTGGAGCCCGAGGCCGGGATCGCCGCGATCGGATCGGGCGGCAATTTCGCGTTTTCGGCGGCGCGCGCGCTGACCGAGTACGAAGCCGATGCCGAGACGATCTGCCGCAAGGCGATGGGCATCGCGGCGGAGCTGTGCGTCTACACCAACGACCGGCTGACGGTGGAAAGCCTCGAAGCCGCTACATGACACGTCACCCCAGCGAAGGCTGGGGTTTCCGCATGGCAAGTGCTGCTCTCTCCCCCACAAAGATCTCAGCCTGCGCTGGGCTGACGCTTACGAAAAGACCAAAATGAACGACGCCCTCACTCCCAAAGCCATCGTTGCAGCGCTCGACGCGCACATCATCGGGCAGGCCGACGCTAAGCGCGCGGTCGCGGTCGCGATGCGGAATCGCTGGCGCCGCCAGCAGCTCGCGCCCGAATTGCGCGACGAGGTGTCCCCGAAGAACATCCTGATGATCGGGCCGACCGGTTGCGGCAAGACCGAGATCAGCCGCCGTCTGGCGAAGCTCGCCGATGCGCCGTTCATCAAGGTCGAGGCAACCAAATTCACCGAGGTCGGCTATGTCGGCCGCGACGTCGAACAGATTGCGCGCGATCTGGTCGAGGAAGCGATCCGCCTCGAAAAGGAACGCCGCCGCGTCGCGGTGAAGGACAAGGCGGAGGAAGCGGCGATGACGCGCCTGCTCGATGCGCTCACCGGCAAGGGTGCCAGCGAGGCGACGCGCGAGGCGTTCCGTCAGCGCCTGCACGACGGCCATTTGCGCGATACCGAGATCGAGATCGAACTCGAGGCCGCCCCGACCCTGCCGTTCGACGTGCCCGGTGGCGGCGCGCAGATGATCAACCTCAGCGAGATGATGGGCAAGGCGTTCGGCCAGGGCCAGCTCAAGCGGCGGAAGCTCACCGTCCCTGCGGCGTGGGACAAGCTCGTCGAGGAAGAAGCCGACAAGCGCCTCGACCAGGATGAGGTCAGCCGCACCGCACTGGCGGACGCCGAGGCGAACGGGATCGTCTTCCTCGACGAAATCGACAAGATCGCCGTGTCGGACGTGCGCGGCGGATCGGTCAGCCGCGAAGGCGTGCAGCGCGATCTGCTGCCACTGATCGAGGGCACCACGGTCGCGACGAAGTATGGCCCGATGAAGACCGACCATGTCCTCTTCATCGCGAGCGGCGCGTTCCACGTCGCCAAGCCCAGCGACCTGCTGCCCGAACTGCAGGGCCGCCTGCCGATCCGAGTAGAGTTGAAAGCGCTGACCGAGGATGATTTCGTCGCGATCCTCAGCGACACCAAGGCGTCGCTGACGCAGCAATATGTGGCGCTGATCGCGACCGAGAATGTCGGGGTGGAATTCACCACCGACGGCATCCGCGCGGTCGCGAAAATCGCCGCCGAGGTGAATGGCGAGATCGAGAATATCGGCGCGCGGCGCTTGCAGACGGTGATGGAGAAGCTGCTCGAAGACGTCAGCTTCAATGCGGAGGATCGCGGCGGGGAGACGGTGGTGGTCGATGCCGCTTATGTCGAAACGCATCTGGCGGGCGTGGCGCGGAATACGGATTTGAGCCGGTTCGTGCTGTAAGACGCTGCCCCTGGTGCCGTTCGGCTTGAGTAGCGGCTGAGCGAAGTCGAAGACGCGTATCGAAAGACTGTTACGAACAGTCCCCTCGATACGCCATTTCGCCTACACTCAATGGCACCTCAGGGCCAACGGAGGTAAGCAACGCCCGCCGCTACCGCGCCACCTTGTCCCAGGGCACGAAATTCCCCAGCCGACAGCGCGGCCCCGCGATCCCGCCGCCGCCGCGTTGCAGGGTGTAGAATTGATCGTTGCGGCACAATTGCCCGCCGAACACCTCGGTAACGATCAGCGCGTCCTCGTTCAGCCCGGGGCAGGCGTTGGGCAGGTCGTTGCGCCACACCCGCGCCCCGTCGCGGTAGAGCAGGGTGCGGTCGCCAAAGGCCTGTGGCGTAGAAATCCGGCTGTTCGACAGGCACGTTTCGGATTTGCCCGCGACACGCCCGGCAAGCGCGCGGTCCAGGTCCTTGCTGTCCGACGCGGTCACCGCGCCCAGCGCCGCGATCAGCGTCAGCGCGCGGATCACGGTTTGCGATACGGCGTGAAGTCGCTGAACACGCAGCTTCCGCTCGGGACCCTGCTGACCAGATCGACCGTGCGGACGATGTCGCCGCGGCAAAGCTGGCTACCGAACGTGTTGGTAACGATCGCGTCGCCGCGGCGCAGCCCAAAACAGCCGCCGCCCGTATCGTTGCGCATCACGTCGTTGCGCCCATTCTTGTACAGGATCGTATCGCCGACCCGCGTGCTTTCGCGGTAGCGGATCGGATCGATGCACGCTTGCGGCTTGCCCGGCACCAGACCGGCTAATTGCTTGTCGAGATCGATCTTGTCCTTGGCTTCCTGACGCGCCTGATACCCCTTGGTATCGGCAGAGAGAGCCGAAGCGCCGCCCAGCAACAGGATGGCGGGAAGAATGAAACGAACCATAGCACGCGTCCTTTTCAAAGCATCTGCCCCGCCATCTGTATAACGCACGACGCGGCTAAAAGACATCCTTTGCCGCACGCCGTTTGGCAAGTTGTTCGGCCGAGGACGCGCGCAGGAACGGGTTGGTCGCCAGTTCCAGCGCGATCGTGGTCGGCACGGTCGGCTCCCCCGCCGCGCGCTTGGCATCCACCTCCTTCATCCGCTCGGCGACGGCGGCATTGTCGGGCTCGGCGGCGGCGGCATAGCGGCCGTTCGACTGGGTATATTCATGCGCGCAATAGACGATCGTCTCGGGCGGCAACGTCGCGAGGCGCTGCATGTTGGCGTACATTTGCGCCGGCCCGCCCTCGAACAGCCGACCGCAGCCCATTGCGAACAGCGTGTCGCCGCTGAACAACGCGGCATCCTCCGCCATGTGGAATACGATGTGCCCGGCGGTGTGGCCCGGCGTTTCCATCACCTGCGCGACGTGATCGCCGATCCGCACCGTGTCGCCCTCGCGCAGTGGCACGTCGAGCGTTGGGATCTTCTCGGCTTCGGCCGCCGGACCGCTGACCGTTGCGCCAAGCGCCTTGATCGCGGCATTGCCGTCGGTGTGGTCGGGATGCCAGTGCGTGTTCCAGATCTGCGAGATGGTCCAGCCGCGCGCCTCGGCTTCGGCTAGCACGGGTGCTGCCTCGCTCGGATCGACCACGATCGTCTCATTCGACGCGGGATCGTGTACCAGCCAGACGTAATTGTCGCTCAGCGCCGGGATGCGGACGATCTCAAGATTGCTCGGCATTACCATTCCCCCACGTTGGGCATCGAAGCCCACGGTTCTGCGGGGGCCAGCGCTGGCCCATCCTGCAGCAATTCGATCGAGATCATGTCGGGCGTGCGGACGAACGCCATATTGCCGTCGCGCGGCGGGCGGTTGATCATCACGCCATTGTCCATCAGGCGCTGGCAGGTCTCGTAAATGTTGTCGACATAGTAAGCGAGGTGCCCGAAGTTGCGCCCGCCGGTGTAGACCTCGCTTTCCTGTCCTTCGGTCGGCCAATTGTAGGTCAGTTCGACCTCGGCGCGCGCGCGCTGACCCGGCTCGGTCATGTCCTCGGGGCACGCCAGGAAGATCAGCGTGAAGCGCCCTGCGGTGCTTTCCATGCGGCGCACTTCTTCCAGCCCGAGCAGCTTGAAAAAGGCGACCGTCGCATCGGGATCGGTCACGCGGATCATCGTGTGGAGGTATTTCATCGGTCACGCGGCTCCTGTCGGCAGTCGAGGTCCAGATAGGCGCGGCAATCGTCCCACGCCAGAGCGATGGCGCGATCAAAGGATATCAAAAAGCGATTATGGCTTGGCGTCGAACTGCTTGAGCGCCGCTGCCGCCGCCTTGCCCGGTGCGCTGTCGGGGCGCAGCGTCACCGCTTCGCGCCACGCCGCACGCGCGCCTGCTTCGTCGCCCGCCAGCGCCGCAATGTTGCCTGCTTCCAGCTGCACCGCCGGATCGTCCGCGCCCAGCCGCAGTGCCTCGGCGATGTCGGTTTTGGCGCGCACCACTTGATTCTCGCGCCGCGCGAGCGTCGCCGAGAGCAGCCACGCCAGCGGATCGCCCGGCACTTCGGTCAGCGCGCGGTTGAGATCCTCGCGCGCGCCTTCGGGATCGTCGCTGGCGACCATCGCGCGGGCGCGGTCGAGATGCGCCTCGCCCAGCGGGAGCCCTTTCAGCGTCCCGCCCGAAATCGCCGCATCCAGCGCGCTGCGGGCCTTGGCCGCGTCACCCGCCGCAAGCCAGGCATTGCCCGCCTGCGCCCAGTAGTTCGCGCCGCGCGTATCGCCCGCTTTCTCGGCCGCCCGTGCCGCATTTTCGAAAGAAGCGGCCGCCGCCGTCCAGCGCGCCTGATTGGCATAGGCCATGCCGAGGCACTGGCTGGCGAAGAAGCTGCCCCCGCCCAATTGCCACTGGCTCGCTTCTGCCGCTGCGGCCGTCGGGTCGCTCTTCGCGCGGTCGAGGCAGTGTTCGTAGCGGTCCTGAACGGGCGCGGTCGGGCCGATCGCGGTGGCGGCCTGGGCAAGCAAGAACAGCAAGATCATAAAGCGCGTATCACATCCTCCACCGCCACGATCAGCGCGGCCAGGTCCGCATCGCGTGACAGGCGGTGATCGCCGTCCTTGATCAACTGCACCTGCACATTGGATGAACGCAGCAATTCGGCCAGCCGCAGCACGCGGTTCCACGGCACGTCGCTGTCCGCCATGCCTTGCAGCAACCGCACTGGCACGTCGATCGGGAGCCCCGTGAACATCACGCGATTGGCCTCGCCCGATTGCCAGAAGGCGCGGGTGTACACCATCGGCAGGTCGGCATAGCGCCCGACTCGCTCCAGCCGCCCTTCGGACAGCAGCTTCAGCTTCTCCTCGACGGTGAAGCCCCAGTCGGTGAAATCGGGGGCGGGCGCGATGCCGACCAGCCCCGCGACCGTTTCCGGCCGGTCGCGCGCGACCAGCAGCATCAGCCACCCGCCCATCGACGATCCGACCAGCACGGCCGGGCCATCGACCACCGTGTCGAGCATAGACAGCACATCGTCGCGCCACCCGGCGAGCGTCTGCTCCTCGAACGCGCCCTCGCTATGCCCGCACCCGCCATAATCGAAGCGCAGGTAAGCGCGGCCTGCCTGCTTCGCCCACGCTTCCAGCGTGAGCGCCTTGGTCCCCTCCATATCCGAACCATAGCCGGGCAGGAACACGACGGTCGGGCCGGTGCCGGGGGTCAGGTGATAGGCGAGGGCAGGGCGGGCGGGTGCGGTGGGCGTGTCGGTCATGATCGACACCCCTAGCGCAAGTCCGCCGCTCGGGAAATCGCGCTACTTCCCCGCCACGAACGCCAGCACCGCCGCCTTGAATGCCTCGGGCTGGTCGAGCATCACCATATGCGCCGCATCGCCGATATCGACGTACCGGATGTTCGGTGCCGCGGCATATTGCTTGCGGTAGAATGCGTCGGCCATCGGCTTGGTCGGTCCGGTGGCGTTCCACGGATAGAGCAAGGTCATCGGCGTCGTGATCGTCCCCAGCACCGGGCGTAGATCGGTCGTCAAATCCTCATACATCGCCTGGCCCGTTACACGGGCGTCGGCGGCGCGTGCCCAGGCCATCATCGTGACGATGCTCTCGGGCTTGATCGCCAGCCCGCGCGTCTGCGCCGCGACCGCTTCGTCGCTCACCGGCTTGCCGTAATTGGCGGCGACCCCGTCGCGCATCCGGGCGGCTTGCGGCGCGACCATCGCCGGGGTCGGATCGATGCCCGGCAGCGCCATCAGCACCGCGAAATAGGGGAGCGAGTCGACGATCATCAGCCGCTCGACATCGCCCGGATGCGCGTGCGCCAGCATCATGCCGACCAGCCCGCCCATCGAGTGGCCGATTACGGTGACCTTGCCGAGCTTGTTGCGCGCAACATAGCCGTCGATCTCCGCAACGATCCCGTCAAGGACGCCGGGCTTCAAATTCGCCCGCGGATCGTCACCGCCGAAGCCGTTGACTTGCACCACCAGCACGCGGTGCGTCTTCGCCAGATCCGGCACCACCCCGTCCCACACGGCGCGCGGCGAGGCGAGGCCGGGGATCAGCACGATCGCCGGGCCCTCGCCCACTGACTGGATCGAGATGCGGTCGAGCTGCGTGATCGCCGCGGTGCCGCTCATCGCAACATGCACAAGCTGCCTGGTTTCAGAGGGCGCACACTGCGCGGCGTGCGGGTTCAGCACCGCCAGCGGCGCGAGTGCAGCGGCGGCGATACGCAGGGCCAGATGTTTCACGCGTCCTTCTCCTTCGACGGGCTCACGAAAATCTCTTCGATGGTCAGGCCGAACAGCTCGGCGATGCGGAAGGCGAGCGGGAGCGAGGGATCATACCGCCCGGTCTCGATCGCATTGACGCTCTGCCGCGATACTTCGAGCCGGTCGGCCAGATCGCCCTGGCTCCAGTTGCGCTCGGCGCGCAGTACCTTGAGGCGGTTGATCACGCGCCACGTCCAAGGGTCAGCTTGTTTGCAAGGGCGCCGAGCCCGAGCCCGCCGAACCACAGCACCGCGACATAATAGGATTCGACATGTCCCACGAGCTCGAAGGCCTCGAGAAATCCCCACAGCGTCGCGATGCTCAGCGCAAAGCCGCTCGCCCATAGCGATTGGCGCACCATTAGCATCCGTAGATACTCGTCCTGCTCCTCAATCAGATACCGCCCGATCGCGACAAAGATACCGATGATCGGCAGCGCCGGCAGGATCCCGGCGACCCAGGCAACGGGACCGGTCAGCAAATGCCGGCTAAACCCATACACCACGCTGCACAGCAAGACGGCGTAGAGCAGACTGAGCCACAGCACCCGGACGTTATAGCGACGGATCGCCGACCTGCACGACATGTAAAGCTCCCTTTCGAATCAGTGAAGGAAGCTTTACAGTCAAGGTCGCTTGTCTGTCAAGGACGCTATACAGCCCGCGCCACCGCCTCCGCCACCTTGATCCCGTCGACCGCCGCCGACAGGATGCCCCCGGCATAGCCCGCGCCCTCGCCCGCCGGGTACAGGCCGATCGTGTTGAGGCTCTGAAAATCATTGCCGCGGGTGATGCGGACGGGGGCGGAGGTGCGGGTTTCGACGCCAGTCAGCACCGCATCGGGATGGTCGTATCCCGGAATTTCGCGGCCGAACTGCACCAGCGCCTCGCGCATCGCGGTGATCGCGAATTCAGGCAGGCACAGCGCCAGGTCGGTCATCGTCACGCCGGGGCGATAGGAGGGTGTGACGCTGCCAAGCTTGGTCGACGCCCGCCCGGCGAGGAAATCGCCGAGCAATTGTGCGGGCGCGTTATAGTTCGATCCGCCCGCCACGAACGCGCGTTCCTCGATCTGGCGTTGCAGTGCGATCCCGGCGAGCGGCCCATCCGGATAATCCCGCGCCGGGTCGATCCCCACGACCATGCCCGAATTGGCATTGCGTTCGTTGCGCGAATATTGGCTCATTCCGTTGGTCGCGACGCGGCCTTCTTCGGAGGTCGCCGCTACCACCGTGCCGCCGGGGCACATGCAGAAGCTGTACGCGGTCCGCCCGTTCTTGGCGTGGTGCGATATGTGATATTCCGCCGCGCCGAGGATCGGATTGCCGGCATTGGGGCCGAAGCGTGCGCGGTCGATCCAGGATTGCGGATGCTCGATCCGCACGCCGATCGAAAAGGGCTTGGCCTCGACGAACACGCCGCCGTCATGAAGCATCTGAAACGTGTCGCGCGCGCTATGCCCCACCGCAAGCACGACTTGCTCCGCCTCCAGATAGCCGCCGCCGTGCAAATGCAGCCCGCGCATCCGACGCGTTCCTGCCGCATCGGTCACGACATCCACGCCATCGACGCGCGTCTCGAAACGATATTCGCCCCCCAGCGCCTCGATCGTCGCGCGCATCGATTCGACCATCGTGACGAGCCGGAAGGTCCCGATATGCGGATGCGCCTCGGTCAGGATTTCGGGCGGCGCCCCTGCCTTCACGAATTCGATCAGCACCTTGCGGTCGAGATGCCGCGGGTCCTTGATCCGGCTGTAGAGCTTGCCGTCGGAAAAGGTGCCCGCCCCGCCCTCGCCGAATTGCACGTTGCTTTCCGGGTTGAGCACGCCGCGCCGCCACAGGCCCCAAGTGTCCTTGGTCCGCTCGCGCACCACCTTGCCGCGATCGACGATGATCGGGCGGAACCCCATTTGCGCCAGGATCAGCCCGGCGAACAACCCGCACGGCCCCGCGCCGATCACCACCGGGCGCGGCCCCCGATAATCGCTGACCTTGGTGACGAATTTGTACGACGTGTCCGGCGTGCGCTGGACATTGCGGTCCTTCTTGCAGCGCGCGAGCACCGGCGCTTCGTCGCGCAGCGTCACATCGACCGTATAAACCAGCTGGATATCGCTCTTGTCGCGTGCATCGTGCGCGCGCCGCGCGATGGCGAAACGCACCATGCCGCGCGGCGTGATGCGCAGCCGCTTTCGGATCGCGGCGGGCAATTCCTCATCCGCATGGTGCAGCGGCAGGCGGAGTTCGGTAATGCGGAGCATGGGCGCGCTTTAGCGCGAGATCGTGCTCGCTGGAATTGTCATTCCGTGCCCATCGCGTCGCGGCAAAGCCGCGCCGTCGAACGCGGCTGCTGGCCGCGTCGGCCGGACGCACCTCGAGGCTCGGTGCAGCTACGCTGCGCCTTGCCCGGCGCGTCAGATAACGTATTCCACTGTCCGCCGCTGCGTCTCATCCGCCATCACTGCGGCGCGCTTGTCGACGATCTGCTTGTTCAGCCGCATCACCGTCCGGCTGCCCGTTGTTTTGAACGCGAAGGGCAGGAAGCCGTGGATTACGCCCGCAAGCCCAGCGCCGATCATCGTCATGCCGAACCGCGTCGCGACGCCGAAATGCTCGGCATAGCTTTCGCCGACCGAGGCGGGGTGATCGAGGAACAGGCGGCGGAACATGGACACGGCTCCTTGTGGCATTACCCAATTCTAGCGGCGATTTGTGGCAGTATGTCGGCGGCAAGCTGGCTCAGCGTATCGTCGCGCGCGCCCATCACCACGATGCGGTCGCCGCTCTGCGCCTGGGCGGCGATCCACGCGGCGGCCGCGGCACGATCGGCGATGTGATGCGCCTGCGGCCCGATCTCGGCGACGATGTCGGCGCTCGTCACTTCGCGCGCGACGGTCCCGCCCTGATAGACCGGGTCGGGTAGCACCAGCACGTCGTCCGGGCCCAGCGCTCCCCGGAACATCGCGGTCAATTCATGCCGCATCACCTTGAGTGGTCCATAGCCATGCGGCTGGAATAGTACGAGCAAACGCCCCGGAAAGGCGTGCAGCGTCGCCAGCGTCGCCGAAATCTTGTCGGGGTTGTGCCCGAAATCGTCGATCACGCTGACGCCATGCGCTTCGCCGACCAACTCGAAGCGGCGCTTGAGCCCGGTGAACCCCTCGATCGCGCCGATCGCCTCGCCGAGAGACACCCCCGCCGCCCGCACTGCTGCCAGCGCCGCCAGCGCATTGGAGACATTATGCTGGCCCGGCACCGAAAGGCGTACCGTCTGCGTCACACCGTCCGTAACCAGATCGAAGCCGATCGCAAAGGGTTCGGGCCGCAGGTTGCGCGCGCTTAGATCGGCATTCTGTTCGACCGCAAAGGTCGCCAACATCGCCGGATCGAGTGTCGCCGCCAGCGCCGCCGTCTCGGCATCGCCGATGTTAAGGACGGTCGTCTTCGCCTTGCCCGCGAAAGCGCCGAACAGCGCGCGCAATTCCTCCAGCGACTTGTGATCGAGGCTAATGTTGTTGAGTACCGCGACTTTGGGCGTGTACAGCGCGATCGACCCGTCGCTTTCGTCCACTTCGCTGACGAAGGCATCCCCGCCGCCGACCAGGGCGCTGGCGAACGGCGCGTCGGCGCTCGCGAAATTCTTCATCACCGCGCCGTTCATCACGGTAGGCGCCCGCCCGCAGGCGTGGAGAATCCAGCCGATCATGCCGGTCACGGTCGATTTGCCGCTGGTCCCGGCCACGCCAATCGGCAGCGCGCTCTGGTTGAACAGGCGCGCGAGCAATTCCGCCCGGCTCATCCGCGCCGCGCCAACGCGCTCCGCCGCGACGATGTCGGCGACGCTCGCCTCTACCGCGGCCGACGCGACAACGATCTGCTCCGCCGACGTCACGCCCGATCCGTCCTGCGGGAAGAGCGTAACGCCCTTGGCGGCGAGGTCGGCGAACTTGGCCGGCAGCGCCCCACGGTCGAGCGTCCGGTCCGACCCCGCGACGCGCGCACCGCGCCCGGCCAGGATCATCGCCAGCGGCATCATGCCGCTGCCACCGATGCCGACGAAGAAGTAGGATTTGCCGTCGCTCATCCTGACGCGCTATCGCTCGGCGGTCGGAAGTGCAACGGAGCAGGTATGAAGATTGGCGTAGTTGCTCCCGCACGCGGCATCGACGAAGCGATCGCGGCGCGCGCGCTGGGGCTGACGGCAGTGGCGATGCCGTCGGTCGATCTGGTGTTCCACCCGCAATGTTTCCTGTCCGAAGGGCATTTTGCCGGGCCCGACACGGCGCGCGCCGCCGCCTTCCTCGAAATGGCGAACGATCCGGCGATCGATGCGATCTGGTTCGCCCGTGGCGGCTATGGCTCGAATCGCATCCTCCACGCCGTCTTGCCGCAATTGGGCGATGCGGCGCGTCGGAAAACCTATCTCGGTTATTCCGACATGGGCTTCGTGCTCGGCGCGCTGTATGCTGCCAAGATCGGGCGGCCGGTGCACGGGCCGATGATTGCGGATGTGACGCGCAGTGACGGCGGCACCGCCTTTGCGCGCAGCCTGCGCTGGCTGGTCAACAAGGATCGTTCGGTGCTCGAACCGGGCCTCAACGCCGAATTCAAGGGCCGCCCCGCCGCCGCGTTCAACCTCGCGATCCTCACCGCACTCACCGGCACGCCGTGGCTGCCCGATCTCGCCGACCATGTCTTGATGATCGAGGACGTGTCGGAGCCGCTCTACCGCATCGACCGGATGCTCTTCACAATGGTGCATGCCACGCAGTTGAAGGGAATCGCCGGGGTGCGGCTTGGGCAGGTCAGCGACGTGCAGCCCAACGATCCCCCTGGGGCGAGACGCTGGAGACGATGATCACGCGCTGGTGCGGCGAAATAGGCGTACCGTATTTGGGCCGCGCGCGGATCGAGCATGGCGCGGACAATCACGTGGTGCCGTTCGGGGTGGCTTGAATTCCGTTCGTGCTGAGCTTGTCGAAGCACTGCCCTTCTCTTGCGCGCCGACAGAATGCAGCCCTTCGACAAGCTCAGGGCGAACGGGGGGAGGGATCAAGCCACCGCCAACATCCTCGGTCCGTCATCGTCATTGGCCGGCTCCGCCTTGCGCGCCGCCGCTCCGCGACCCCGCCGAGCCCGCGCGCCGCGCCGGGGCAGCAGCCGCGCAACCACCATGCGCCAGCCCGCTGCACCCCGGCTCGCGCTCGCCACCATCACGGTGGTCAGCGCAATGTCGATATAGGCCGACACATCCCACACCAGCACCAGGGCCATGTCGAACGGCCCCGCCATCGCGAGCACTTCCGTCCCAGCGATCAGGATCACGGTCATCAGCACCAGGAAAATAAGGTGGGTCCGCGTGATCTTGCCGAGCGGCGCGACCAGCACGCGTCGCAACCAGCGCGCGACGGCGGTTTCCGGAAACCAGCGCAGCACCGCGATCGCAAAAACCACTAGCCCCGTCAGCATTGCCCCATCCCCTTTGCACTCAGATGGGGTGATGAGGTCGGGCGCGCCAGGGGGCGGGGTGACGGATCGCGCGCGCTTGCCTATATCGGCGCACCCGGCTTAAGCGCCGGGGGCAAATCCATAGAAAGACCCAGAGCCTCATGTCTGCCTTGTTCCGCATCTCGCTGCCCGACGGTTCCGTCCGTGAGGTAGCCCCGGGGACTACCCCCGCGGATGTGGCCGCCAGCATCGGGCCGGGCCTCGCCAAGGCGGCGATCGCGGCGCGGGTCGACGGCGAACTGCGCGATATCATGCGTCCGTTCGAAGGCGATGCTGCGCTCGCCTTGGTGACGGCGAAGGACGAAGCCGACGCGCTCGAACTCGCCCGCCACGATTATGCGCATGTCCTGGCGGAAGCGGTGCAGAAGCTGTTTCCCGGCACGCAGATCACCTTCGGTCCCTCGACCGATGACGGCTTCTATTACGACTTCGCACCCAAGGATCGCCCCTTCACCGACGAAGACCTCCCGGCAATCGAAGCCGAGATGCGCAAGATCATCGCCAAGGACGAGCCGCTGATCCGCGAAGTGTGGAGCCGCGCCGACCTGATCGCGCGCTGGCAGGCCGAGGGCGAGACCTTCAAGGCCGAATGGGCCGCCGAACTGCCCGAGGGCGAGGAACTGACGGTCTATCGCGCGGGCAAGGGCGAGGACGCCTGGCTCGACATGTGCCGCGGCCCGCATCTCGCCTCGACCGGCAAGCTCGATCCCAACGCCTTCAAGCTGACGCGCGTCTCGGGGGCCTATTGGCGCGGCGACCAGAAGAATGCGATGCTCAGCCGCATCTACGGCACCGGCTGGCTCAACAAGAAACAGCTCGACGCGCATCTGACGATGCTGGAGGAAGCGGCCAAGCGCGACCACCGCAAGATCGGGCAGGAAATGGACCTGTTCCACCTCCAGTCCGAAGCGCAAGGCTCGGTCTTCTGGCACCCCAAGGGCTTCATCCTGTGGCGGCAGCTCGAGGCGTATATGCGCCGTCGGCTCGACGCGGCGGGTTACCTCGAGGTCAAGACCCCGCAATTGATGGACGCGCGCCAGTGGGAGCAGTCCGGCCATTGGGGCAAGTATCGCGAGAATATGTTTGTCGTCCCCGACGAAATCCCGGGGACGGAGGATGATGCCGCGATCTTCAGCGGCACCGCCGACCTGATGGCTTTGAAGCCGATGAACTGCCCCGCGCACGTTCTGATCTTCCGTCAGGGGATCAAGAGCTACCGCGACCTGCCGATCCGCATGGCCGAATTCGGCTGCTGCCACCGCAACGAGCCGCATGGCGCGCTCCACGGCATCATGCGCGTGCGCCAGTTCACGCAGGACGATGCGCATCTCTTCGTGCGCGAGGATCAATTGGTCGCCGAGGTCCAACAATTCTGCGAATTGCTCGACAGCGTGTACCGCGATCTCGGCTTCGAGGATTATGCGGTCAAGCTGGCGCTGCGCCCCGACAAGCGCTTCGGCAGCGACGACATGTGGGACAAGGCCGAGGCAGAGCTGCGCGAGGCAGTGCTCGGATCGAAGCTCAGCGACTCGATCAAGGCCAGATTCGAGGAACTGCCGGGCGAGGGCGCCTTCTATGCGCCGAAGCTCGAATTCCACCTGACCGATGCGATCGGCCGCACTTGGCAAGTCGGCACGATCCAGTCGGATCGCGTGCTCCCCGAACGGCTCGACGCCAGCTATGTCGGCGCGGATGGCGAGCGCCACCGCCCGGTGATGCTCCACCGCGCGATTCTCGGCACGTTCGAACGCTTTCTCGGTATCCTGATCGAACATCACGCCGGGCGCTTCCCGCTGTGGCTCTCGCCGGTACAGGCGGTGGTCGCGACGATCGTCTCCGATGCCGACGATTATGCGCGCGAAGTCACTGCCAGGCTGGCGGCGGCGGGAATCCGCGTCGAAACCGACCTGCGCAATGAGAAGATCAACTACAAGGTGCGCGAACATTCGGTCGCGAAGGTCCCCAACCTGCTCGTCGTCGGCAAGCGCGAGGCCGAGGAAGGCAAGGTCGCACTGCGGCAGCTCGGGTCTGATCGGCAACAATTCCTGACGCTGGACGAGGCGATCGCGATGCTGGTGAAGGGTGCGACTCCGCCGGATTTGTGCTAATCGCATCGGATGACCGTCTTCCAGGACATCCGTAAGGGCATCATGCCCGCACGCCTCACCGTCGATCAGGTGTACGACCTGACTGCGGCTGGCGTGTTCGCGAAAGACGATCATTTCGAGCTGATCGAGGGGGAGATCGTGCCAATGGCGGCGGCAAAGGCCGATTGGCACTCGATCATGGTGTCGCGCCTTACGCGGGGCTTGGTGCCTGCCCTGCGCGGCGATGCGCGACTGTTCATTGAAGCCTCGGTCAGTCTGTCACCCGATGTTTTGGTCGAGCCGGATCTGGCCGTGTGGGACAAGAGCATCCGGCCGCGCGCTGTCCGTGGGCCAGAATTGCTACTAGTGATCGAGGTTTCCGACAGCTCGCTCGGTTACGATTTGCGCGTCAAGGCTCCGCTTTACGCGCGGCACGGCATCCGGGATTATTGGGTGGTCGATGCGGTTCGCCAGACCATTCGCGTCCATCGCCTGCCGGGCGCTTCCGGCTATGGCAGCGTCGAGGAGTATGAGGCGCACGATCCCGTGACGCCCGCTTTGTTGCCCGATGTGGCCGTCACGCTCGACGCGCTCGACTGATCTTCCAAGAACGCGGTTTATTCCCTATATTGCGCTCACAACAACCACAGGAGCTTCACCTATCCGTCCTCCCATGACCCGGCAGGCGCCGCCAATGAACGGCCCTCGCTTCAACGAATTCATTGTGTCGCCCAAGGTCCGCGTGATCGACCAGGACGGCGAAAATCTTGGCGTGATGTACACGCGCGAGGCGATGGAGCAGGCGCGCGAGGTCGGTCTCGACCTGGTCGAAGTGTCGCCCAACGCCGATCCGCCGGTCGCCAAGTTCCTCGATGTCGGCAAGTTCAAGTACGAGGCGCAGAAGAAGGCCAACCTCGCCCGCAAGAGCCAGAAGACGCAGGAGATCAAAGAGATCAAGATGCGTCCCAACATCGATGACCATGATTACGACACCAAGATGAAGAAGGTGCTCGAGTTCATCGATGAAGGCGACAAGGTGAAGATCACGCTGCGCTTCCGTGGTCGTGAATTGAGCCATGGCCAGCTCGGCATGGTCCTGCTCCAGCGGGTCCAGGCCGATGTCGCCGAGACGGCCAAGGTCGAGGCCTATCCGCGCATGGAAGGCCGTCAGATGCTGATGGTGCTCGCCCCAAAATAAAATTTTCGCGCGCCGTGGCCGCGGGTCACGGCGCGCCGCTTCGGTCCCGCCTCAGCCCCCACATTCCGTAACGTCATTTCGCCGCCGCCGGGTTGCTTGCGGTAGGGTTTCGGTGTTGCGCATGTGCATCACTCTGGCGCGCACCTCCTTCAAAAGTATGGTTTTTTGCTGGACGCCCGCGCCTGCGGGACTATGCCGCCCGGCAATACCCAAAATACGAAAAAAAGTTGGAGAGTGTTTGTAATGCGTACATCCGCGTACCTGTTGTCCGTCGCTGCCATCGCGATTTCCGCCCCCGCCTTCGCGCAGACCGCGCCCACGACCGAACCGACGACGCAAGCCGATGCGCAGGCCGGTACGCAGGCCACCACCCCCGCCGAAGTGACCCCCGCCCCGGTCGAGGAGGCCGGCGCCGACATCGTCGTCACCGCGACGCGCCGCGCCGATCGCCTCTCCAACGTGCCGATCGCGGTGTCCGCCGTCGGCCAGGCCTCGCTGCAGAATTCGGGCGGCTCCGACATCCGCGCGATCAACCAGCTCGCCCCGTCGCTGCTGATCTCCTCGACCGGCAGCGAATCGAACGCCTCGGCGCGCATCCGCGGCGTCGGCACGGTCGGCGACAATCCCGGCTTGGAAAGCTCGGTCGCGGTGTTCATCGACGGCGTGTATCGCAGCCGCACCGGCGTTGGCCTCAACGAACTGGGCGAGATCGACCGGGTCGAAGTGCTGCGCGGGCCGCAGGGTACGCTGTTCGGCCGCAACGCCTCGGCCGGTCTCATCAACATCATTACGCGCGGGCCCGAGTTCAAGTTCGGCGGCAATGCCGAAGGCACGTACGGCAATTACGACCAGAAGCGCCTCGCGCTTGGCCTGACCGGGCCGATCACCGACAGCCTCGCCTTCCGCGTCGACGGCGTCTACGTGAACCGCGACGGTTTCTACAAGAACGTGACCCCGGGCGGCGGCAGCGAGGCGCGCGTCAACGATCGCGATCGCTACTTTGTCCGCGGCCAATTGCTGTTCAAGCCCTCGGCCGACCTCAGCTTCCGCCTGATCGGCGATTATTCGCACCGCAAGGAAAGCTGCTGCGGCGCGACCTATTACAGCCAGGCGCAGACCTTCGACCCGACCGCCAACGCCGCGCAGGCGAACGGCAGCAGCGTCAACACCGATGGCGCGGTCGCCTATAGCGATGCGAACCCGATCGTCGACATCCTGCGCCGTGCTGGCGCGGTCTATCCGCTCGCGGGCAGCACCGCGAACCCGTTCAACCGCGAAGTGGCGCTGACGCCGGGCCAGACCTATCGCAACACCACGGTCGATTACGGCGGCTCGCTGCAGGCGGACTGGAACCTCGGTGGTGCGACGCTGACCTCGATCACCGCGTACCGCGAATACAAGTCTGGCAATGCCGGTGACGTCGATTACACCAATGTCGACCTCACGCACCGCGCGGCGGACGGCAACGCCTATCGCCAGTTCCGCACCTTCACGCAGGAAGCCCGCCTGCAGGGCTCGGCGTTCGACGGCAAGCTCGACTGGCTGGTCGGCGGCTTCTATTCGAACGAGCGGCTGCGCGTCGTCGATAACGCCGTGTTCGGATCGCAATACGGTTCCTTCGCCGCCTGCCGCCTGGTCGCCAACATCAGCCCGAACCCGGTGCTGCAGAACAATGCGGCCCCCGGCTGTCTCTCGCCGACCGGCCGCGCAACGATCACCGGCGCGTTCGGCGGTGCCGGGCCGCTCGCCTCGGCGGTGCTCGCCGGGCTGGATCGCCTGTCGACCGTCAACAATGTCGGCGACAATGGCTCGGTCTATCGCCAGAAGAGCGAGAACTTCGCCTTCTTCACGCACAACATCTTCCGCATCACCGACACGCTCTCGCTGACGCTCGGCGCGCGCTACACGCATGAGGCGAAGGATTTCGGCGCGAACTTCAACAACACCAACACCATCTGCCCGGTGCAGCAGGCGAACCTGTCGCCGCTGCTCGCCAGCGCGACCGTCCCTGCCGCCGCCAAGACCTATATCGGCGGCATCCTGACGCTGACCTGCACCGGCAATTCGTCCTCGTCGCTCAACGCACTCAACCTGCAGAACAATTTCGGCGAGGGGAAGGTGACGGGCACGGCGGTCCTGTCGTGGAAGCCGATTCCGAGCCTGCTGACCTACGCGTCCTACGCACGCGGCTATAAGGCCGGCGGCTACAACCTCGATCGCTCGCCGCTGGGCGGGGCGACCGGCGTATTCAGCCCGCGCACCAATGCCGATGCGTCGGCGCTGAAGTTCGATGCGGAGACGGTCAACAGCTACGAACTGGGTGCCAAGTTCAAGACGCGCGGGTTCACCCTAAACGTCGCGGCGTTCCGTTCGGAATTCCAGAACTTCCAGCTGAACACCTTCAACGGCTCGGTCTTCGTCGTGCAGAACATTCAGGGCTGCTCGACCAGCCTGAACGGCGGGGACACCGACAATCTGGCGGCAACCGGCCAGTGCACCGGCCGCGCCAATAAGCCCGGCGTGATCTCGCAGGGTGTCGAACTCGAAGCGACGATGACCCCGATCCGTCAGTTGCAGGTGACGGCGGGCTACACCTATGCCGACACCAAGTTCGCGCGGAACCTGGTCGGCAATTCGGCTGGTGCCCCGCTCGATCCGGCGCTGTTCCTGCTGCCGGGGAGCCAGATGTCGAACGCGCCGAAGCACGTCGTCACCAGCTCGGTCGCCTGGACGCCGGAGCTCGGCTCGAACGGCCTGTCGGGCCTGGTCTATGTCGATAGCCGCCTGACCTCGGACTATAACACCGGGTCCGACCTTGCGCGGGAGAAGAAGCAGGACGGCTTCGCTTTGGTCAACGCGCGCATCGGTCTGCGCGGGCGTGACCAGCTCTGGGCAATCGAATTGTGGTCGCAGAACGTGTTCAACAAGCAGTACATTCAGGTTGCGTTCAATAGCCCGTTCCAAGGCGCCGGCTCCTCCGCCAATGTCGCGGCGTTCGGCGGCACCGGGAACGCGCTCTATTCGGCGTACCTCGCCGAGCCGCGCACCTACGGCCTCACGCTGCGCTCGCGCTTCTGAGCTAGGGCGCAAGAACGAAAAACGGCCCGTCCCTCGGATCGAGGGGCGGGTCGTTTTCGGTTCGACGGCGGCATTCGCCCGATCTTCGCAATTCGCTCGGCTTACGCGCCCCACAGTTTATATGATGGCGGATCGTCAGAGTTTACGGTCGCAATGAATTATCGCCATTCCTTCCATGCCGGCAACAGCGCCGATGTCGTGAAGCACTGCCTGCTGATCGCCCTGGTGCGGGCCCTGCAGCAAAAACCGGGCGCGTTGACGCTGATCGACACCCATGCCGGTTGCGGCGTGTATGACCTTGGCGGCGAACAGGCCCAACGTACCGGCGAGGCCACGCAGGGCGTGCTGCTGGTCCTTCCCGACACGAACCCGCTGCTCGATGATTATCGCGCTGCCATAAAGACGGTGAATGTTGGAACGGAACAGCATTTCTACCCCGGCTCGCCCCGGATCCTGGCGCAGCTGCTACGCCCGCAGGACTTTCTGATCCTGAACGAAAAACATCCCGAGGACGCCTACACCTTGCGTGGTGCGATGCGCGGCACACCCGCTGCCGTGCATGAACGCGATGCGTACGAATTCTGGCTGGCGATGCTCCCGTCCCGAACGCCGCGCGGCGTGGTGGTGGTCGATCCGCCGTACGAACAGACCGACGAACGCGCACGAATCACCGCTACGCTCGCCGCGGCACACCGCAAATGGGCGCACGGTGTGACGGTGATCTGGTATCCGCTGAAAGACCGCGCCACGCATTCGCGGTGGAAGGACCAGTTGCGCAAGCTCGGCATTCCCAAATTTCTGAGCATCGAGCACTGGTTGTACGATCACGACCAGCCCGACATCTACAACGGCGCGGGCCTTTACATCGTCAATCCGCCTTACGCCTTCATGCAAGCACTGCCGCCCCTGCTGGAGGCGCTGCGCGCCGCGCTGGCGCCTGATGGGCATAAAGGCGAGCTCACCTCCGAATGGGTCAGCGCTTGAAGGAAACCGCCGTCACGCCTTTCTAAAAAGGCGCAGCAGCACGCTAGGCCGGCGGCTGCCACAGCTCTACCGCATTGCCCTCGGGGTCATGAATCCGCGCGAAACGACCGGTGCTGGGATCGTCCCACTCGGCCCGCGTCTCGACTGCGATGCCCGCGGCGGTCAGTGTTGCGATCAGCCCGTCGATCTCGCTCACGCGCAGGTTGAGCATGAACTGCTTGTCCGCCGCGAAATAGTCGGTGTCGACCTTGAACGGCGCGAAGATCACCGGGCCGCCCTGCGTTTCCCAAAACCACGGATCGGGTGTCGCGCCGGGGTTGGCGGTGCAGCCCGCGCCGATGCCGAGATACGTCTTGTACCATGCCGACAAAGCATCGGGATCGTGACTGCGAAAGAAAAGTCCGCCAATTCCAAGTACCGGCATGTCACTTTCCCCCCTTAAGCTGCGTCCGCCATCCTCTCACCTGCGGCTGCCCCAAGCAAGCGCCGTTCGATTGTCTTCAACCGCGTCGCCGCTGCAATCTTGTCGCCGGTCAGATCGGTCAGATAGAAAGTATCGACCGCGCGCTCGCCGTACGTGGCGACATGCGCTGAGTGGATCGTTACCTTCGACTGAAACAGCGCATGCGCCAATTGGTGCAGCAACGCGGGCCGGTCGCGCGCATTGATTTCGATCACGGTGAAGCGGTTCGACGCCTTGTTGTCGATCAGCACGTTGGGTGCGATCGCGAACGCCTCGGCACGCGGGCGGGGCAGGGGCTTGGCCATCAGCCGGTCGATCATTTTGCCGCGATTGGCCAGCGCATCCTCGATCGCCTGCTTCAACCGCGCGAGCTGCGACGCCTCGGCAAAGGGCCGCCCGAACGGGTCCTGCACCAGGAAATTGTCGAGCGCCATGCCGTCGCGCGTGGTGTGGATGCGCGCATCGATGATGTTGCCGCCTGCCACGCTGATCGCGCCGGCAATGCGGTAGAACAGGCCCGGATGGTCGGCGGCATAGATCGTCACCAGCGTCGCGCCGCGTTCGGGATAGACTTGCGCCGCGATCGAAAGCTGCGCGTCGCCGGCGTCGGCGATCAGGCGCGCATTGGCGGCGATCACGTCCTCGGGCTCGGCCACCCAATAGGGCTCTGGCAGTCGCCGCACCAGCCGATCGAACGCCGCCGCATCCCAGCCGAGCATCGCCTGCAGCGCCTCCTGCTTGGCCGCGATCCGCTCGCCCCGCCCGCGCTGCTTGTGGCCCAGTCGGAGCACTTCCTCGGCCGCTTCGTACAGGTCGGACAGCAATTGCCGTTTCCACCCGTTCCACACCCCGGGGCCAACCGCGCGGATGTCGACCACCGTCAGCACCAGCAGCAAACGTAGCCGTTCAGGGCTCTGCACGATCTCGGCGAAGTCGAGGATCGTCTTGAAATCCGACAGGTCGCGCTTGAATGCCGTCGCCGACATCAGCAGATGCGCGCGCACCAGCCACGCGACCGTCTCGGTCTCGGCGGGCGAGAGGCCGAAGCGTGGGGCCAGTTTATGCGCGACCTCGGCACCCAGCACCGAATGATCCCCGCCGCGCCCCTTTGCGATATCGTGCAGCAGCACCGCAACATACAGCGCGCGCCGCGACACGATCTGCTTTAGGATCGCGGTGGACAGTGGATGGTCGGCATCCAGATCGCCATGTTCGATCTTGGAGAGCAGACCGATCGCGCGGATCGTATGCTCGTCGACCGTGTAGTGATGGTACATGTCGAACTGCATCTGCGCGACGACGCGGCCGAAATCGGGCACGAAGCGGCCGAACACCCCCGCCTCGTTCATCCAGCGCAGCACCGTCTCCGGGTCGCGCGGGCTGGTCAGCACGTCGAGGAACAAAGCGTTCGCGGTCGGGTCCTGCCGGATATCGTCGGCGAGCTTGGCATCGCGCGCGGCCGTGCGCATCGTTTGCGGGTGGATCTCCAGGCCATGCTTGTCGGCCAGCGCGAAAAGTTCGAGCAGGCGCACCGGTCGGGCGCGAAAAAAGTCGTCGCCCGGAATGGCCAGCCGCCCGCGATCGATCAGGAATCCGTTCAATTTGCGCGGGCTCCGCCGCAACATCGGCAGCCCGAACCGCCGCCCCCGCGCCGCGAACTTCTGGTCGAGATGCGCCAAGAAAACCCCGGTCAAATCCCCCGCCGTCCGCGCCTGCAGGAAGTAATAGTGCATGAAGCGCTCGACCTTGGATTTGCCGGGCCGGTCGGCAAAGCGCATCCGCTCAGCAATCTCGCGCTGCAGGTCGAAGGTCAGCCGGTCCTCGGCGCGGCCGGAAATGGCGTGGAGGTGGCAGCGCACCGCCCACAGGAAATTCTCGGCGCGGTGGAACTGCCGATATTCGTCGCGGCTGAGCAGACCCGCTTCGACCAATTGCGCCGGCTCGCTGACGTTATAGGCATATTTGCCGATCCAGAAGAGCGTGTGCAGGTCGCGCAGGCCGCCCTTCGCTTCCTTGACGTTGGGTTCGACGACATAGCGCGTGTCGCCCATCTTGCGGTGGCGCACGTCGCGTTCGGCGAGCTTGTCGGCGATGAACTGCCGCGCGGTATCGGCCTGTACCTCGGCCTTGAAACGCCGCGCCGCCTCTTCGTACAGCGCCGTGTCGCCCCAGACATAGCGCGCCTCCAGCAACGCGGTGCGGATCGTTACGTCGCTCTTCGCCTGGCGCACCATCTCGTCGAGCGAACGGCTGCTATGGCCGACCTTGAGGCCCAGATCCCAAAGCGCATAGAGCATGGTCTCGATCACTTGCTCGGCCCAGCCGGTCTGTTTCCACGGGGTGAGGAAACCGATGTCGAGATCGGAATAGGCCGCCATCTCGCCGCGGCCATAACCGCCGACCGCAATGATCGTCAGCCGTTCCGCCGCCGTGGGATTGCTGTTCGGGTAGAGCCGCTGCACCGTGAAATCGTAGATCAGTCGCAGCAATTGGTCGGTCAGAAACGCCTGCGCTGCTGCGATCTCCAGCCCGCGCGAAGGATGCTCGATCAAGCGCCGCGCGATCTCCGCACGGCCCGCGTCGAGCGCGGTCTTCAGCAGCGCGGTCGCGCCACTGCGCAACGCGGCCTTGTCCCCCTCAAGTGCGGCAAGCGCATCAGCAAGGGAGCGCCGGTCGATGATCGCGCGGCGCTGCGGAACGGAATCGAAGCGGGAGGACATGCCCCGCAGATAGGCCGTCCGCGCGCCCGCGTCCACGTGGCGCGGCTAGGGCTTCCCCTCCCGCGCGAGTGCCTTCAGGCGGTACAGCACGTCGAGCGCCTCGCGCGGGGTAAGGGCATCGACGTCGAGCGTCTCTACCTCCGCCCGGATCGCGTCGCATTCCTGTTCAGCAACCTCCATCGCCGCGGCGAACAAGGGCAGGTCATCCAGCCCCGCTGCCAGCCCACCGGTCTTGGCACGCCCGGCCTCAAGCTTGTTCAGTACCGCTTTTGCGCGCGCGATCGTTGCTGGCGGCAAGCCAGCCAGCCGCGCCACCGCCAGACCATAACTGCGGTCGGCCGGCCCCTCGGACACCTCATGCAGCAGCACCAATTCGCCCTTCCATTCCCGCGCGCGGACATGGTGGAGTGTCAGTGCATCACAGCGTTCGGAAAGGCGCGTCAGCTCGTGATAATGCGTGGCGAACAGGCAGCGGCAGCGATTGTCCTCATGGATCGCCTCGACCACGGCCCAGGCGATCGCGAGCCCGTCATAGGTCGATGTGCCGCGCCCGACCTCGTCGAGGATCACGAAGCTGCGCGGCGTCGCTTGCGCCAGGATCGCGGCGGTCTCCACCATCTCGACCATGAAGGTCGAACGCCCGCGCGCAAGGTTGTCGGACGCGCCGACGCGGCTGAACAAGCGATCGACCAAGCCCAATTTGGCCGAGGTCGCGGGCACATAACTACCCGCCTGCGCCAGCACCGCAATCGCGGCATTCTGCCGCAGGAAGGTCGATTTGCCGCCCATGTTCGGACCCGTCACGAGCCACAGCCGCGAATCCTCCGACAGGCGGCAGTCGTTCGCGACGAAGCGCTCCCCGCGCTTGGCCAGCGCATCTTCGACCACGGGATGCCGCCCGCCGACGATCTCGAAACAGGCATGATCGACCAGGGCCGGCCGGGCCCAGCCGCCTTCGGTCGCACGCTCGGCAAGTCCCGCCGCGACATCGAGACGTGCGAGCGCATCGGCGGTCGCGGCGATGCTCTCGCGCCGGTCGAGCGCCGCTTCGATCAGATCTTCGAGATGCGCGGCTTCGGCCGCCAGCGCATGGGCGCCCGCCTGCGTCACCTTGGCGGCGATGTCGTGCAGCTCAGGCGCGTTGAAGCGCACCGCCCCCGCCATCGTCTGGCGGTGGGTGAAGCCGCTGTCGGGCTTCATCAGCCCATCGGCAAAGCGCGCGGGCACCTCGATATGATAGCCGAGCACGCCATTATGACGGATCTTCAACGCGGCAACGCCGGTGCGCGTGCGATACTCGGCTTCCAGCACAGCAATCGCCCGCCTGCCGCCCGCGCCCGCATCGCGCAGATCGTCGAGGGCCGCGTCATAGCCCGGCGCGATATAACCGCCATCCGACGCATCGATCGGCGGCGAGGGTACCAGCGCGCGCGTCAGCAGATCGATCAACGCGCCATGTCCGCGCAAAGCGGGGGCAAGCTCGGCAAGCAGGGCAGGGGCACGCTCGATCTTGCTCAGCCGCTCGCCCAGCCGCCACGCACCGTCGAGCCCGTCGCGAAGTTGTCCGAGATCGCGCGGGGATCCGCGCCCCGCCGCGAGCCGCCCGAGCGCGCGGCCAATATCCGCCAGACTGCGCAGCGTACCCCGGAGCGAACCGCGCAAGCCGGAGTCCTCCGCCAGCAACGTCACCAGGTCGAGCCGCGCCTCGATCCGCGCACGGTCCATCAGCGGCGCGCCGATATCGGCGGCGAGCAACCGCGCGCCCGCGGCTGTCACGGTGCGATCGACCGCGTCAAGCAAGCTCCCCCTGCGCGCGCCGGTGGTCGTTTGCGTCAGTTCCAGACTCTCGCGCGTCGCGGCATCGATCGCCATTTGCTGCGCAGCAGAGTGCACGCGGGGCGGGCGCAAAAACGGAAGCGCGCCCTTGGCAGTGTGATCAAGATAGGCGACCAGCCCACCCGCCGCAGCCAGCGCCGCGCGGCTGAACTGCCCGAACCCGTCGAGCGTCGCGACGGCGTACACGTCGCGCAGCCGCGCCTCGCCGCGCGCACTGTCGAAATCGCTCTTCGGACGCAGCATCGTTGTTGCGTCGGCAAAGGCAGTCGCCTCCGACGCAATCGTTTCGGCCGGGGCGAGCCGCGCCAGTTCGGCCCCAAGCCCCGTCGCATCGCATTCGATCAGTTCGAACCGGCCGGTTGAAATGTCGGCGGCCGCGACCGCCACCCCGCCGCCCGCCTCGCCGATCGCGACGCACCAATTTGCGGCGCGTGCATCGAGCAGCGCTTCCTCGGTCAGCGTGCCTGCGGTCACCACGCGGACGATCGCGCGCGACACCAATGTCTTGCCCGCGCGCTTCTTGGCTTCAGCCGGGCTTTCGGTCTGTTCGGCAATCGCGACGCGGTGTCCGGCCTTGATCAGCCGCGCGAGATAGGCGTCGGCGGCATGCACCGGCACGCCGCACATCGGGATCGGGGCGCCATCATGTTCGCCGCGCGCAGTCAGTGCGATATCGAGCACGGCGGCTGCGATTTTCGCGTCATCGAAGAACAATTCGAAGAAATCGCCCATGCGGTAGAACAACAGGCAATCGCGCGCCTCGGCTTTCAGCGTCAGGTATTGCGCCATCATCGGAGTAGGAGCGGGGGCGGACATCGTGCTCGTGATACAGGTTGGACCGCTGGGTTCAAGCGAGGGGTGGAACAGCAGCCCGCCTCCCCTTAAAGGCAAAGGCAAGACCGGAAGGGTTACCCCATGTCAGAAGATTCCAACGTCCAGTTTTCCGAGCGCGAGGCGCTGCTGTTCCATTCGGAGGGGCGGCCCGGCAAGATCGAGATCATCGCGTCGAAGCCAATGGCGACGCAGCGCGATCTGGCGCTCGCCTATTCGCCCGGCGTCGCGGTGCCCGTGCTGGCGATCGCCGCCGACCCCGCCACGGCCTATGATTACACCGCCAAGGGCAATCTCGTCGCGGTCATCTCGAACGGCACGGCGATCCTGGGGCTCGGCAATCTCGGCGCACTCGCCTCCAAGCCAGTGATGGAGGGCAAGGCGGTCCTGTTCAAACGCTTTGCTGACGTCGATGCGATCGACATCGAACTGAAGACCGAAGATGCCGACCGGCTGATCGACGCGATCGAGCTGATGGAGCCGAGCTTTGGCGGGATCAATCTGGAGGACATCAAGTCCCCCGAATGCTTCATCATCGAGCAGACGTTGCGCGCCCGGATGAACATCCCGGTGTTCCATGACGATCAGCACGGCACCGCGATCATCTGCGCGGCGGGGCTGATCAACGCGCTGTTCCTAACGGGGCGCGACATCAAGGACACGCGCGTCGTGATGAACGGCGCGGGCGCGGCGGCCATTGCGTGCGCCGAGCTGATCAAGGCGATGGGCCTGCCCGCCGACCAGCTCGTCATGGTCGATCGCACCGGCATCATCTACCAGGGCCGCGAAGGTGTGAACCAGTGGCAGTCGGCCCATGCGGTGAGCACCACAAAGCGCACGCTGACAGAGGCGCTAGACGGCGCGGATGTCTTCATCGGCCTGTCGGCAGCGGGCGCGCTGCCGGCGTCGGATCTGATGAAGATGGCGCCGAAGCCGATCATTTTCGCGATGGCCAATCCGGACCCGGAAATCACCCCGCCCGAGGCCCGTGCAGCGCGCCCCGACGCGATCATCGCGACGGGGCGCTCGGATTATCCGAACCAGGTCAACAATGTTCTCGGCTTTCCGTTCATCTTCCGCGGTGCGCTCGATGTGCGCGCCACCACGATCAACGATGAAATGAAGATCGCCGCCGCCAACGCGCTCGCTGCCCTCGCGCGCCAGCAGGTGCCCGAGGAAGTCGCGGTTGCGTATGGCGTGCGCCACAGCTTCGGCCCGGACTACATCATTCCCGCGCCGTTCGACCCGCGCCTCATGGAAATCGTGCCGGTCGCGGTCGCCAAGGCGGCGATGGATTCGGGCGTCGCGACCAAGCCGATTCTCGATCTCGAAGCCTATCGCCAGCAATTGAAGGCGCGACTCAACCCGACCACCTCGGTCCTGACGCTCGCCTATGAAGGTGCGCGCGCGCATCCCAAGCGCGTGCTGTTTGCCGAGGGCGAAGAGGAAGTCGTGCTGCGCGCGGCGATCGCGTTCAAGGATGGCGGGTACGGTACGCCGGTGCTGGTCGGGCGCGACGATGTGCCGGACCGGTTGCGCGCGCTCGGCGTGACCGACCCCGAAAGCTACGAACTGCACAACAGCCGCAATTCGCCGCTCGTGCCCCGCATGGTCGATTTCCTCTACAGCCGGTTGCAACGGCGCGGCTATCTGCGGCGCGATTGCGAGCGGATGATCAACCAGGATCGCAACATCTTCGGCGCCGTGATGCTGCAATTGGGCGAAGCCGACACGATGATCACCGGCATCACGCGCACCTATGCGCACACCATGCGCGAAATCCGCAAGGTGATCGATCCCGAGATCGGCCGCACGCCGTTCGGCATCCACGTGATGGTCGGCCAGACGCACACCGTGTTCATGGCCGACACGACGATCAACGAGCGACCCAATGCCGAGGAACTGGCCGACATCGCCGAGGGCACCGCTTTGGTCGCCAAACGCATGGGCCACGAACCGCGCGTCGCGTTTCTTAGCTATTCGACCTTTGGCAATCCCGAGGGCAATTGGCTGGAGAGCATTCGTGCGGCGGTGAAAGTGCTCGACGCGCGCAAGGTCAGCTTCGAATATGAAGGCGAGATGGCGCCCGACGTAGCGCTCAATCCCCAGCAGCTCGCCAATTATCCCTTCGCGCGACTGTCGGGGCCAGCCAACGTGCTGATCCTGCCGGGGCTTCAATCCGCCAACATTTCGGCCAAGCTGCTGCGCGAATTGGGTGGCGATGCGGTCATCGGGCCGATGCTGATCGGCATGGAAAAGAGCGTGCAGATCGCGCCGATGACAAGCACGGCCAGCGAATTGGTGACGCTAGCGGTGCTCGCGGCGGGCGGCATTGCGCGCTAAGCCTTTATGAAGGCATAACCGATCGCAAGACGGGGGCTGACACCCGCGCAGAATCGGGTGACGGAGCATGGGCGGGTTCGATCAACTGCAGACGTACATGCCGCACGGTATGTGCCTGTTGTGGAAGCCGGAATTGATGTTGCTGCACATCTCTTCCGATGCGCTGATCGCGGCTGCCTATTTTGTCATTCCGATCGGCATTGCGCGGTTCGTGCGGAATCGGCACGATCTCGATCCGTCGCATCGTTCGGCGGCGCTGTTGTTCGCAGCCTTTATCGGCCTGTGCGGCTTCACCCACGTCGCCGCGATCGTGACCTTATGGTACCCGTTTTATGTGACGGAAGGCTGGCTGAAGGCGGCAACGGCAGTGGTTTCGGTCGCGACTGCCACGCTCGTGCTCACCATCGTGCCACAGTTGCTGCGCCTGCCATCGCCCAGGACGCTGCAACGGGAAATCGATCAACATCGTGCGACGCTTGCCGAACTCACCGCCGCGCGCGCCGAATTGGCGCAACGCGTCACCGCGACCGAGGATGAACTGCACCAGGTTGAGGAAAGTTACGCGTTGGCGGACAATCTGCTCGGCGCGGTGATCAACACCATCCCCGGGCTGATCTACGCCAAGGATATGGCTGGCCGGGTGACGATGGCCAATCGCACCACGCTGGAACTGATCGGAAAGCCGTGGTCGGAGGTACGTGGCCAGACCGACCTCGACTTCCTGGAGGACAAGGATAAGGCGATCGCCGTGATGGCGAATGACCGCAATGTGCTGGAGTTCGAACGCTCGCACGAGCTCGAGGAGTTGGTCGATCACCCGACCAAGGGTCCGCGGATCTTCCTGTCGACCAAGCGCCCCCTGCGCGACGCCGCCGGTGCGGTTACGGGGATCGTCGGCATGTCGCTCGACATAACCGATCGCAAGCGTGTCGAGGCGCAGATCAACCAATCTTCCCGCGTGTCTGCAATGGGTGACATGGCGAGCGCCTTGGCGCACGAACTCAATCAACCGCTCGGCGCGATTTCGATGTATCTGGAGGGCGTCAAGATTGCCCTGCTGCGCGATGCGCCGACGCACCCTGCGCTGAAACCCGTCGAGCTGGCGCGCGAACAATCGCTGCGCGCGGGCGATATCATTCGCCGCCTGCGCGCCTTCGTATCGGGCGGTGACAAGGTCAGGCGCCCCGAAAGCGTTGCGGAGGTGGTCGATGATGCGTGCCGCCTGGGCCTGCTTGGTGCTGGAGATATCAACATCCAGACCGTGATCGAGCATGAATCGCGTGATATTCGCGCGGTGATGGACAAGATCGAAATCCAGCAAGTCGTCGTCAATCTCGTCCGGAACGCGGTCGAGGCGACACCGCCGCATGGCCGCAACAAGATTACCATCCGCACCGGTCGGGACGGCCAATCCAACGCCTTCGTCGCGGTCGAGGACGAGGGAGGCGGTTTCAGCGAGGAAACGCGCGCAATCCTGTTCGAGCCGTTCAAGAGTACCAAAGGAACCAAGGGTATGGGGGTCGGGTTGTCGCTGTGCCGCACGATCGTCGAATCGCACGGCGGTACAATTCGCGGTGAAACGAATGCACGGGTCGGCGCGACCTTTTCGTTTTTGCTACCTTTGGCCTTGCAGGATGAGGCGTAACAATGCCGGGCACGCCAATCTATATCGTCGATGACGATCAGCCGACGCTGACATCGCTCTGCTACGTTCTGGAAGTGATGGGCTATACCGTGACCGGATTCGGTTCGGCGGCCGCTTTCCTCGATCAATGGCAGGAGGCCGCGGGCGGCATCCTGATCTCCGATATCCGGATGCCGGGGCTCGATGGCATTTCGCTTACCCGCCGCTTGCGCGAACTTGGTGCCACGCTGCCGATCATTCTCGTATCGGGCCACACCGACGCGATGATCCGCCGCGACGCGATCGATGCGGGCGCGTTGGTCGTGCTCGAGAAGCCGTTCGACGTGCAGCTGCTCATCGCCGAACTCGAGCGGCTGGTTCAGCCTCGCTGAGGGCGAACCTTTCCGCGTTCGGCTCGTTCAGGCCCAGCCGGCACTGATGCCGCGCGGGGAGGCTCTCACGATGGCGGATGCGACCGCGGTACTCGATCACTACGATATCATCCTGCGACCCGATCCGGCGCGGACCGTGGTCCGGCCGTTTGAGCTCGACTATCCGGGAAAATTCCGCGTCGCCGGGCACACCCGTGCACAGGCCGTGGTCGATCGCATCCTATCGCTCGACGATGCCGCGCTTGCAGCCGAACTCGCGCAGATCGTCCATTCGCTCGATGAACGGCACCGCGACGTCGATGCGATGCTCCGTCGGCGCTATGACGAGGTCGCCGCGCTTCTCCCCGCGCCGATCAGCCCGAGCGACGGCCAGCGGCGCTTGATCGGTGCCTATTTCAGCGCCGAATTCTCGTATGAGGCAGCGGCGCTGTTCAACCCAAGCGCCGTGCTCGCGCCGGATCAATCGAATGCTCCGCCCGGGGGGGTGCGCTTCGTCCTGTCGCTGCGCGGCATCGGCGAGGGTCATGTCTCCTCGGTCGCGTTTCGCACTGGAAGCTGGGTTCCGGGCGAGAGCCTGTCGGTCGATTCACCCAGCCCGGTCGCGGTACCGCCGATCATCGAGGGGGCAAGCGTCGATGCTGGCGCGGTGGTGCATCTCCATTGCGGCGGCGCGCACGATATTTCGGAGACGGTACTGTTCCCGATGCTGCCGAGCCAGCTGCACGGGATCGAAGACGTGCGGATGGTGCTGTTCACCGATGACGACGGCGCGACCTGCTATCACGCAACCTATACCGCCTATAACGGTGCCGACGCGCGGCCCGAATTGCTGTCGGGCAGGGATTTCCACAGTTTCGAAATGCGTGCGCTGTCCGGGGACGCCGCGGGGGCCAAGGGCATGGCGCTGTTCCCGCGCCGCATCGGCGGCCAGTTCGTCATGCTCGGGCGGCAGGATAGCGAGAGCATCTGGCTGCATCGCTCCGACGACATTTTGCATTGGGACGGCGGCGCGAAGGTCGTTAGCCCGCGCTATCCGTGGGAATTCGTGCAGATGGGCAATTGCGGCTCGCCGATCGAAGTGGACGAAGGCTGGCTGGTGTTTACCCACGGCGTCGGCACGGTGCGGAACTATTGCGTCGGCGCGTGCCTGCTCGACAAGGACGATCCTTCCAAACTGCTGGCGCGCACCCCCGAACCGATCCTGCAGCCCAGCCCGGGCGAGCGTGACGGCTATGTACCCAATGTCGTTTATAGCTGCGGCGCGCTGGCGGTTGGACGCGATATTCTGCTGCCCTTCGGCGTGGCGGATAATTTCACCGCGTTCGCAAGCACGACTGTCGATCGCTTGCTGGCGGTGATGGAGTAGCCGGTCAGCCTTCATAAAGGTCAACGCGCGCCTACATTAGCGCCATGAGCAGCTTCTCCGATCTCGGGCCGCATGGTCCGCTCTATCTGCTGATTGCGGGCGTGATCGCGGCGATGATCCTCGCACGGCGCATTCCCGTTTTTGGCCGCTTGTTGTCGTTCGCGGTGACGGCGGGGGCGATCGTGCTGGTGACGCTGCTGGTTGCCGAGCGCGCGCAGTTCGACCCGATGTTCGCGAAAGTGGCGCAGCGTTTCTCGCTTGGCGGGCAACGCATTGTCGGCAAGGAAATGCGCATTCCGATGGCCTCGGACGGGCATTTCTGGGTGCGGGTCAAGCTCGGTGATGTCGAGCGCCGGATGCTGGTTGACAGTGGCGCGACCGTCACCGCGATCTCGGTCGATACTGCCGCGCGCGCGGGGATCGAGCCCAATGCTAATCTGGTGCCGGTGATGATGCAGACCGCCAACGGATCGGTCGCCGCGCAGACCGCGATCGCGCCTGAGGTGCGGATCGGCAATGTGGTCGCACGCGATCTGCCGGTGGTCGTCTCGCCGGCGTTTGGCGACATGAACGTGCTGGGGATGAACTTCCTGTCGCGGCTCAAATCGTGGCGGGTGGAGGATGGCGTCCTCATCCTCCAGCCGCACCACCCGCAGGAGGCGGGAGCATAGCCCTCGTATCTCCCCTCCCTGGAAGGGAGGGGTTGGGGGGTGGGTTGGTGTGGGGCGGGCACGGCGTTCGACAACGAGCCGACCCACCCCCGGCCCCTCCCTTCCAGGGAGGGGAGAGTCCTATGCGTCGATGCTGGTCCCCAGCGCGGCATGCACCAGCCCGCCATCGACCGTGATCGTATCGCCGATCACATAATCCCCCGCGCGGCTGGCGAGATAGATGGCGGCACCCGCCATATCCTCATCGACGCCGATGCGCTTGGCCGGGATGCTCTTGGCAATCGCCTCGCCATGATCACGCGCGGCGCGGTTCATTTCGCTGGCAAAGGCGCCGGGCGCGATCGAGGTGACGTTGATATGGTCGGTCACCAATCGCGCGGCCATGCGCTTGGTCAGATAGATCAGCGCCGATTTCGACGCCTGATAGCTGTAGGTCTCCCACGGGTTGAGCCGCTGTCCGTCGATAGAGGTGATGTTGATCACCTTGGCCGGCCGCCCCGCGCTCGCCGCGGCCTTCAGCGGCTCGAACAGCGCCTGCGTCAGGAAGAAGGGCGATTTGACGTTGAGGTCCATCACCTTGTCCCAGCCCTTTTCGGGGAAGGCCTCGAACGGCTCGCCCCAGGCGGCGCCGGCATTGTTGACCAGAATGTCCAGCCGGTCGGTATGTTCGGCCAGTTGCGCAGCGAGCGCCTTGCAGCCCGCGACCGTGGAGACGTCCTGCGGCAGCGCGATGCACTTCTCGCCCAGTTCCTCCGCGGTCGCGAAGCACGCATCGGCCTTGCGGGCGGAAATGTAGACGGTCGCGCCCTGCGCGATGAAGCCCTTCGCGATCATCTTGCCGATCCCGCGCGATCCGCCGGTGACGAGAGCCATCCGGCCGTCGAGCCGGAATAAGGTGGTGGTGTCCATTTTCTTCTCTCCTGATTACCCCCCGCGCTTGATCGTCTCGCGCGCGATGATGATTTGCTGGATCTGGCTGGTGCCTTCGTAAATCCGGAACAGCCGTACGTCGCGGTAAAGCCGCTCGATCCCGTAATCGGCGATATAGCCCGCACCGCCGAAGATCTGTACGGCGCGGTCGGCGACGCGGCCCACCATTTCCGAGGCATAATATTTCGCGGCGGCCGATTCCATCACCACGTCCTTGCCCGCATCCTTTGCCGCTGCCGTCTCCAGCACCAGCGCGCGGGCAACCAGCGCTTCGGTCTTCGAATCGGCGATCATGGCCTGGATCAATTGATGCTCGGCGATCGGCTTGCCGAACTGCTTGCGCTCGGTCGCATAGGCGACGCAGTCGGCGATCAGCCGCTCGGCCACGCCCACGCACACCGCCGAAATGTGCAGCCGACCGCGATCGAGCACGCGCATCGCGATCTTGAATCCCTCGCCCTCGGCACCCAGCCGGTTTTCGGCGGGCACGATCACATCGTCGAAATTGACGTCGGCGACCTTGGCACCCTTCTGGCCCATCTTCTTCTCGGGCTCGCCGATGCTCACCCCGGCAAGATCGCGCGGGACGAGGAAGGCAGAGACGCCGCGCGCTCCGGGATCATCGCCGGTGCGCGCCATCACGGTGAACAGATCGGCCTTGTCGGCATTGGTGATGTAGCGCTTGGTACCGGACAGGCGATAGGATTGCCCGTCGAACACCGCGCGCGTCTTTACCGCGCCCGAATCGGAGCCGATGTCGGGCTCGGTCAGCGCGAAGCTGGTGATGATCTCGCCACTGGCAATCTTGGGGAGCCACGCCGCTTTCTGTTCGGCATTGCCGGCCATCACCAGGCCCTGCGATCCGATCCCGACATTGGTGCCGAAGGTCGATCGGAATGCCGGGGTCGTGCGGCCCAGTTCGATCGCAACCTTGGCTTCCTCGAGCATGGTCAGCCCCAGCCCGCCATATTCCTCGGCGATCGACAGGCCGAACAGGCCCATGTCGCGCATTTCCTGCACGATCTCGGGAGGAATCGCATCGGCTTCCTCGACCGCGCCTTCCAGCGGGCGGAGGCGTTCTGCGACGAAGCGGCGGACCGTATCGATCAGCGCGTCGAAGGTTTCCGGGTCGAGAGCCATGGGTCGGGTTCCATTGCGGGTCAGGTCTGCTGCGTGCGATGCCCGATCCGGCCGCGCCTCGCAAACCCGAAATTCCAAAAACCACATCGTCCCGCGCATTGACCGCGCGTTTCGCCGTACTAAAGTGACAAAAACGCCCTTGAGGGTTTTAGGAGACGATCATGCGGTTTGCCGGAAACCGTGCCGTGGTAACGGGCGGCGCGTCAGGGATCGGGCGTGCGACGGCGCTGCGGCTGGCGCGCGAAGGGGCCGAAGTGTGGATCGGCGATATCGATGTAGCTGCTGGTCAGGAAATCGCCGAAACGTCCAACGGCCGCATCCACTTCGTCCGTACCGACGTGATGGAGGTGTCCGATATCGCCGCGCTGATGACGGCGGCCGATGCGGCAGGCGGGATCGACGTGCTGTTCAACAATGCCGGTGCTGGCGGCGCGCGCGAGAAGATCGACGCGATCAGCCCGGAGGATTGGGACCGTACGCAGAATTTGCTCCTGCGATCGGTTGCGATGGGAATCCGCTACGCCGCGCCGCTGATGATCGCGCGCGGGAAGGGCGGGGCGATCGTCAACACCGCCTCGATCGCCGCGCTCCAGACCGGCGCTGCACCGACCGCCTATTCGGTCGCGAAAGCTGGCGTGCTGCATCTGACTACGATGGCGGCGGCGGACCTGTCGCAGCACAATATTCGCGTCAATGCGGTGTGCCCGGGCTTCATCACCACCAACATCTTCACCTCCGCGCTCGGGATTACGGGGGCCAAGCGCGACATGGCCAATGGCATGATCGGACAGGCTGCCGCGCAAGCCCAGCCGCTGCAGCGCGCCGGAACAGCGGACGACATCGCCGCCGCCGTCGCCTATCTCGCCAGCGAGGATGCGGGCTTCGTCACCGGCACGCACATCACCGTCGATGGCGGCATGACGATCGGCCCGCGTCACAGCTGGGATGCCAACGCCCCGTCGATGTTCGCGGCGCTGGAGGCGTTCGCGCAATGAGCGCCGCCGCGCCGCTCGCGATCCCCGCCGCGCGAAAGCTCGGCGCGCAAAGCCGCCTCTCCTTCGGAATCGGCTCGATCGCATACGGCGTGAAGGACAATGGCTTCGCGACCTTCCTGCTGCTCTATTACAATCAGGTCGTCGGCCTGCCCGCCAGCCAGGTCGGTCTTGCCATCATGGCGGCGCTGGTGGTGGAGGCATTCGTCGACCCGATGGTCGGCTATCTGTCCGATCACACGCGCGGGCACTGGGGGCGGCGGCATCCGTGGATGTACGCCTCGGCGATTCCCGTCGCGATCGGCTGGATCCTGCTCTGGAACCCGCCGCATTGGTCGAACGGCGCGACCCTGCTGTATGTTTTCGGCAGCGCGCTGCTGGTGCGGATCGCGCTGTCGGCGTTCGAAATCCCGTCCTCCGCGCTCGGGCCCGAACTCAGCTCGGACTATGACGAGCGCACCAAGCTCTTTTCCTATCGCTACCTGTTCGGTTGGGGCGGGGGCTTGGCGATGCTGGCGCTGGCATATGGCGTGTTCCTGGTGCCCGATGCGACCCACACGGTCGGCACGCTCAACGCGACCGGCTATTCGCACATGGCCTATTTCGCGGCGGCGGTGATGGCGGGCGCGATCCTGCTGTCCGCGCTCGGCCTGCACCACGAAATCAAGTTCCTGCCGAAGGTGGCGAAATCGACCGAAACCTTTGCGGAGCATTTCCGCGATTTCCGCCGTACCGTGGCAAACCGTGGTTTTCTGATCCTGATGGCGGCAGGTGTGTTCGCCTACACCGCGCAGGGCGTGTCGTTCGCCTTGTCGGTCTATCTCTACCAGTTCGTCTGGCAGTTCGATCGTGGCGATTACAATTGGTTGTCGCTTGCGCTGATGATCGGTGCGTTGGGGGCCTTCTTTCTGGCACCCGGCCTGACCAAGGGCGGGGATAAGCCGCGCATCGCGATGATCGCGTCCTTCAGCAGCGCGACACTGCTTGTTACGCCCTATGTGCTGCGCCTGCTCGGCTGGTTTCCCGAGATCGGCTCACACTATCTGCTGCCGACATTGCTCACGATCTTTGCCGCCAATACCGCGTGCGGCGTATCGGCCTTCATTCTCGGTGCGGCGATGTTGTCGGACGTGGTCGAGGATTCCGAACTGCGCACGGGCAAGCGGTCGGAGGGCGTGTTCTTCGCCGGTGGCTTCTTCGTGCAGAAACTGGTGGGCGGGCTCGGCATTTTCACCGCAAGCGCGATCCTGGCGTTCGCGGCCTTTCCGCAGGCGGCCAAGCCCGGCCTGGTGCCACTTGCGACGATCGATCGGCTGACGCTCGTTTTTGTCGTGCTGGAACTCACGCTCTACGGCCTCGCCGGGTTGTTCTATTCCCGCTTTCCGTTCGGACGGGCGGAGCATGAAGCACGCCTTGCCCGGGCGGCGGTCATCCCGCCGGCCTGACGAAGGCGCTCAACACCCAGCCTGAACGGCACGGCCCGGCATAATCGCGCGGCGCAGCGAGGGATGCGGTGACCCCGCAATCGCTGTCCGGCGCGTCGGCGGGTGGCACCACGACGCCTTGCCAGCGCTGATCGAGCGAGCGCGTGCACAGGAACAGCCGTGTGCCCTCGTCGAGCCGCGCCACCTCATCAGCCTCGGCAAAGGGGGCGGCGCGCAAGGCGAGATAGCGTTCGCCGGTCGGGGAGAGGTTCACGACCTGGCCGCCGGTGGCACAGGCACGGAAGGCAGCGCCGCCTTCGCCGATCCGGACGGGCTTTACCCCTGGGGTCAGCGCCACTGCATTGGTTTGATACAGTGCGGAATCGTTGTCCCCGGCCATGCTTTCCCGCGAGCAAGCAGCGAGCAACAGGAGGAACGCCAAAGCGGGATGTTTCATGTAGACGATTCTTAGCGGCGAACCAGGCTATTGGCGAGCAGACATCGTCCAAAAGGATGGCCGCGGCACGTGCCGTCGACCACCCATCGCGCGTTAAACTCACTTCGTCGGAAAAGGTTCCGTTCGGCGCGCGGCGGGGTTTTCAAGCCCGCTATGAGATGCTTTGACACACTCAACGAGTTCACGACGACCTTTGGGGGGTCCCGATGACAATCCGTACTTTGGCAGCGCGATTCGCGCTGGTGGTTTCCTGCGCGCTGATGACAGCGACCCCCGCCATGGCGCAGTTCTGGCAGTGCGCGCCCTATGCGCGGATGATTTCCGGCATCGAAATCCGGGGTAACGCCAACACGTGGTGGGGTCAGGCCGCCGGCCGCTACGCCCGCGGCCATGCGCCGAAGGTCGGCGCCGTGCTCGCCTTCGCCTCGACCAGCCGGATGCGCCTCGGCCATGTCGCGATGGTCAGCGAAGTGGTGAGCGACCGCGAAGTGCTGCTGACCCACGCCAATTGGTCGCGCCGCGGCGGCGTCGAGCGCGATGTTCGCGCGATCGACATTTCCGAAAATGGCGACTGGAGCCTGGTCAAGGTCTGGTACGGCCCGCAGGGCGGCCTCGGCACCTCGGCCTATCCGACGAAGGGCTTCATCTACGCCGATCGCGCCCCGGCGCATGAGACTGGCGAAGACCAAATCGAGCGCGGCGCGATGGCACCGGTGGTGATGGCCGCGCTCGATCTGGGCGACGTCCGTTTCTGAGACCGTTTCGCGGACGGCGACTTTCCACCGACGTTCGCCCTGAGCTTGTCGAAGGGCACCTCTCGACATTCTCCCGCCCCGCGTGCGGAGAGCCCGGCTTCGACAGGCTCAGCCAGAACGGATTGCGATAATCGCCGTTTGGCCCAAGCAAGGCCCGGCAACGCGCTACGCCTTTCCGGGCGTAAAGGTCATCGCCACGCCGTTCATGCAGTAGCGCTTGCCGGTCGGCTTCGGCCCATCGTCGAACACATGGCCGAGATGCCCACCACAGCGGCGGCAATGCACTTCGGTGCGCACGAAGCCGAGCGTCGAATCCGCCCGCGTCTTGACCGCATTCGCCAGCGGCGCCCAGAAGCTCGGCCAGCCCGTGCCGCTGTCGAACTTGGTCTTGGACGAATAGAGCGGCAGCGCGCACCCCGCGCAGGAAAAGGTGCCGGCGCGATGCTCGGCATTCAGCGGGCTGGTAAAGGGCGTTTCGGTCTGTTCATGGCGCAGCACGCCATAGGCCGCGGGCGATAGCTTTTTCTTCCAGGCGGCATCGCTCAGCATCACCTCGAACTTCTCGGGCGCCGCGGTCGCGCCCTTGCAGCCGAACAGGGCGACGGCAGCGGTGCCCAGCCCGGTCAGCGTCAGGAAAGTGCGGCGGTCTTGCATCGGATCGGTCCTCCAGAGTCTTCATATCGTTATACGTCGAAACGTCGGGCTGAGTTACGCGTCGATCGCCCCGCAGGATGCGCGTCGGAACCGAAAATCGTTTCGCTCGCTTATCCCGCTATGACCATGCAACAACTCGATCCGCCACTGCCCGTCCATGTGCTCGACAAGGGTGCAGGCTATGCCTTTGCGGTGATCGATTATGGGCAGGAACATAATCTGATCTGGGTAACCGCAATCAACGAAACCGGCGAAATCTGGTGCGCGCCCAATCCGCGCGTGCGGATGCAGGCGAACTGGACGATGGGGCGCAAGGCCCCGCCTGCAGCGGCAGTGCGCGAGACCGGCGCTTGCGCGGCCGCGGAGGCTCCACTCGTCGCCGAGACCGCCAAGTCCAACTGACCCCTCAGTAGCGGCTGATCTCGACCGGCAGCTTGCGATAGCCGTGGACGAAGCACGCCGCGACGCGCTCGGGCTCGCCCAGCACGTTTACGCGCATCCGCCGCTTGGCCATTTCCTCGAGCAGCACGGCCACCTGCAATTCCGCCAGCCGCGCGCCGACGCAGCGGTGGATGCCGTGGCCGAAGGCTAGATGCCGCCGCGCATTCGGGCGATCGACGATGATGCGGTCGCCATCGGGAAACACGCTCTCGTCGCGATTGGCCGAGACGTACCACAGCGCCAATTTGTCGCCCGCCTTGATGTCCTGCCCCTCCAGCACCGTATCCTCAGTCGCGGTACGGCGCATGTGCGCGAGCGGCGTCTGCCAGCGGATGATTTCCTGCACCGCATTGGGGATCAGCGACGGGTCCGCCTCCAGCTTGGCGCGCTCGTCGGGGAATTGGTCGAGCCCGTAGGCAACCGCGCTCATCGTGTTGCGCGTGGTGTCGTTGCCGCCCACGATCAGCAGGATCAGATTGCCGAGAAACTCCATCTGATCCATTTCCGACATCGCGTCGGAATGGATCATCATGCTGATCAGGTCGGGGGTCGGCTCCTTGCCGACCTTGCCGTTCCACAGATTCTGGAAATAGGCGCCGCACTCATACATGTGCTTCAGGCGTTCTTGTCGCAATTCCTCGTTCTTGACCAGCTCGATATCGCCCGCCCAGTCCGACCAGAAGGTCAGCTTGCGCCGGTCTTCCCACGGAAAATCGAACAGGATCGCCAGCATCTGCGTGGTCAGTTCGACCGAAACCGTGTCGACCCAATCGAACGGTTTGTTCCATTCCAGCGTGTCGAGAATCTCGGCGGTGCGGGTGCGGATATTGTCCGTCATCCGCACCATTTCGGAGGGCGTGAAGGCGGGGGCGACGGTGCGGCGCTGGCCAGTGTGCTTGGGCCGGTCCATCGCGATGAACATCGGCATGCGCACGTCGGTCGGGTTGTTTTCGATGAAGTCGGCGAGCGTGATGCCGCCTGCCTGCGACGAATAGAGTTCGGGCATCAATTCGACATGGATGATCGGCTTGTAGGTCGACACCGACCAATAGGGGCCGAAGTCGGAATGCTCGACGCGGTGCACCGGCGATGTCGCGCGCAGCTCGCGGAACGGCGCTTGCCAGACATCGTCGCGGTACAGTTCGGGTCGGCTTACATCGAGCGGATTGACCGCAAGCGCAGGAGCTTCTGATGCCAGAGTCGCCATATCTACCTCTCCGTCTTTATGGCGGGAGGAGACGACTAACTGACATTCTTGTCAATAGGAGATTCAACTCGGTTCGGCGACCGGCTCCGACGCAGGGCTGCGGCGGCGTTTGAACCACGATCCGCTACCCGATTGCAGAACCCCGCGCCGGAACGCGCGCGCGCCGACCGTGATCGCGATCGCGACCCATAGCGCCTGCCAAGCGAGGGCCGCGGCGTGCGGCCACAGCTCGGGCTTGTTCGCCGCGTGTGCCGCCATCGCGTAGGGCGAGCTGAGCGGAAACAGCTCGACGAACCACGTCCGTGCTGAATCCGGCGCGCCCGTCGCCGACAGCGCGAGCCCGAACATCGCAACCTGGATGACCGTGATCGGCAGCGACATCATCTGCAATTCGCGCGGCGTAGAGGCCTGCGCACCCGCACCCAGAAATACCGCGCCGAGCAGCAGATACGCCATCGCGAAATAGGCGAAGAACAACAGATAGAACATCGGAACGCCGACCGCAGGGCCGATCTCGCCGATCGCACGGGCGTAATTGGCGGGCAGGATGCCGCCGATCTGGCTGACCAAGGTCGCCCAGAACGCGACGAACAGCAGCGCCGACCCGAACATGCCGACCAATTTGCCGAAGAACACCGCCTCCAACGGCACCGCTGCGGCGAGCACTTCGATTACCTTGTTGCTGCGTTCCTCCATCATCGTGCCGACCGCTTGCCCCGCCAGCAGCAAAGTCAGGAAGAAGATGCCGAATACCGCGATGAAGGCGGCTTGTTTGTGCCCGCTGTCGGTCGGCGCAGCGCGCGCGATCGAAGTGAGCGTTGGCGTGCTGAGTTGCGCAGCCTTGGCCGGATCGGTGCGCAGCGTCGCCTCGGCGAGCGAGCCGAGATAGCGCGCGTCGGCGCGGCCCTGCCCGCCATAGAGGATCGTCGGCTTGGTCAAGTCGCCGTAGAGCGCCGCCGTCGTATCGTCCTTCTTGCCGCCACTGAACGTCGCGCGGGCCTGTGCCTCCGGTTCGGCGGTCGGGGACATAATCGTCAGGATCGAGGGCTGGTCCGCGCGGGAGAAGACCGCACGCAACCGCGCATCGGCGCTGCGCATCGCGGCCTGTTGCGCCGGCGCGACGATCGCGACGATGCGTGTCTTGGCATTCGATCCCTCGGTGACCGAGCGCGCGCCCATTCCGCCGACCAGCCCGAAGCCGATCGTGAAGACCGGCGACAGCAGAAACAGCAGGAAGGTCGGCGTGAAGACGGTCGCGACGAAATCGCGCCGCGCGATGGTCAGGGTCTGGCGGACGATCCGGGGGAGGGTGCTCATCGCGCTTGCTCCAGGGCGGCCTTGCCGACGATCCGCACGAAGGCATCGTGCAAGCCGGGGCGCTCGATCGACAGGCCGGCAATGCCGTGGCCCGCGCCGATCAAGCGGCTGAGCGCTTGCTCGACCCCGCCTTCGGGCACTTCGAAATTCCAGCCATGTTCGTCATGCCGCGCATCGGCGGGCAGGTGATCGGCCACCCCCGGATCGTCGCGCACCGGCACATAATGCGCGCGCATCGGCAGCATCCCGCGTGCATCGGAAACGGTGCCCTCGAACCGCCGCTTGCCGCCCGCGATGATCGCGAGCCGATCGCACAGCCGTTCGGCATGCGCCATCACGTGGGTGGAGAACAACACCGTCGCGCCGCGGTCGCGCTCGGCGAGGATCAGCGCTTCGAGGCGTTCCTGATTGACCGGATCGAGCCCCGAAAAGGGTTCGTCGAGCACCAGCAGATCGGGCTGATGCACCACCGACCCTAGCAATTGCACGAGCTGCGCCATGCCCTTGGAAAGCTTGCGGATCTTGGTGTCGACCGCGTGGCCGAGCCCTGCCGCCTCAAGCAGCGCCACCGCGCGCTTGCGCCCGGTTTTCAGGTCGAGACCGCGCAACGCCCCCATGAAGGCAATCGCATCCTTCGCGCGCATCGCCGGATAGAGCCCGCGCTCCTCTGGCAGATACCCTACCCGGTCGCTCGCGTCGCGCGGGCGGTCATGGCCCAGCAGCGTGCGCGTCCCGCCATCGGGCTCGATGATGCCGAGCAACATGCGCAGCGTCGTCGTCTTGCCCGCACCGTTCGGCCCGAGCACGCCGTAAATCGCACCCTTCGGCACCGCGATGTCGACGCCGTCGACGACACGCTTGCCGCCGAAATTCTTGATGAGTCCCGTGGCCGAAACCGCCAGATCGTTGCGCAACACGAATTCCCCCATCGGTTGGACTCGTGGTAGCGGGTGGTGGTGCAGTTCGACAAGTCACTCCAGACGCGCCTTGCGGCAAAAGCGACCGAATTGGGGTTCGTGGCGTGTGGCGTCACGCGCGCCGACGCCGCGCCGCGCACCGCCGAGCGCCTCCACCAATGGCTCGCCGAAGGGCTGCACGGCGACATGATCTGGATGGCGGAGCGTGCCGGTCAGCGCGAAAGCCCCGCCGCATTGTGGCCTGAGGTGAAGAGCGTGATCGCTTTGGGCATGAGCTACGCGCCCGCTGCCGACCCGCTCGCGCTGGCGGGGGAAGGCGGGGTCGGCCGGATCTCGGTCTATGCCCAGGGCGGCGATTATCACGACGTGGTCAAACGCGCGCTGAAGGCGCTCGCCCGCTGGCTGGTGGCGGAGGTACCGGGCACCGACCTCAAGGTGTTCGTCGATACCGCCCCGGTCATGGAAAAGCCGCTCGCCGAGGCGGCGGGGTTGGGGTGGCAGGGGAAGCATACCAATCTAGTGAGCCGCGAGCATGGGAGCTGGCTGTTCTTGGGGGCGATTTATACGACGTTGGAAATGGACTCTTCTTGGCTGGCCGCCACCCCGGCGAAGGCCGGGGCCCAGTTGGGAGACGTCGATAGCGAAGCGCAGCACGAAGTTACATCGGCCATCTCGACTGGGCCCCGGCGTTCGCCGGGGTGGAAACCAGAGGGAAGCACTTCCCCCCAAGACCATTGCGGCAGCTGCACCGCGTGCCAGACCGCGTGCCCGACTGACGCTTTCCCGACCCCCTACCGCCTCGATGCGCGCCGCTGCATCTCCTACCTGACGATCGAACATGCCGGGCCGATCCCGCACGAATTCCGGTCGAGCATTGGCAACCGCATCTATGGCTGCGACGATTGCCTGGCGGTGTGCCCGTGGAACAAGTTCGCCGCGACCGCCCACGCCAACCGCGGCTTCCTGCCGCGCGCGGAACTTGCCGCGCCAGCGTTGGCGGACCTGCTCGCGCTCGACGATGCGGGCTTTCGGCAAGTGTTCGCCGGCTCCCCGATCAAGCGGATCGGCCGCAACCGGATGATCCGCAACTGCCTGATCGCTGCGGGCAATAGTGGGGATCACCATTTGCGTCAGGCCGTGACGCCCCTTCTGGAGGATCCCGATCCAGTGGTGGCCGAGGCCGCCGCATGGGCGCTTGCTCGGCTGTCCTAGCGCCGCCGCCCCGCCTGCAACGCCCCGACGCAACTCGCGCGGTCGATCGGTGAGCCGTCGGTCTGCCGCGCGTCGAGGTAGGTGACGACCGGCTCTGCTTTGCCCTTGGGATAAAGATACGCGTCGAGCACGCAGGTCGCATTGCCGAACTGGAGCTTCCGCGCGTTCCCCTCGCGCACATCGGCGACCGGCGCGCCGAACATCGCAGTCAGCGCGGCGGAACTCGCGCCGATCACCTGGCCCAGCCCCGCCGTGCCCGTCGGGATCGGGATCAGCGGCGGGCGCGCCGTGGTCGGCCCTGCGGTGCTTTCCGCGCATCCCGCCAGCGCCAGCCCGACCAGCATCGCACCGAAAATCTTCATGCGTTCCGCCCCTTGTGAAACAGATGCGTTGCCATTGCAGCACCAATGACCGGCGCAAACAGGTTGAGGATCGGAACCATGAACAGCGCCGTCCCCGCAACCCCCAGCGCAAAGCGATCGACCGCGCCGGTCTTGCGCCAGTCTCGCATCATCGCATCGTCCATATGCCGCGCTGCGACCATCTGCCCGAAATCGTTGCCGAGCAGCCAGCCATTGACCAGGAAGAAGAGGAGCGCGGTGCCCACGCCGGTCACCAGCAGCATGATATAAACCGGCGCCAGCGCGAGGTTGATCAGGATCGCGCGCCCGGCCGAGCGCAAGCCGAGACCGATCCCGCGCGCGATCGACACGTCGCGCGCCTTTGCCAGTGCTGCGGGGTAATGCTTCCGCTCGACCGCGATTACTACGTCGTCGGCAAACACCCCCATCACCGCCACCGCGACGGCCCGGAACAACAGCCAGCCGAGCCCGAACGTGATCAGCAGCGCGACCGTGCCCGCAAGTATGCCGACATCGGCATTCCATCCAAGCGCTGCCACCCAGCGCTCCGCGACGTACCACAGGCCTGCGCCGAACAATGCGATCAGCGCGACCGTCAGCGCGAACGATTTCAGGAATACGCCTACGATCTTGCGGTCGCCGAGTTGTGCGAGTGAGAGGAGGAAGGCGTTGAGCATCTGATGGCACTTAGCGAGCCGCTCTTCCTCCGTCACCCTTGCACAAGGGCGGGGTGGCGGGATGGCTCAAGGTTGCGCCCAACCCGCCACCCCGGTACGGCCCGCCGCAACCATTCCCACCGGAGACCAGCCTTGACCCAACCCACTTACGACGTCGTCGCGATCGGCAACGCGATCGTCGATGTCCTGTCGCAGTCCACCGACGCTTTTCTGGCCGAGGCGGGCATGAACAAGGGCTCGATGCAACTCGTCTTCTCGCCGGAGGAAGCCGACGCGCTTTATGCCAAGATGGGCCCGGGGATCGAGGCTAGCGGCGGGTCGGCCGCCAACACGGTCGCGGGCATCGCGGCCCTCGGCGGCAAGTGCGGCTTCATCGGTCAGGTCGCGGCGGACGAACTGGGCGACATCTTCGCGCACGACATTCGCGCGGTCGGGATCGATTTCACCACCGCCGCGCGCGAAGGCGCCCCCACCACCGCACGCTGCCTCATCTTCGTAACGCCCGATGGGCAGCGCACGATGAACACCTTCCTCGGCGCGTCGCAATTCCTGCCCGAATCCGCGCTCGACCGCGATCTGATTGCCAATGCCGCGATCCTCTATCTCGAAGGCTATCTGTGGGATCCGGAAGAACCGCGCCAGGCGATGCGTGCCGCGATCGAGGTCGCGCGCAAGGCGGGCCGCAAGGTCGCCTTCACGCTCAGCGACACCTTCTGTATCTCGCGTCACGGCGGCGACTTCCGCAAGCTGATGGCCGATGGCCTGCTCGACATCATGTTCGCGAACGAAGCCGAAATCACCGCGCTGATGGGCACCGACGATTTCGATGCGGCGGTGGCCGAGGCGGCGACGCAAGTGCCGATGCTGGTCGTCACGCGCAGCGAAAAGGGCGCGATCGCCGTGTCGGGCGGCCAGACCGTAACCTGCGCGGCCGAGCCGATCGAGCGCGTGGTCGACACGACCGGCGCGGGCGACCTGTTCGCGGCCGGCTTCCTGCACGGACAGGCGCAGGGCAAGAGCATCGCCAACTCGCTCAAGTTGGGCGCGATCTGCGCGGCGGAAATCATCTCGCACTACGGCGCGCGCGCGCAGGTCGACCTGAAGGCGCTGGTGGCGAGCAAGCTCGGCTGAGCGGCTGTGCTCCGGCGCAGGCCGGAGCCCTGGCCACAAGCGATACCGCACCTGCCAACGCTCCGGCCTGCGCCGGCGCACGGTGCGACAAAAAAGGCCGGGGAGCGATCCCCGGCCTTTTTGTTTGAGTAGCGTAAGGCCGTCCTTAATCGATCGAAACAGCCCTCACCGTTGCTTACAGCGTGCCCGGTGGCGGTTGCAGGGCACCGAGATCGGCATCGTCGGCGTCGTCCATCCCGCGGCCAAGTCTGCTCGCGCTGCGTCCGTAGACCAAGTAGACCACGACACCGAGCGCCGCCCAGCCGGTGAAGACCATGATCGACATCATGTCGAGATTGAAGAACAGGAAGATCGTACCGGCGATCGTGGCCGGGCCGATCAGCCACAGGGCGGGCGTACGGAACGAGCGGACGACATCGGGCGCACGACGCCGCAGGATCATGACGCAGATCGCGACCATCATGAACGCATACAGCGTGCCGGCATTCGCCCAGTCGGCGAGACGGCCGACCGGGAAGAAGGCAGCACCGATGGCCACGACCGCACCGGTGATCGCGGTCATGATGTACGGCGTCTTCCACCGCGGATGCACCGCCGACAGCTTTTCGGGCAGGAGCCCATCGCGGCTCATCACGAAGAAGATGCGGGTCTGGCCGAACATCAGGATCAGGATGACCGAGGGCAGCGCGAACCCGGCCGCATAGCCCAGCATATTGCCGACGTTCGACCAGCCGATCGTCCGCAGCACGTGCGCCAGAGCTTCCTTCGAACAGACCAGCGCTTCCGAATATTGCGGCAACGCGCACTGCCGTGCGAGCTCTTCCGAACCGGCCGGGAAGGGGATGCCACCCGGGCCCATTACGGGCTGTCCGCCAATCGTGCCGATCGCACCGGCGGCGACGAGGATGTAGAAGACGGTGCAGAACAGCAGCGAGCCAATCAGCCCGATCGGTACGTTGCGCTGCGGATTCTTGGTTTCCTCGGCGGCGGTCGATACCGCGTCGAAGCCGACATAAGCGAAGAAGATCGTTGCCGCCGCACCGACCGCGCCGACGCCGGTGCCGAACCCGCCGAACACGCCCGCGGGCAGGAACGGGTTGAAGTTTGCCGTGTCGAACCGGTCGGAGGGGAGCGTCAGGATCACGAAAGCGGTCAGCGCCGTGACCTTGATCGCGACCAGCACGGCGTTGACGCGCGCGCTCTCGGTCGTGCCGATCATCAGTAGCCACGTAATGAGTGCCGCGATGCAGACTGCTGGGAGATTGATGAAGCCGCCTGGTACGCCGCCCAGCGCGAGCGGGGCGGACGTAAGCCAGACGGGCAAATGTATGCCGAGCGATTTATCGAGGATCGTCCCCGTGAAATAGCCCGACCAGCCGACGCATACGGCGCTTGCCGCGACCGCATATTCCAGCACCAACGCCCACCCAACCGTCCAGGCCAGGAATTCGCCCATGCTGGCATATGTGTAGGTGTAGGCCGATCCAGCGACCGGTAGCATCGACGCGATTTCGGCGTAACACAAAGCCGCCACGATGCAGATCGCACCGGCGATCGCGAAGGCGAGCATCAGGCCGGGGCCGGCCTTTTGCGCGCCCGCTGCGGTCAGCACGAAAATGCCGGTGCCGATAACGCAACCGATACCGAACAGTGTCAGCTGGAACGCGCCAAGCGTCCTGTGCAGCGATTTTCTCTCTGCGGTGGCGAGGATGGACTCGAGAGACTTGATACGCCCGAAAATCATGCAGTGTTTCCCCTGGGGCGGCTTGCGCGCCATATTTTTCGAAAGCCTAGTCGCAAACGCAGAGCGTGCAACCTTTTAACGCGCCAGCATCGGCCCGAGCTTCCGTCCGGCCAGGATATGCACATGTAAATGCGGCACTTCCTGGTGCGAATCGGGGCCGGTGTTGGCCAACAGGCGGTATCCGCTCGTCACCAGCCCGGCCTCCCGCGCGACCGTGCCGACGGCACGCACGAACCCGGCGATCTCCGCCTCCGAGCCCCGCGCACTGAAATCGTCCCAAGAGACGTAAGCGCCTTTCGGGATCACCAGGATATGGTTCGGCGCCTGCGGATTGATGTCGGGAAAGGCGAGCGCAAAGTCGTCCTCGTACACCCGTCTCGCGGGGATTTCGCCGCGCAGGATTTTCGCGAAGATGTTCTGGTCGTCATAGGGCAAAGTGGCGTCTACGGGCATGGTTGCTCCTTCAGCTTTTCCGCGCGGCTTTCTCGTCAATCCCCGACACGCCCTCGCGCCGCGCGATTTCCGCGCGAATGTCGTCGAGGCCGACGCCGCATTCGGTCAGCAGCACGAGCAGGTGAAACACCAAATCGGTCGCCTCGCCGATCAGCGCGGCTTTGTCCTCGGTCAGCGCGGCGATAACGGTCTCGACCGCTTCCTCGCCCACTTTCTGCGCGATCTTGCCACGTCCGCGCGCGAACAACTTGGCGGTGTAGGAGGTCGCCGGATCGGCCCCGCGCCGCGCGCGGATCGTCGCTTCGAGCTGGTTGAGCGCGTCTTCGGTCATCACACCCGGCTGGCGCAAGCGGGCGCGCGCGTCAATCCTTCGGCGGGCGCTTCAGGAACCGTTTGCGCAACGCCCGCCGCACGATGAACACGCCGAGCGCTGCCATCGCGAACAGCGCGATATCGGAGAGTTCCGGCCCGGTGCGGATTTGCGGCATGCCCGAATGCGGCGCGGCAAGCGCGGGGGTGGCCAGAAGGAGCAGGAGGAGAAAGCGCATGGCGAGGCTATACAGCGGATTTCTCTTAAAGTTTATCCCATCGCGCCACCCCGGCCTTCGCCGGGGCGGCGCGATATTGAGAGGCCCTCAGCCCAAAACCGGCCGCCGCACCGCGATTCCCGCTGCGGCCAGCGCTTCGTGCGCATCGGCAATGCTCGCTTCGCCGAAATGGAAGATCGACGCCGCCAGCACGGCGCTCGCATGGCCCTCGACGATGCCCGCGACCAGATCGCCCAGACCACCGACGCCCCCGCTCGCCACCACCGGCACGCGCACCTGGTCGGCGATCGTGCGGATCAGGTCCAGGTCGTAGCCCGACTTGGTCCCGTCGCGGTCCATCGAGGTGACGAGCAATTCGCCCGCGCCCAGCTCGGCCAGACGCAGCGCGTGCGCTACCGCGTCGATGCCCGTCGCCCGCCTGCCGCCATGCGTGAACACTTCCCAGCCCCCCCAGTATCGTTGCCCACCCGCCGCGCATCGACCGAGGCGACGACGCACTGGCTGCCGAATTTATCGGCGATGTCGCTGACGACTTCGGGGCGCGAGACCGCGGCGGAGTTCACCGCGACCTTGTCCGCGCCTGCCAGCAAGAGCGCGCGCGCATCCTCGGCCGAGCGTACCCCGCCGCCGACCGTCAGCGGCATGAAGCACACCTCGGCGGTGCGCCGCACCACGTCGAGGATTGTGCCGCGCGCTTCATGGCTGGCGGTGATGTCGAGGAAGCAGAGCTCGTCCGCCCCCGCCGCGTCGTAGGCGCGCGCTTGCTCGACCGGATCGCCCGCATCGCGCAGCTCGACGAAATTGACGCCCTTCACGACGCGGCCATTGGCAACGTCGAGACAGGGGATGACGCGGGCTCGGACGGTCATTGAGTAGCCATCCCAATTCCTGCAGCAAGCAACCCCAGCACGATGGCAAAATTGAAAATCGTTACACTCCAAAACAACTTCGGCTGCTCAGTCTTTGCAAAAGTGAAGTACGGTTTGGGAAAGTTGGCCAGGCCACGGCTAAAGTCTCGAAGCACGAGCCATCCAAAAAAGGCTGCCAGAGCAATCGCTAAGGCTCCCCCAAGCAGGTGGCTCACGCCGCCGCCGCCACGGCGAGCGCCGCCACCAGATCGAGCCGCCCGTCGTACAGCGCGCGTCCGGTAATCACGCCCTCCACGCCATCCCGATTGTGCAGCGCCAGCACGTGTATTTCGGCAATCCCCTTCACGCCGCCGCTGGCGATGACCGGTATCCGCACCGCGCGCGCCAGATCCACCGTCGCGGCCACGTTGCAGCCTTTCAGCATCCCGTCGCGCCCGACATCGGTGAAGAGCAAAGCCGCGACGCCCGCATCCTCGAAGCGCCGCGCCATATCGACCACTTCGACGGTCGAGACATCGGCCCAGCCCTTGGTCGCGACGAAGCCGTCGCGCGCATCGACCGCGACGACGATTCCGCCGGGGAAATCGCGCGCCGCTTCGCGCACCAGTTCCGGGTTTTCCAGCGCCGCCGTACCGATCACGACGCGCGATACGCCCATGTCGAACCAGCGCTCGATCCCGGCGCGATCCCGAATGCCGCCGCCCAATTGCACATGCCCCGGAAAGCGCGCGACGATTTCCGCCACTGCTTCGCCATTGACCGAGGCGCCTGCGAACGCGCCGTCGAGATCGACCACGTGGAGATATTCCGCGCCCTGTTCGGCAAAGATCATCGCCTGCGCGGCGGGATCGTCGCCGTACACGGTCGCGCGGTCCATATCGCCCTCGGCCAGGCGCACGACCTGGCCGCCCTTCAGGTCGATCGCGGGGAAGATGATCAGGCTCACGGCCGCCACTCCAGAAATCGTTCAAGCAAGGCCAACCCAAAACGCTGGCTCTTTTCCGGGTGAAACTGCACGCCGATCAGATTGTCGCGCCCGATCGCGGCGGTGACCGCGCCGCCATGTTCGGTCGTCGCCAGCACATCGTCGCCGTCGAAGGCGTAGGAATGCAGGAAATACGCCTCGCCCGCCTCAATCAGCGGATGCGGCGAAGCGGGCACCACGTCGTTCCACCCCATATGCGGCACCTTGGCGCTCGCATCGCTCGGGGTCAGGTGACGGACCGTTCCGCGCACCCAGCCAAGCCCGGCATGAACGCCATGTTCTTCACCCGCATCGGCCATCAACTGCATTCCGACGCAAATGCCGAGGAACGGCACGCCGTCCCGCCGCACGCGCTGCTCCAGCGCCTCGACCATGCCGCCCACGCCGCGCAACGCGCTCGCACACGCCCCGAACGCGCCGACGCCGGGCAGCACGATGCGATCGGCCTTCGCCACCGCGTCGGCATCGCCGGTGATCAGCACGTCGCTCGCGCCCGCCGCCTTCAGCGCATTGGCGACCGAGTGCAGGTTCCCCGCGCCGTAATCGATCAGCGCGAGGGTCACAGCACCCCCTTGGTGCTCGGAATCACGCCCGCCTTGCGCGGATCGAGCTCGACCGCTTCTCGCAAAGCGCGCGCGACGCCCTTGAACGCGGCCTCGGCGATGTGATGGTTGTTCGTGCCGTACAGCGTCTCGATGTGCAGCGTCAGGCCCGCTTCCTGCGCGAAGGAATGGAAGAAATGCTCGAACATTTCAGTGTCCATTTCGCCCAGCCGCTTCTGCGAGAAGTCGGTCTTCCACACCAGATAGGGCCGCCCCGAAATGTCGATCGCGACGCGGGTCAGCGTCTCGTCCATCGGCGACAGCGCGTCGGCATAGCGGCGGATGCCGCGCTTTTCGCCCAGCGCTTTCAAAATCGCGGCCCCGATCGCGAGGCCCGTATCCTCCACCGTGTGATGCTGGTCGATGTGCAGATCGCCAACGGTCTTCACATTCAAGTCGATCAGCGAATGACGCGACAATTGTTCGAGCATGTGATCGAAGAAACCGATCCCGGTCGAAACCGTGTACGCGCCGGTCCCGTCGAGGTTGACGGTCACGTCGATCGACGTTTCGCTGGTGCGGCGGCTGATGGTGGCGGTGCGCGCGGGGGTCGTCATGCGCCCCCAATAGCGGCTGCGTGCGCCCATGCAATCTTGACCCGCCTGCAAACCGCGCTACCCAAGGGGACATGAGCGACGGCCTTCCAGACAGTCTGATTCCCTATGACGACATCGTGCAGGAGGCGCTGCGCGCGGTGGTTGGCCGCGTGCTCGGCTCGGTCGCGGCGAATGGTGGCCTGCCGGGCGAGCATCACTTTTATGTGACGTTCAAGACGCAGGCACCGGGGGTCGACATTCCCAAGCGCCTGATCGAGCGATTCCCCGACGAAATGACGATCGTCATGCAGAACAAATATTGGGATCTCGTCGTCGACGACACGCGCTTCTCGGTCGGCCTGAGCTTCAACCAGATCCCGTCGAAACTGGTCATTCCCTATTCGTCGATCACCGGTTTCCACGATCCGGCGGTCAATTTCGAACTGCGCTTTCAGGCGAATGATGGCCCCGATGGCCCGGGCCCGCATGACGAAGCCGAGAATGACGGCCCGACGCATGTTCCGGTCGAGGATGGCTCGAACGTCGTCGCAGTGGATTTCAAGAGGAAGAAGTAAGCGAGGCGATTAGCGCACGCTAATCGCCGGTCGCGCAGTGACGCGAACGCCCGGCCGGCGCGGCCCCGCCGCGTCCGACGTCACGGGATTTACTCCCGTGACGGGCCAGCTAGCCGCGCCCCTCAAAAATATCGCCCGGCTGCCAGCCCGATTCCCAGCACCGGCAGGAATCCGATCATCGCGCTCACCTGGATCGCCGCCGCCAGCACAAGCGCCTTGCCCAGCCCGCCGAGCGGACTTTCATACCAGCGCCCCGCGCCCATCCGGAGGAAGGCGACGATGCCGATCACGATGATCGCGACGGCTGCGACCTGGCTGACTATTCCGGGTGCATTGGCCCACCATGCGACCGGCAGCATCAACACCGTCCAGCCGCACAAATAGCCGAACGCCGCGCGGAACCCCCGTTTCCAACCGAGATCATCCTGGTCCCACCAGCGAAGCAACGGCGCAGTGGCAAGCGCGTAGAACATCGAGAGGATCGGCACGAGCGTCAGCGACATCCATCCATCGGCATCACCGATAAAGGCGTCACGGCTTTTGCCCGATGCGGCGATCAGCGAATCGACCATGCGCGGCGGTAGTCCGGCCAACATCTTGCGCGCCGCCCCGCCTTGCAGGAATAGCATCAGCATCAGGATAGCATTCAGCCCCATGTAGAGCCGGAACGGCCGGGCAAAGGCCCCGCCGCCGCTCGGCCCGGCGGTCATCCACGCCTCGAGCACCGCGCGCGGATCGCGGATCAATTGCCAGACGGTGTGGAGTTCGAGCCCGCCGAAACCGAGCGTATCCTCCGATAAGTCGCTGATCTTGGTACGTAAAGACTCGTCCGCCTGCGCCACTGGCTCCGACATCGCTTCCCCCTCCATGCGGCTCGCGTACGATCGCAGCCGCACGCCCCGCATGCGCGATCCTACCGCCACGCCAGGGAGAAAAGCAATGCGATGCCAGGGGGGTGCGTGCCGACCTAGCCTGTCCTACTGGCCCGGATCTGCGCTAAGCCGGGAACCATGCGACCTGTCCGCGCCTTCCCTACAACGCCGATCAGCCGCCATTGGCTCATAGGGCTTGTGGGTGGCACTTTCGTCACTTTCGAACGTAACGCCGCGAGGTAACCATGCCCGAAACCCGCACCGAAACCAACTCACTTGGCGCCATCGACGTCCCGGCCAGCGCCTATTGGGGTGCGCAGACGCAGCGCTCGATCGAGAATTTCCCGTTTCCGGCGAGCGAGCGGATGCCGCTTGCGATCGTCCACGCTCAGGCGATCGTGAAACACGCCGCAGCGCGGGTGAACCGCCAGCACGGCCTTGCGCCCGAGATCGCCGACGCGATCGAGGCGGCGGCGGCGGGGATCGTCGGCGGGGGACTCGACGACCAATTCCCGCTCGTCATCTGGCAGACCGGCTCCGGCACGCAGACCAATATGAATGTGAACGAAGTGATCGCGGGCTTCGCGAACGAGGCGCTGACCGGCACACGCGGCGGCAAATCGCCGGTCCACCCCAACGATCACGTCAACATGAGCCAGTCGTCGAACGACAGCTTCCCGACCGCGCTCCATGTCGCGGCCGTGCTCGCGACCGAGGCTGCGCTGCTGCCCGCGCTCGATCGGCTTGAAGCGGCGCTCGCTGCGAAAGCGGACGCATGGCGAGATATCGTCAAGATCGGCCGCACCCATACGCAGGATGCGACTCCCCTCACGCTGGGCCAGGAATTTAGCGGCTATGCGGCGCAACTGGCGAGCTGCCGTGCGCACCTGCGCTACGCGGTCGATGGTCTGCGGCCGCTTGCGATCGGCGGCACGGCGGTCGGCACCGGGTTGAACGCCCCGGCGAATTGGGCGGATGACATGACCGCGGCAATTACCGATATCGCGGGTACACGCTTTGAACGCGCCCCCAACACATTCGAGCAACTCGCCGCCAAGGACGGTCTCGTCTTCTTCCACGGCGCGCTCAACACGCTGGCGGTGGCCTTGACCAAGATCGCAAACGACATCCGCTTGCTCGGCTCCGGCCCGCGCTCGGGCCTGGGCGAATTGTCGCTTCCCGCGAACGAACCGGGCAGTTCGATCATGCCGGGCAAGGTCAATCCGACGCAGTGCGAGAGCCTCACGATGGTCGCGGCGCAAGTGATCGGCAACAATGCTGCCGTCACGGTCGGCGGGATGCAGGGGCATTTCGAACTCAACGTGTTCATGCCGCTGATTGGTGCGAACGTGCTCCGCTCGATCGATCTGCTCAGCGTCGGCATGACCAGCTTCGCTGAGCGTTGCGTCGCGGGAATCGAACCGAATCGCGGGCGAATCGCCGAACTGGTCGATCGTTCGCTTATGCTCGTCACCGCGCTCGCGCCCGAGATCGGCTATGACAATGCCGCAAAGATCGCCAAGCACGCGCTGGCGGAGGACCTGACGCTCAAGGAAGCAGGCCTCGCGCTCGGGCTGGTCGATGCCGCGACCTTCGATCGGCTGGTACGCCCTGAAACGATGGTGTGATGCTGGGGTTTGAACCGTTTCGGAACCATATCGACGCTCGCGCTTTATCGAGGCCGAAGCGGAGGACATCCCATGAGTTTGACGACCCTTATCGGTGCGGCGATCGGCAGCGCGATCGACGGTTCCAGCGGTGACGACAGCAGCATAGACGGCGCGATCGAGGGTGCGATCGTCGCGAATGTGGTGAAGGCGGTGGTGCCGCTTGCGGTCACGTTCACGGTCGGCTGGCTGGTGCTGCGCGGGGTCGGCAAGCTGAAGGATCAGGTGTTCGGCGCAGATTTGCCGGAGCGCTAACGCTACGGCGCACTTGACGCGCGTGGCGCGTCCGCGCCAAGGGCGGGCATGGTCGATCATCGTTCTTCTCAGCCCAAGAGCTTCAAACGCCGCGGGCTGATGTTCGTTCTGTCCTCGCCCTCGGGGGCGGGCAAATCGACGATCGCCAATCGCCTGCTGAAGGAAGAGCGTAACCGCCTGAAAATGTCGGTTTCCTATACCACCCGCGCGCCGCGCCCGGGCGAGGTGGAGGGCCGCGACTATCACTTCGTCGATACCGAAACCTTCCGCGGCATGGCCGAGGACGACCAGTTCCTGGAATGGGCGCGCGTGTTCGATCAACGCTACGGCACGCCGCGCGACACCGTGTTCAAGGATCTGGAGCACGGCCAGGACATTTTGTTCGATATCGATTGGCAGGGCGCGCAGCAGCTGTTTCAGCTTGCCGGCGGAGACGTCGTCCGCGTCTTCATCCTCCCCCCGGCCTCAAGACGCTGCGCCAGCGGCTCGAGGATCGCGCGACCGACACGCAGGAAGTGATCGACCGCCGCATGGACCGTGCGCTCGCCGAGGTGAGCCATTGGGACGGCTACGACTATGTCCTGGTCAATGACGACCTCGACGATTGCTATGAGTGCGTCCAGACGATACTGACCGCCGAGCGGCTCAAGCGCTCACGCCAGCGCGGGATGATCGGCTTCATCCGCCGCTTGCCCGAGAAGTAATCCCCCGGTGCTCCTGCGCAGGCAGGAGCCCTGCGTTGCAAGCGCTGTCCCACGTTACCCTGGCCCCCTGCCTTGGCAGGAGCACAAGGGGTCAGCGCTCCAGCAGCTCCAGCATCCGCACGCCCGCATCGAAATCGCGCCGCCGCGCTTCAATGCCAGCCGCGGCGAGCGGGTCGCGGCCCCAGCGTTCGGCCTGATAATCCTCGTCCAGCGTGATCGCGTCCCACACTTGCTCCGCCGTCGCGGCGTGTTCTGCGAGTGCGAGGGCCGCGATCAGCGAGCCTCCGATCGTCACGATCGGCGACAGTGCCGCCAGCGCGAACGCATCGCGCGCCGCAATCGCCTCGCCCAGGCGCGCCAGCGTCGCTACGGGCTGCGCGCGGTGCAAGATGCCGGTCGCGGTCTCGATACGCACGTCATAGCGTGCCCGCGCCCAATCGAGCAGCGGGTCCCACGCCGCCGCCTGCCGCGCGACCAGATCGTCGGGCGCATCGGCACGATAACAGAGCAGATCGCTTTCGGCATAGGCCGCCAGGCCGCGCGCGAAGAGGGCCGGGTCCGCACCGACCCGGTCGATCGCCGCATTGCCAAGCCCGGTCAGCGGCATCTTCCGCGGATCGATCTCCCCCTCGACCGCGCGCCATTCGTCGGCGACCGCCTCAGCCAAAGCGGCGGTCGGCAATGCGAGCGGAACACGTCCGGGCGTGCGCACCGGCTTGCCGTCGAGCGCGATCCAACGATCTGGCGCGATCGTCACCTCGGTCCAGAACCGCTTCATGCGTCGCCCGGCGGCGTGCGCCAGCGCCGTGCAAGCGCGCGCGGCACAATCGCGATCATCAGCAGCGCCGACAGGACAAGCGCGGTGCCGATCACCTTGGGCAACGTCGCATCGGAGCGCGCGATCAGCAGCAGGCCGAGCAACGCCCCGGCCGACCCGCCGAGTCGCGTTCCGACCAAAACGAAATAGCGGTTGCGCGCCTGCGCGTCGGGATCGGTCATGCGGCTGCGCTCACCCTTGGACCAACCGGGGCAGCGCCGCCACCGCATCGGCGATGGCATGCGCGCCCGCAGCCGTCAGCTCGTCCACGGGGTGATAGCCCCAGGCGACGCCAAGCGCGCGTGCCCCCGCCGCGCGCGCCATCTGCATGTCATAACTCGTGTCGCCGATCATCACGGTTGTGGCGGGGGTTGCGCCCGATTCGGCCATCGCTGTCTCGATCATGGACGGATGCGGCTTGGAGGGGTGCCGGTCGGCGGTCTGCAACGTGACGAAGCGCGCCGCGATGCCGTGGTGCGCCAGGATATGCGCCAGGCCCCGATCGGATTTGCCCGTCGCCACGCCGAGCACCCAGCCATCGGCCTGCAGCACGTCGAGCACCTCCAGGATCCCTTCGTACAACGGCTCCTCCGCCATCGCGCCGGCCGAGCGCAGGCGAAAGAACGCCGCCTTGTAGTCCTCGGCGAGACTGCGGTGCAGCGCGTCTTCGCCCTCCGGATGCAACGTGCGCATCGCCTCGACCAGGCTCAGCCCGACGATCCGCCGGATGCGCTCGCGCGGTGGTGCTACGATCCCGGCCAGCTTGAACGCTTCCTCGGCGGAGCGGCAGATATTGTCCTGGCTGTCGACCAGCGTCCCGTCGCAATCGAAAAGGGCCAGCTTGTTCATCGCGCCATCGCCTCCGCCAGCACCGCATTGCCGCTGCGGCGCAGGCCCGCGATCACGCCGACATTGTCCTCGTGCGGTCGGTGCTGGCTGAGCTTGGTGGTGCCGCGCACCGCGTTCACCGCGACCTCGACCCCGACCAGCGCCTTGAGCAGCTTGTCGAAATACTCCGGGTCGGTCTTCGCACGCGTCCACGGCAGCTCGGGCGAAACGCGTGGTTCGTTGAGCGCGGCGAGCGTATCGAGCTGTGCGGTCAGTTCCGCATCGTCGAGCACTCGCGCCGTCCCGACGATCTCGACCGCGACATAATTCCAGGTCGGCACGTGCTTCGATCCCAGCGGATCGGCATACCAGCTCGGGCTGATATAACCGTCGGTATCGCTGACGCTCAGTAGCAAGGTCGCGCCGTCCAGATGCCGCGCGATCGGATTGCCGCGCGCCACGTGGAAGCGGAAGGCACCCTCGAAAGGCGTGATCGGCGCGTGCGCGACCATCGGGCCGTCGGGCGTGCTTGCAAAGATGTGCGCAAAACCGCGCCTGGCCGCAAAGCTGAGCATCGACGCATCATCGGCGAAGCGGAACGCGCGGTTCGGGTGCATCTCAGCTCAGTCCGACGCCCCACGCCGCCGCCGCTCGCCCTTGCGGTCCTTGCGGACGCTCTTGGCGTGCTGGCGCGCTTGCTGCTTCTTGACAGCGCGTGTCGGGGGCGGCGGGGCTTCGAGCGGCATCGTGTTGCCGAGCATCTCGTCGAAACCCAATTGCTTCAGGCTCTCGGCAAAGTGCGTCGGTAGTTCGGCTTGCACGTCGATCGCGCCGCCATCGGGATGGTCGATCCGCATGCGGCGCGAGTGGAGATGCATCTTGCGGCTGATGTTCCCCGTCAGGAACGCGGCCTGCCCGCCATATTTGCCGTCGCCGACGATCGGATGGCCGATCGCCGCGAGATGCACGCGGAGCTGATGCGTGCGGCCGGTATAGGGGATCAGTTCGAGCCAGGCAGTGGTCGTGCCCGCCATCTCGATCACGCGGTAGCGCGTGCGCGCCGGGCTGCCTTCCTTTTCGTCGACATGCATCTTCTCGCCGCCAGTGCCCGGCTGCTTGGCGATCGGCAGTTCGATCATCCCGTCCTCGATCGAGGGCACGCCGACGACCAAAGCCCAATAGGTCTTCCGCGCGGTGCGGGAGGAGAAGGATTTGGAGAAATACGCCGCCGCGCGGGCCGTGCGCGCGATCAGCAGCGCACCCGACGTATCCTTGTCGAGCCGGTGGACCAGCTTGGGGCGGCCCTCCAGATCGTCCTGCAAGGCATCGAGCAGACCGTCGACATGCTCGATCGTCTTGGTTCCGCCCTGCGTGGCGAGGCCGGGCGGCTTGTTGAGCACGATCGCCTGCGTATCGCGGTGGATGACCATTTCGCGCGCGAAGGCGATTTCGTCATCGCTGAGCGGCGGGCGCTCGCGCTTGACCGGCGCATTGGCGCGCACCGGCTCGGCCGGGGGTACGCGGATCGACTGGCCGGCTGCGACATGGTCGCCCGGCTTGGCGCGCGCGCCGTCGATGCGGAGTTGCCCGGTGCGCGCCCATTTGGCGACGGTGGTATAGCTCGTGTCGGGCAAATGCCGCTTGAACCATCGATCGAGCCGGATGCCATCATCGTCCGGCTTTACGGTGAACTGCCGCACGTCCGATGCCGCCTTGGTGGTCGTCGCGGTCATGCCGCGATCCGCGTGAGCGAAAGCCCGACGAACAAAGCGACGATCGACCCAACCACCGACAGCAGCACATAGCCAAGCGCCACGCCGAGATTGCCGCGTTCGATCATCGTCACGACGTCGAGCGAGAAGGCCGAGAAAGTGGTGAACCCGCCGAGCACGCCGACGCCAAGCAGCAGCCGCCAATTCTCATTCGCGTTGTAACGTGCGAGCATCCCCGCAAGCACGCCCATGGCAAACCCCCCGACGAGGTTCACCGTCAGCGTGCCATAAGGGAAATCCGGGCCGAACCCGCGAAGCGTTGCGCGTCCGACCAGGTACCGCGCGGCGGACCCGATCGCGCCGCCCGCCATGACGAAGAGGATTTGATACATCCCACGCTGTTAGCGCGGATTGCCGCGTTTGAGAACCTAGGGCGCGAGGTGGCCGGTTCAGCCGCCGTTATTGGCCACCAGATCGACATCGGTGCCGCCGTCGCGCCGCCCGGTCAGGAACAGCACGTACGCTCCACCGTCGCGGTCGCGCGTGCCGCCGAGCGTGTGTTCGGTGCCATCCGACTGATGTTCGGCGGAAAAGCCGCCATTGGTGACGCGGGTGTAATACCAGTCGAGCACCGTCTGTAGCTTGGCCGACGTCGAGAAGGTCACAGCGCGCAAATGGCACGCATCTGTATCAGCGCCCGCTGCCTCTGCCACCCGCGCGCCCGGATAGAGCGGCACGTCGGCCGGAAGCTTCTCGGCCCAGCGCGCCGAGTAGCGCATCGCGCCTGCACAGCCGCTGGTGCGCTTGTCCTTCTGGCGCGAGGCGAGCGCTCCAAGAGTGAGCGAATCGCGCGCCGCCTGACAATTGGGGCAGTCCTTGGTGGCAGGGACCGGCGCCGATTTCAGCGTCTCGCTGGTCGCGGCCCCTGTCGTGGCGCCACCCGACTGCGCGATGCCGACCGGGGGCACGCCGCCCGAATAGGGTTGCGCGGGCGGACGGACGCTGTCGGCATTAGATTGCTGCGCGAGCGCAGGGTCGACCATGATCTGATCGTGCAGCGCGCTGGTCATTGCCGGATCGCTGGCATTGGGCGCGCCCGAACCTGCCTCGACCAGCTCGTTGTCGAGCGAATCAAGGTTGCGGTCCTCGTCGCGCTTGCCGCAGGCGAGCAATGCGAGCGGCAGGGCGATCATGCCGATTGAGCGAAAGCGCATGAGATTCATCGACCCGACAGTTTCACAACAGGCCACCATGATGCACCGCGCGCGGTTAAAAAAGCGTTTGGCATAGCGTGTGATCGTGTCTTGTCTTGATAAGACACCCCATGATGCCTATAGTCGGCGCATGGGTATGATCGTGAATATCGTGTCGGTTCTGGTTGGCCTGGTCGCTTTGCCGGTGGCCTTGGTCGGGCTCGTGCCGTTCTTCGGCATCGCCAACTATCTCGCGATTCCGATCGCTGTGGTCGGGGCCGCCATCGGGATGTTGTCGGGCCACAAGTCCGGCCGCAACTTCAACCTGTTCGTCATCGCCGTGGCGGTCGTCCGCTTGGTTCTCGGCGGCGGCCTGCTGTAAAGCAAAAGGCCCGACGCTGTCGCGCCGGGCCCTTCGTTCATTCGCTTAGCGGCACTGAATCTGGCCGCGGTCGATCGACTGGCCGAGCAATGCGCCCGCGCCACCGCCGAGCAACGTGCCCAGCGTCCGCGATCCGCCGCTCGACAGCGAGTTGCCGAGCAAGCCGCCCGCCAGACCGCCGATGATCAGGCCGGTCGTGCCGTCGCTCCGACGGCAGTAATAGCGGTTGTCGCTACCGCGATAGATCCGGTCGTTGCGGCCGAGGCGGCGCACTTGATAGTTGCCGGGGCGGTAATAGCGGTCGGCGTAATAATAGCGCTGGCCGTTCTCGAAGCGGTTGTAATCGTAATTGCGATACTGGCGCCAATCGCGGTTGCGGTCGCGACGGGCATCGCGCACCTCTTCACGATAATCGCGGCGCGCATCGCGCACGTCGCGCCAATCGTCGGCGTTGCGCAGGTCGCGGCGATAATCCTGGCGAGCATCGCGCACTTCGCGATTATATTCGCGGTTGGGGTTGGTCTGCGCGCCAGCCGGAATGGCCGACAGCGACGTGGCCGCAATCGCGGCGGCGAGAATGAACTTGCGCATGGAAATGCTCCTTACCGAATAATCCGTGCTGGATTGCTCAGTAGAACCGCCCAGGCGGCGGGGAGTTGCGTGAACGGAAAACTACATCCCGTTCACGCCCCCGCAAGTTCAGGAATTGAGCGTGTGAGTCAGGGTAATCTCGGCGTTGAACAGCTTCGACACCGGGCAATTCGCCTTGGCATCGGCCGCAATCGCCGCAAATTGTTCGGGCGAGATGCCGTCGATGTGCGCCTTCAGGTCGAGCGCCGACTTGGTAATCTTGAACCCGTCGCCATCCTTGTCGAGCGTCACCTTGGCGGTGGTGTCGAGCCGCCCGGCGCTGAATCCGGCACCCGCTAGCGCGAAGCTCAGCGCCATGGTGAAGCAGCTGGCATGGGCCGCCGCGATCAATTCTTCGGGGTTGGTGCCGATCCCGTCCTCGAAACGGCTGCTAAAGCCATATTGCACGTGCGACAGCACGCCCGATTGCGTGCAGACATGGCCTTTGCCGTCCTTGCCAAAGCCATCGTAGCTGGCCGATCCGCTGCGTGTCGTCATGGACTTGTCCCTCTGTGCAAGAAAAAGGCGCGGACCCCGCTCTGGGATCCGCGCCTGATATAGGCCGTCTGTCCGACGATTATTAGCGGCAGCGACGATCCGCCGTCAGCGTGCGATCGATCGCGCGACCGCCGAACGCACCGGCCACACCGCCGAGCACCGTGCCCAGCGTCTTGTCGCCGCGGCCGGCCAGCGAATTGCCCAGCAACGCGCCGCCGAGGCCACCGGCGATCAGCCCGGTTGTGCCGTCCGAGTGGCGGCAGTAACGACGACCGTCGCTGCCGGTATAGACGCGCGGCGCATAGTGCCGGTGCTTGCGCGCCTCGGCCTTGTCGACGGGCAGCGCCATGGTGGCAGGAATGGCGAGCGAAGCGGCGCCGAGCGCCATCATAAGGTTACGCATACTCTTTCTCCCAGTGGTTGTTGCGTACTTGGTTCAATTCCGACTGAAGGAACGCGCTTCACTTTACTTGTGTTGCATGAACCTGAAACAACATGGCGTTCATCAATCGAAGCGACGCGACCGGCGGGCGGCGCGACTCGAAAATCTGTCCCCGTTATCCACGTTATTCACAGGGCTGATCACTGGTTTTGCGCTTGGTGCGACTCGCAAAGCATGACAGCATCATGACTGTAAGCAAGCGGTGACGAAGCGAGAAATCGAAGCGGAACCAGTGACTTACACCGCGATCTTTTGCTTTAGCGACTTTTGGGGAGCAGGGCGGATACCGCGGGGGAAGGTCGACAACGGGGCAGGAAGGCGCGCGCGCAAGCAAGGGCCAGGTCGGTTACCGGAGACGGGCTTCCAAAGGTGTCCAGGCGGGGTCGTCGCTTCGGCGGCGAAGCGCAGGGGCACTGGCATCTGGAAGGCGAAGAGCGCGTTTCTTCACGGGGAAAGCGGCTTTACCGGAACGGTGCCGAGGCAAAGCGGACGGGGCAACCCGAAGGCTGCGCTGGCCACCAGGGTCGCGGGCGCTGAGACTCGCAAGAGGATCGCGCCCGACCCTGGCGACCGAACCGCAACGGCCGGCGTCGTTTACGATGCGGGTCGGCGCGGTCGAGGTCGAGGCAATGGGGGTCGGCAGCGGTGCCGGCCCCTTTTTGCTAGGGGAAGCGGCGCGTGCGGACTCCCTTGCGGCCCCCGCTTCCCCCTTTGCACCGCGATCAGGAAGATCGGCGCTCCGCCAACACCGCACGAGCCCGCGCGCAATCGGCGTCCATCTGCGCAGTCAGCGCCTCGAGCGAATCGAACTTCGCCTCGGGCCGCAGATAGTCGATCAGCTCGACCTCGATCGTCTGGCCATACAGATCCTCGCTAAAATCGAAGAAATAGGGTTCGAGCAATTCCTTCGGCGGGTCGAAGCTCGGGCGGATGCCCAGATTTGCCGCACCATCTAGCACGCGTCCGTCGGCCAGCCGCCCACGCACCGCATAAATGCCGTAAGCCGGGCGCAGATAGGTCCCCATGTCGAGATTGGCGGTCGGATAACCAATCGTCCGCCCGACCTTGTCGCCATGCTGCACCACGCCCGCCACCGCGAAGGGGCGCGTGAGCAGTGTCGCCGCACCCCGCGGGTCGCCTGCTTTCAGCAGATCGCGGATGCGGCTGGAGGAAACCGCCGTCTCACCCAGCGCGACCGGGCCGACCGTCTCGACCGAGAAACCATTCTTTAGACCAAGATCGACCAGCACATCCACGTCCCCGCCCTTGTCCTTGCCAAAGGTGAAGTCCGCGCCCGTCACAACGCCGCCGACGCGCAGTTTGTCGAGCAAGCGGTCCCCGACGAATTCGGCCGCTGTCTGGGCGGCCAATGCTGCATCGAAACCGAAAACCACCATCGCATCGGCACCAGCCTCGGCGAATAGGTGCTCGCGCTGATCGAGCGTGGTCAGGCGGAAGGGCGGGGTGTCGGGGCGGAAATAGCGCACCGGATGGGGATCGAAGGTCGCGACCAGCGCGGGCCGACCCTCGGCTCGGGCTTGCGCAATCGCGCGGCCGACCACCGCCTGGTGCCCGAGGTGAAATCCATCGAAATTGCCGAGCGCCACGATCCCGCCGCGAAAGCGCTCCGGAACCACCGCGCCGCCGTCGAGCCGCGTCATGGCGGTGGCTATACGGGCCGCTTGGCCGGTGCGCTAGGGGCCGCAGGGATGATCCCGGCGCGCAGCACGCGCAGCACGTTGCCGCCCATCACCTTGGCAATGTCGGCATCGCTGAAGCCGCGATCGATCAACGCTTGCGTGACGGCAGCGATCTGGCTCGAATCGAAGCCAGTGGTCACCGCCCCGTCGAAGTCAGAGCCGAGCCCGACATGGTCGATCCCGACCAGATCGCAGACATGCGCGATCGCGGCAGCGGCGGCTTCGGGCTTGGTCGAGCAGATCGCCGCATCCCAATAGCCGATGCCGACCACGCCGCCGGTTTGCGCGACGCCGCGAATCTCGTCGTCGGTCAGGTTGCGATTGACCTTGCAGGTGGCCTGCACCCCACCGTGGCTCGCGACGACCGGGCGACGCGCCATCGCGAGCACCTCGGCAATGGTGGCGTGGCTCGAATGCGCGATGTCGACAACCATCCCGATCGCCTCCATCCGTCGCACGACCTGGCGACCGAGCGGAGTGAGTCCGCCCTTCGCCTCGCCGTGCATCGAGCCTGCGACATCATTGTCGAAGAAATGCGCGAGCCCAGCCATGCGGAACCCGGCGTTGTAGAAAACGTCGAGGTTGGCGAGCTTGCCCTCCAGATCCTGCAATCCCTCGATCGACAGCATCCCGCCGACGACCTTCTTGCCGCCTGCCCGGTCGGCCAGCAGCCGATCGAGGTCGGCGGCGGTGCGGATCACGCGAAGCTGTCCGTTCGACCCTGCGGCGTAGCGATCGAGCTTCTGCGCGTGCCAGAGCGAGCGCTGAAGCAGTGACCCCCAGGTGCGCGGCGGCTGGAGATCGGCGATGGTCAGCGCGGTAATATTGTCGGTGTCGCCCGAATTGGCGTCGTAATTCTGCCCCTTGGGTGTCTTGGTGACTGAGGAGAAGATTTGCAGCGCGTAATTTCCGGCGAGCAAGCGCGGCAGATCGACTTGGCCGCGGTCGGCACGCTCCAGCAGGCTTCGCTGCCACAGCAAGGTGTCGGCGTGCATGTCGGCGATCTGTAGCCTGGCGTTGAGCGCGTGCGCGCGCGGAGTGATCTTCAGCGGGATGGCGACGACTTGATTCATGCCGCGCTCGACGATGCCGGGGGCGAGCGTGAAGAACAGGATGGCGGCGAGGAGGATGAGGGCGAGGCCGCCCAGCAGGATTTTGCGCATAATTCCTTCGGCCTCCGTCATGCCGGACTTGTTCCGGCATCCACGGTGCCGCAATCCTTATGCGATGTGTGCGGCACGGTGGACCCCGGCACAAGGCCAGGGTGACGGGTTAAGCGCGCTCCAGCGTTACGAAACTATAGCCGGGGCGCGTTGCCTCCGCTGCATGATCCTCGCGTGCCACTTCGCGCCAATCCAAAAATTCGGGAACGACAGCGTCCCCCTCCGGCGCAGCATGAACCTCGGTCAACTCAACGCGGTCCGCCAGCGGTTCGAACAGCGCAAACACCTCGGCCCCGCCGATCACCGCGACATCGCCATCCCCGGCCAGCGCCAGCGCGGCTTCAACCGAATGCGCCACTTCGGCTCCGTCTGCCGACCAACCCGCATCGCGCGTCAGCACGATATGCCGCCGACCCGGCAAGGGTGCAGGAAAGCTCTCGAAGGTCTTGCGCCCCATCACCATCGGCTGGCCCATTGTCAGCGCCTTGAAGCGCTTCAAATCGGCGGGCAAATGCCACGGCAGTTTGCCGTCGCGCCCGATCACGCCATTTTCGGCACGCGCCAGAATCAGCGTGATCACACCGCCACCGCCGCCTTGATATGCGGCTGCGCCTCATATCCGACGATGCGAAAATCCTCATATTCGTAAGCATCGATCGCGCCGGGATTGCGCAGAATCTCCAACCGCGGCAGCGGGCCCGGCGTCCGCGACAATTGCTCGCGCGCCTGGTCGAGATGGTTGGAATAGAGATGGCAATCGCCGCCGGTCCAGATGAACTCGCCGACCTCGAGCCCGCATTGCTGCGCCAGCAGATGCGTCAACAGCGCATAGCTCGCAATGTTGAACGGCACGCCGAGGAAGATGTCGGCGGAGCGCTGGTACAGCTGCAGCGACAATTTGCCGTTCGCGACATAGGTCTGGAACAGGCAGTGGCAGGGGGCGAGCGCCATCGCGTGTAGATCGCCCGGATTCCACGCGCTGACGATCTGACGGCGCGAGGCGGGGTTGGTCTTGATCTGCTCGATCAGCTCGGCAATCTGGTCGATATGGCGGCCATCCGGCGTCTCCCAGTCGCGCCACTGCTTGCCATAGACCGGGCCAAGCTCGCCCGCCGCATCGGCCCATTCGTCCCAGATGCTCACCTTTCGATCGCGCAGCCAGCCGACATTCGTGTCGCCGCGCAGGAACCACAGCAGTTCGATAATGATCGATCGCACGTGCAGTTTCTTGGTGGTGAGCAGCGGAAAGCCCTTGGCCAGGTCGAAGCGCATCTGGTGCCCGAAGACCGACAGCGTGCCGGTGCCGGTGCGGTCCATTTGCGGCGCGCCGTGGTCGAGCGCGCGGCGCATCAAATCGTGATATTCTTGCATCGGGCTGGTGTAGCGCCGCATCGCCCGCGCGCCAACCGCCGCCGTGCAGGGCCGGTTTTGCGCCAAATCGGATGCAGTTCGGCTTTCGCGGTCGCTCGCTCTGCGGGATTCGGATGGGCATGGAGCAATCGCGTCTCCGCCTGCCGCTGGGAGATCTCGCCACGCTCGAAGGCGAGCCGATGCGCGCGACGATCGGCTTATTCGAGCCGATTGCGACGGTGCGCGAGGAAGTCGCGGTGTTCGCCTATCTCGGTCCGCAAGGAAAGCTGCTGGGCGCGCGCCACGTCGGTTCGGGCCTAAGCGACGCCGTACCCATTTCGGTGCGGGAGGTGATGGCCGACGTGTTCGCCTTCGATTGTACGGGCGTCGTGATGGCGCACAATCATCCAAGCGGCGACCCCACCCCGAGCGAGACCGATTACGCTTTCACCCGGCGCTTCGCACATGCGCTGGATGCTATCGGGGTTCGGCTCTACGATCATCTGGTGTTGGCGCGCGAGGGATGCGAGAGCTTCCGCCGCCGTGGCTTGCTTTAGGAAAGACGACAGGCCTTGATCGTGCTCGGATCCGGGCGCGGACCGGTCGAACGGAATGCGGCGAGATAGCCCCCCGCCGACGGCATGTTGTAACGCGCCACTTCGACATAGCCGACCGCGGCGAATTCGCAGCGCAGCAAGGCAGGCGGCGTGCCGTGGTTCTGCGTCGGGCGATCGGCATCGACAACGATCACCAGCCCGTCGGGCTTCAGCGACGGGCGCATCCGCCACAGGAATTCATAAGGCTGCGCGATCTCATGATACATGTGCACCATCAGCACGCGATCGAAACTGTTGGCGGGCAAGCGCGGATCGGCCGGCGCGCCGAGTCGGACGCTGACATTTTCCAGATGTTCGCGCGTGACGCGCAAAGCGAGCGTATCGCGCACCTCTGCAACGATGTCCTCTGCCAGCACGCGGCCTTCCTTGCCGACACGGCTCGCCAGCCGGATCGTGTAATAGCCTTCGCCCGCGCCGATATCCGCGACGGTCATGCCGGGTTTGATCCCGGCCTTGTCCATCACTTCGCTCGCTTCGTTGACGCGGTCACGCGCCTCTTCGGTCGACCAGCGCGACGAGATGATCCTGGCGACCGGGCGGTCGGCTGCGGGGAAGGGGCCGGCCTTTTGCGTCGCCTCTGGCACGCGCGGCTGTCCACCATCGCACGCGGCGAGCAGAACGACGGCGAGAAGGGCTAGCCCCGCCTTGCTCACTCGACGTCCTCGACCTCGACCGTCTCGCCAGTGACGCGCTGCGACAGCGCCGCCGCCATGAAGGCATCGAGATCGCCATCAAGCACGTCCGACGGGCTCGACGAGGTGACGCCGGTGCGCAGGTCCTTCACCATCTGATAAGGCTGGAGCACATAGGAGCGAATCTGGTGACCCCAGCCGATATCGGTCTTGGTCGCATTTTCGGCGTTGGCGGCGGCTTCGCGGATCGACAGTTCGCGTTCGTATAGCCGTGCGCGGAGCTGGTTATAGGCTTCGGCCTTGTTTTTGTGCTGGCTGCGCTGGTTCTGGCACTGGACGACGATGCCGGTCGGGATGTGCGTGATGCGCACCGCCGAATTGGTCGTGTTGATGTGCTGCCCACCCGCGCCGCTCGCGCGGTACGTGTCGATGCGCAGGTCGCTTTCGTTATACTCGACCTCGATATTGTCGTCGACGACCGGATAGACCCACACGCTGGCGAACGATGTGTGGCGGCGTGCGGCGCTGTCATACGGGCTGATGCGCACCAGGCGGTGCACCCCGCTTTCGGTCTTGGCATAGCCGTAAGCGTTCTCGCCCTTCAGCAGCAGCGTCGCCGATTTGATCCCGGCCTGCTCGCCCGAATGCTGGTCGATCAGCTCGACCTTCAGCCCGTGACGTTCGCCCCAGCGCTGGTACATGCGGTTGAGCATCCCGGCCCAGTCCTGGCTCTCGGTCCCACCGGCGCCTGCGTTGATTTCGATATAGGTGTCGTTGCCGTCGGCCTCCCCGGCGAGCAGCGCCTTGATCTTGTCGCCCTCCGCCCGGCGCGCGAGATCGGCGAGGGCGGCGATGCCCTCGGCCTCCATCTCGGTATCGCCCTCCGCCTCGGCCATTTCGACCAGCTCGGCGGTGTCGTCGAGTTCGCTCTGGATCGCGCGTGTCGCGGTGATCGCTTCGTCCAGCCGCCGCCGTTCGCGCATCACCGCCTGTGCTGCCTTGGGGTCGTTCCACAACGCCTGATCCTCGACCCGCGCGTTGAGTTCGTCCAGCCGACGCAGCGCGCGGTCCCAGTCGAGGAACCGGCGGAGCAGAGCGAGCGCGTCCTTGATCGAATCGATATGAGCCTGCGCTTCGGCGCGCATGGGAAAACCTTCCGGATAATTCTGTGCCTGGTCGGCGATCCCGCCGATCAAACGATATAGGGTGCCTCGCTACGGATGCCGCCGCGACTTGGCAAGAAATCCGTCAGCGCGCCCGGGCAACGCGCAGCGCGGCCAACACCCGGCGGACGCACCTGGCGACAAGATTGTCCATCACCGTCTTAGGCTGCGGTTCGGCGGGGGTCGGGGTGGGTCCGAGGCTTTCAGCAGGCGCTGCCGGATCGCCGACCGCGATCTTCACGCCGATTTCGGAAATATCTACTGCCATCAGTAAATTCCTCCCTCGCGTTGCAGGAAATCGCTGTCGCGGCGCGTTTCTCTCTGCTGCTGCGCTTCCTGCGCCGCCTTTGCCTTGGCTGCCGCCGCTGCGGCTGCCGCTGCGGGATCCGGCAGAATCATGTCGCGGCGCACCGCGCGGCGTGGCTCGCTCTCGGGCTTGAACGCTTCCCAGATGACCGAAGCCTTCGGATCGTCGCTTGGCCAGGCACCGAATACCGGCTTGCCAGTGATCCGATCGATCCGGACCATGCGGATACCGGCTGGCGCGCGGAACGGAATCTTGTCCAGCCCCTCATACGCCTTCAGCGCGAACGTCTTGAAGATCGGCGCGGCGATCGTCCCGCCCTGGGCATAGCCGCCCAGCGAATGTGGCGTGTCATACCCGATATACAGGCCGCCGATCATCTGTGGGGTCCCGCCGATGAACCACACGTCGGTCGGCCCGGTATTGGTACCGGTCTTGCCGAAGATCGGACGATCGAGATCGCGCAGCACGGTCGCGGTGCCGCGCTGGATCACGCCCTCGGCGATATGCACCATCTGATACGCGCTCATCGCATCGACGATCTGCTTGCCGCCCGAGACGGGGCGCGGCATCGGCTTGCCGTTCCAGTCGGGCGCGTTGCAGCGATCGCACGCGCGCCAATTGTCCGGGAACACGACCTTGCCGTGCCGGTCCTGCACGAAATCGATCAGAGTCGACGGGTGCGAGCGGCCCTGATTGGCCAGGATCGCATAGGCATTGACCATGCGCGACACGGTCGTCTCGCCGGCGCCGAGCGCGAAGGACAGATAAGGCGGATATTTGCCGATGCCGATTCGGTCCATCAGCGACACGACGCGCGGCATTCCGGTGGTGGCGGCGGCGCGGACGGTCATCAGGTTGCGCGATTGCTCGACGCCCCAGCGCATCGTGTGCGAACCGGAGCCGCCGACATTGCCGAAGTTGCGGAAGCACTTCTGCCCCAGCCGGGCGCCCTGGAACACGCAGAACGGACCGTCGACGATCAGCGAAGCGGGCGTCATCCCGCCCTCCAGCGCTGCGGCGTAGACGATCGGCTTGATCGTCGAGCCCGGCTGGCGCAGCGCCTGGGTCGCGCGGTTGAACGCCTGGATGCGGAAATCGAACCCGCCCTGCATTGCCAGCACGCGGCCAGTCTGCGGCTCCTCCACCACGAAGGCACCGGAAATCTTCGGAACCGAGCGCAGCACGAACGATCCGCCCTCGGGCGCGACCGCGATAACGTCGCCCGGCTTGAGCGCGGCGAACGCGGTGCCACCGACGCCGCGCACCGGCATCTGCGCGCCCCAGCGCGGAAGCGTACCCGTGCTGCCGTCGGCAAAGCCGAGATTGGCCCCGCCCTCATCGCGCGCGATCACGATCGCGGCGCGCCAATCGGCATAGTCCAAGCCGATATTGGTGTTGAGCAAGGCGCTCTGCCACGCCAGCCCGTCGAAATCCGCATGGCCGAGCGGCCCGGACCAGCCCCGCCCGCTGTCGAAGCGCAGCAACCCTTCGCGCAACGCGGCCTGCGCATAGTCCTGGATCTTGCTGTCGAGCGAGGTGCGCACCCACAGCCCGCCCGAATAGACGCTGTACGGCCCGGCGCGTTGATCCTCGCCGAACTTGTCGAGCAGTTGCCGGCGCACTTCCTCGACGAAATAGCCGGTCCCGGCGGTCTCGGTCTTGGGTGTCTGCCGCGGCACGGTGCCGAGCGGCTCGGCATTGGCGGCATCGTGCTGCGGCTGGGTGATGAACCCGTTCTTCAGCATCTCTCGCAGCACATAGGCGCGGCGATCGAGCGCGCGCTGGGTGTGGCGGACGGGATCGTAATTCGACGGCCCCTTCGGCAGAATCGCCAGATAGGCCATTTGCGCCAGATCGAGCTGGTTCAGATCCTTGCCGAAATAGGCATAGCTCGCCGCCGCGACGCCGAACGCGTTGCGGCCCAGCGCGATTTGGTTGAGGTAAAGCTCCAGGATTTGCTGCTTGGTCAGCGTATCCTCGATCCGGTAGGCGAGGATCGCTTCCTTGACCTTGCGGGTGTAGCTGACTTCATTGCCGATCAGCAGGTTCTTCGCGACCTGCTGCGTGATGGTCGAGGCACCGGCGGCGCGGCGCTTGGTCGTCAGATTGGTGAAGGCGGCGTTAGCGATGCCGAGATAATCGACGCCGTGATGCTCGAAAAAGGTCTTGTCCTCCGCCGCCAGGAACGCGCGCACCAGCAGCGGCGGATATTCGTCATAGCTGAGCTCCACGCGACGTTCGCGCGCGTAGCTGTGGATCGGCGTGCCATCGATGCCGCGCACATTGGTCGGCAGCGGCGGCTCATAGGTACGCAGCGTGTCGACCGAAGGCAGGCCCGCCGCAAACACGAACCAGAAAACCGCAGCGCCGATCGCCGCCAACAGCGCGAGCACGGCCAACGCCTTCACCCACCACCGCCCCCATGCGCGGGCGACCATGCCGGGAAAGCCGTCGATTTCGCGACGGATGCGGAATTTCACACTGCTGTCGTCGGTTGCCGCCATAAGGTTGGAGGCTCTAGCAAGTTTCACGGCACTTGCCAGCCGCGGATTGGCGGGGGCGTGGGGTCGGTCTGTCGTCTTGCGACGATTCCCTGCGGGTTATGACGCGACGGATGGGCAGCCACGGAGGGCAAGCCAACGACGCCACTTTTCGGCGCAATTGTCTAACGGCCGAATGGTGGGGAGCGGACCGCCCCCCTCATCGTCACCCCGGCCTTGTGCCGGGGTCCACCGCGCCGCAATCAACTCGCCAGCGGTGGCAATCCGAACGCGACCGCTAGGTCATTCCACGCCGGATTCTCACGCTCGATGAGGTTACGTCATACCCGCTCGCCAGGATGTAGACGCAAGGGGCGCACTCGATCGTCATGCCGGCCAGACTGCCGCCCGGTGGACCCCGGCACAAGGCCGGGGTGACCCGAGAACGGATTTTCGAGCAATGACGGCTAACGGGCGAAAACAGCCAGCCATCACCCCCTATCGCGACGCCATCCGCCGTGCGAAATGGACTTCGACCGCGCGTTCGATGCTTTGCGCGATGCGGCGGCGGCCTTCGGGGCTGTCGATGAAATCGGCGTCGCGCGGATTGGAGATGTAGCCGGTTTCGAACAGGATCGAGGGCATGTCGGGCGCCTTCAGCACCATCAGCGAGGCCATGCGGTGGAAATTCGGCTTGAGCGGGATGAGCGGCTGCGCCTCGCGGCCGAGCAGGCGGGCGAAGCTGGCCGAATTGTTCATCGTCTCGCGCTGCGTAAGGTCGATCAGAATGGAGGAAATGTCGGCCGAAGTTGCGCCGAGGTTCACGCCTGCGATGATGTCGGCCTTGTTCTCGCGCGCGGCGAGCTTGGCTGATTCCTTGTCTGACGCGACTTCGGAAAGCGTGTAGACCGACGCACCCGATGCATTGCCCGACCCAACACTGTCGCAATGAATCGAGATGAACAGGTCGGCGCGCAGCTTCCGCGCGATGCCATAGCGTTCCTGCAACACCAGGAAGCGATCGTCGTCACGCGTCAAAGCCACACGCACGCGGCCCGATTTGACCAGCTCGTCACGGATCGCCTTGGCGATCTTGAGCGTGACATCCTTCTCGCGCCGCCCGTCGAGCGGCGAGATCGCACCCGGGTCGACGCCGCCATGCCCGGCATCGATCACCACCAGCGGCCGGCTGTCATCATCGCCATAGATGCGCGGCAGCCGTGCATCGCGCGGGGCGGGCGGGATCGGCACCGATACGGCATAGCGATCGGTCGTCACCGTCTCGCCCAAATTGAACGGGGGGAGGAAGCGCAGGCGACGTTCACCAGCGGCGCGCGCGAAGGTTGCATCGTCGACGGTCTGCAGCGCCAAGGTCAGCTCGCGCCCGTCGCGGCCGAACACGCCTTCTGTAATCAGCGCCGGCCGCGCCAGATCGAACACGACGCGCGCGCCATTGGCACCGTGCGGAGCCTGTCGCACCTGTGCCACCGCCCCGCCGGTCTCGACGTCGCCGCCGGGCCGCGCGCCATCGATGTCGAGCGCGATTCGGCGCGGGGCGGCGAGCACGAAGCTCGAGGCGTCTGCCACTGCGGAATCGAAACGGATGACGATGCGATCATGCTTGATGTCGATCCGCTCGACCGAGGCCGCCCAGCCGGGGGCACCCGCGAACCAGCAGGCCAGCAAAGCGAAAACGACGGACACGCCCCTGTAATGCCGCCGGGTGGGCGGGGCGGTAAAGCGAAAAGGTGGATGCGCTTTGGCGGACGGCGTTCTCATCCTTTCGGACTAATTATCCTTCCCCCAAGGTCGTGTTGCGGGGTTCAGTTAATTTGCCGGTAGGCATGGTTTTGCCGGTGGGCGGCAAAAACGTGCCGGTTGCTGCATCCCCAATGGGGTGCTACGTACGCGAAGGTGACCATTCACCGCCTTGTTTCGGCGACGTTTCGGTCTCTCTCGGCCGCCCCAGAGTTTCTCGGGCGCGGCGTATCCAGGTTGACGTTCGCATGATGCATGTATCCCGCCCTTCGCTCCGACCGGTTTCGACCGGCGGGTGCGCGAGCGTGGCGGTCACCCATTGCCGGAAGGCTGGGCGTGCAGAGCGAGCAGAGGCAATTTTTCTGAAACCCCGCGCATCCGGATCCGGCGACTTTTTCGCCGCAGCGGACGCGCCCATCAATCGCGCGTGGCCGGCGTCTTCACGCCCAGCGCTTGCAGGCCCTGCGCCGCGCGACCGGAGAACAGTACATGACAATGCGTATGCTGATCGACGCACGGCACCGGGAGGAAACCCGGGTCGCGGTCGTCAAAGGGAACCGAATCGAAGAGTTTGATTTCGAATCTGCCGAGCGGAAACAGCTCAAGGGGAATATCTATCTCGCCAAGGTAACGCGGGTCGAACCGTCGCTCCAGGCGGCGTTCATCGATTACGGCGGCAATCGCCACGGGTTCCTGGCGTTCAGCGAAATCCACCCCGATTATTACCAGATTCCGAAGGAAGACCGCGACGCGCTGCTGCGCGAAGAGGCAGAACATGCCGCCGAGGAAGCCGCCCTCCGCGCCCAGCAGGATGCCGAAGACGAACTGCACGGCGACGATTCCGACGATGACGGGTTCGAAGGCGATTCGGACGGCGACGATGCGACGGTCGAGCAGGACGAGGATGCCGAGTCCGATACCGAAGTGGTGTCGGAAGGCGAAAGCCGTGGCGGACGTGGTCGCAACCGCCGCAAGCGCAGCGCATCCGACGATGCCGCCGACGATCTGCGCGAACGCCGCGTCAATCTGCGCCACCGCTACAAGATCCAGGACGTCATCCGTCGCCGTCAGGTGCTGCTCGTCCAGGTCGTGAAGGAAGAGCGCGGCAACAAGGGTGCGGCGCTGACCACCTATCTGTCGCTCGCCGGCCGCTATTGCGTGCTGATGCCCAACACGTCGCATGGCGGCGGGATCAGCCGCAAGATTTCGAACGCGGGCGACCGCAAGCGTTTGAAGTCGATCATGGCCGACATGAAGCTGCCGCCGTCGATGGGTTGCATCGTGCGCACCGCCGGGCTGCAGCGTACACGCGTCGAGATCAAGCGTGACTTCGATTATCTCGCGCGGCTGTGGGACGGAATTCGCGAGACGACGCTGTCGTCCTCCGCGCCTGCGCTGGTCTATGCCGATAGCGACCTGATGAAGCGCGCGATCCGCGATATCTATAACAAGGATATCGACGAGGTGATCGTCGAAGGCGAAGACGGCTATCGCCACGCCAAGGAGTTCATGAAGCTCCTGATGCCGAGCCATGCGCGCAAGGTGAAGCATTACAGCGATCCGGTGCCGCTGTTTCAGCGCGCCGGGGTCGAGGAACAATTGTCCGCGATGTACCACCCGCTGGTGCAGTTGAAGTCGGGCGGTTACCTCGTCATCAACCCGACCGAAGCCCTGGTGTCGATCGACATCAACTCCGGCCGTTCGACCCGCGAACATTCGATCGAGCAGACCGCGACCGCGACCAACCTCGAGGCCGCCGCCGAAATCGCGCGGCAGTTGCGCCTGCGCGACATGGCCGGGCTGATCGTGATCGACTTCATCGACATGGATAACGCCTCGAACAACCGCAAAGTCGAGAAGGCGATGAAGGAGGCGCTGAAGAACGATCGCGCGCGCATCCAGATCGGCCGCATTTCGTCGTTCGGGCTGATGGAAATGAGCCGCCAGCGGTTGCGCACCGGCGTGCTCGAAGCCTCGACCCGGCCGTGCCCGCATTGCGAAGGCTCGGGCTTCGTCCGTACGGCATCGTCTTCGGGCCTGTCGGCGCTGCGTTTGCTCGAGGACGAAGCGGCACAGGGTCGCGGATCGCAGCTCCTGCTGCGCGCGAGCCAGGAAGCAGCCTTCTATCTGCTCAACCGCAAGCGTGCGGAACTGGCCGAGATCGAGGAACGCTACGGCGTGATGATCGAAGTCGCGCCCGACGGTGAGCAGGAAGGGGCGCGCATGTCGGTCGAAGTCGGCGGTCCGCCACCGGCCTATCGTCCACGCTTCGAGGCTCCGATCCAGGAGATCGAGGAAGAGTTCGTCGAAGAGGAAATCGAAGACGAGATCGAGGAAGAGGAAGTCGAGCAGCCGCGCGAAGCCCGCGAGCCGCGCGGCGACCGGCCCGAGCGTTCGGGTGACGAAGAAGGCGGTTCGCGCCGTCGTCGCCGCCGTCGCGGTCGGCGTGGCCGCGCACGGCCCGAGGGTGAGAGCGTCGAGGGCGAGCAGACCCTTGCCGATGGCGAGGAGCAGGACGCGGCCGCGCAGGACGGCGCGGAAGCACCCGTCGCCAGCGACGAGGGTGAAGGCAGCGAGGGCGGCGGTCGTCGCCGTCGCGGTCGCCGTGGTCGTCGCGGTGGTCGTCGCAGCGACGCTGAGCAGGCGAACGAGCAGGTTGCTGACGAAGCAGCCGACGCGCCGATCGACGAGACCGTCGCTGTCGTAAGCGAAGCGCCAGTCGCGGTTGCGGTCGAAGCCGAAGCAGAGCCCGAGGCGGACGCACCCAAAAAGGGTCGCCGTCGTCCGCGTGCGCGTGATGCCGAGCCCAAGGCTGCCAAGAAGGCCGCTCCGGTCGTCGAAGCGGTGGCAGAGCCGGAAGTGGAGACTGAGACGAAACCCAAGCGTAGCCGTCGCAAGGCAAAATCCGCCGATGTCGAGGCACCGGTTACGGCCGAAGCCGAAACGAGCAGCGTGACGGTGGGCGTGCCGGTGTCGGAAGAACCCGCCCCGAAGCCGAAGCGCAGCCGCAAG